>CAZZYX010000106.1:0-9801 GCA_964658485.1 uncultured Acetobacteraceae bacterium | reverse complement strand
CGACAGCGCACTCGCTCTACCTGCGCGTAAACTTTCGGGTGCCGGCGAACGACTAACCCTCGATGGCGCCCGGCCTGACGGCCCTTTCTCCGCGCTTGATATCACGTCGGCCAATCTGACCCGTCGCGCGACAAGCTGGTTCGACGTGAAGGCGCGGGTCGATCGTCAGCTGCTGAACAATCTTGCTGCGGCAGTTCTGAAGCTCTCGCGTACGGGGTTTAGTGGTTCACTTGATGTGAAAGTGGATCGCCGGCGCTCCGAGCTGCTGATGGGGCAAATTCTCTTTATCTCCTATCTCGAGCATCGCGAAATCGTGGGCACGACTTATCGTGCCCGCCGTGACGTCGAGCAGTTGCATGCGCTGGTCGCAGCCAGTGATCGCGAAGGGTTGAGAGCCCTGATTGACTCGCTGCGGAGCGACTTCAACGGCGATTTTCTGGGCGACGATCGCCACGATCCTTGGTCGGCGCTCACTCCTGACGGCTTTCTTTTGCTCGATCAGTTCCTTCGTCAGACGGACATGGAGACAGGCCAGGGCGCATTCTGGAATTACGATTTCAGCTTCATCCCAGTCGAATTGCTCTCAGGCCTCTATGAATCTTTTCTGTCGCCAGATCAGCAGGCGAAAGATGGTGCCTATTACACGCCCCGGCATCTTGCGATGTTGGCAGTCGATCAGGCGTTGGCGACCTCGGCCGATCCGTTAGACGAGACCATTTTCGATGGCGCCTGCGGATCGGGGATTTTGCTCACCACCGCCTATCGTCGGCTCATCGCGCTCTCGGAAGCACGCGAGAGACGGCAGCTTGGGTTCAAGGAGCGAGGCACCTTACTGCAGCAGCGAATTTTTGGCGCCGACATCAATTTCATGGCCTGCCGCGTTACCGCGTTCAGCCTCTATCTGTCGCTCCTCGAAGGCCTCAACCCAGCCGATATCATGGAGGCGCAAGAGCGCGAACGGACCAAGCTACCCTCGCTTGAGGGTGCAAACCTACAGCATGATAAGGCGGGTGACTTCTTCAGTGCCGAGCACGGCTTTTCAGAGAAGCGTTTTTCTCTGATCATCTCCAATCCCCCTTGGTCGGAGCCGGAGGGCCAAGACGTCACGACGGCGGACACCTGGGCGGAGAAGGCGCGCGCGCCATTCGTTCGCCGCCAGATCGCGGGTGCCTATGCGCTTCGGGCTCAGGACTTCCTCGCTGCTGGAGGCCGCATCTGCCTGATCTTACCGATCGGGCAATTTCTCGGTCCTTCAAGCGCCTCGTTCGTCTCGCATCTGCTCGAATCCTATGCGCCGTCGCGCCTCATCAACTTCGGCGATCTACAGGGCCTGCTGTTTCCGACGGCCGAGAACACCTGTCATATTTTCATCGCGACGCGCAGACCTGCCGCCGATCAAGGACGGATTAGGTTTGGCGAGACGTTCGACTATTGCGTGCCCAAAGCAGATATGAGCCTCGCTTTCGGGCGGCTAACGATGCAATCAGCCGATCGCCACATCGTCCAGACCCGATCGGTTGCTCAGGACCCGCAGCTGCTCGTCACCTTGATGTGGGGTGACGCGAACGATCTAGCACTTTGGACGAGACTTACCGCACGGGGCACGTTCGAAGATTTTTGGAGCGGCCCGCGCGTGTCCCGGCGTTGGGTGAATCGAAAGGGCATTCACCTCAATGACCGTAGCCGGGAAGCCGTAGACGCTGGCCGGCTGAGGGACATGCCTTTCATACCGGTGCCTGCACTCAGTGCTGGATCGCCGATCCTGCACCCGCAGCTCTTGCGCGGCTGGCCGCAAGAGAATGAAACCGTGGTTGGACTCAATGACGACGTCATGGCTGTGTTCGATGGGCCGCGCGTCGTCTTTCCCGATGGGTTTTCCCGAACGGAGCATAGCGTGCGCGCCGTCTATTATGACGGACCCGCCAGCTTCACTCACAGCATCGGCGTGATTGCCGGCCCTCAGCAGGATGCGGCGCTGCTGCAGTTCGCGGCCGTTTATTTGCGATCGAGCTTGGCACGTTATTTCTTGATGATGCGCGGCTGGAAAATGTTGTGCGAGCGCAACGGCGTGCACCTGGCAGATGTCGAGACATTCCCGTTCTTCGACGTAGAAGCCGCGCCCGATCCGATTGCGGCCGAGGACGCGCTGGCCCAAATAGGTGAACAGCTCGCGCTGATGCACGCTATGCCCGAGCTCGACCAAGTTCAGTGCTACGGTGAATTGCGCGAGACATTCGACCAGCACGTTTTCCGGTATTTTGGTTTGAGCGGCGAAGAAGAAGCTCTCGTTCGTGAGACGGTTGAGGTATTTATGCCGTCCATCCGGCCGCGCAGCTTCAAGAGCCTTGATACGCCAGCGCAGCGACCTGCGGGCCACAATGATATCCAGAGTTATGGAGCAGCACTGGCAACATCATTGACGCAATGGCGGGATCGCACTGGCGGCCGCGGTAAGTTTAATGTCACCGTAACGGCATCCAATCCGGGGAAAGCCGGGCCATTGGGCATTGTCCGCATCGACTATGTTAGCGCGCAAACCGCACCCGCAAGCGTTAAGACGAAACTGGACGATGAGCTTGTCTTTGCGACATTGAACAAGCTGCGCGACGCCGGCCTGGCGGTCATTCCTGTCGGCGATGCTCTGCAGCTTGTTCCCGATGTGCACATCTGGATCGATGGAGCGCTCTATCTGGTCCGGCAATTGGCACGACGGAGCTGGACCGTGCGCCAGGCGCTCCGCGATTCCGAACACATCGTCCGATCTGTGCAACATGGGAGTGCGCCCACATCTCATCCGGAGGTTGCGTGAGCACCGGAACCGATTGGCAAACAGCCTTTCCGCTCAAACCGGCAGCCGCCGCGGTTGACGCCTTGATCGATAGTTGGCGCTTCCTGGCGTCAGTGAATCGGCCTCATTTCCATCCGGGGATGAAGGAACCTGCGCTGACCAAAGCCCTTAAAGCCTATGTCGAGAATGTCACTGCGCGGGACCGCGGCCTGCTCGGAATGTGGGCGGCCGAAAGCGTTCACCACGATATCGATCCTGAGACTGCCGAACTTACACATGAACGGCGGACAGACATTGTCTATGGGTGGAACGACGCCGGGCGGGCGATCGAGCTCATCTTCGAATTCAAGAAAATGGGCCGGCAAAAAAAGCATAGGGATCATTATCTTCTCGCGAAAGGCCTCGGTCGTTTCGTGTCCGGTGCCTACGGTCGTCATCAGATGGTCGCGGCGATGGTCGGAATTCTTATCGACCCCGAAAGCGAAGTCGTGCCGCCACTTCAGCAGGCAATTGGCGACGTCAAGCTGGCCAACCTCCTGCGGCTCCGTCCCACGGCAACTGGGGGTCATTACGCGGAGCCTTCCGCACTGTTTGCGGCGGCGCTCTTCGACACGGAGCACGACCGGGACCCGGCGCTTTCTCCGGGAGCTATCCGGGTTGCACATTTTTTCCTTCCCTTCGGCTATACCACGAGCACGTTGAAGACAAAGTCCCCAGCCCGTTGATTGATCATCTCTGTCTCGACGATAGCGGCAATAGTGGTATCGCCGCATTAGCGGGCGCTTAGTCAATTTCGGCGGGCTAAAAATCTTCGCACATGCCTGCTTCGGGTGTGCCGATATGCAAGTATAACGCTACCTTTGGGACGGATACCACCGAAGGATCGGCACAGAGCCAAAGATCACGATATGAAGCAAATCGATTGGGGCCAGTTCGACATCTTCGCGCTCGCGTTACCCTGCGGCCATGCATTTGGCGATGATCTCCCCTTCGAGCTTTGGCAGACCGAAGATCAGAAGGGTTGCGCGATCCTTCGCCGGCACGAACGAACGGGAGCGATAGGTCTCCTGGTGATGCGTCGCCGTGACGACGGTGTCTGGACCACGACCTGTAAAGCGCCATGCTTACCCAACGTGAACAGTGCCAGGGCCGGCGCGGTCGATACCAATGACTACGAGGCGTATGGCTACGACGCCAATGGCAATCGCACATCGCTGCGTAAACGCGATGGATCCTCCCTGGCGTACAGCTATGATGCTCTGAACCGGGTCACCACGAAAACTGTGCCGCAGCGATCAGGCCTGCCGGCAACCGACGCACGTTCGGTCTATTACAGTTACGATATCTCCGGCCATCAGTTGACCGCCCGGTTCGACAGCGCCGGCGGCGAAGGGGTGACCAACACCTTCGATAATCTGGGGCGACAGTCGGCGTCAAGCTTGACGATGGACGGTGTGACGCACACCGTTTCCTATCAGTACGACGGCCATAATAACCCGGTTCGCGTTACATATCCGGACGGAAATTACGTAACCTACAGCTACGATGCTCTCGATCATCCGCTGCAAGTCCAGCGCTTTGATGGGGGAACGATCGCCAGCTACGGCTATGACGCGGCGGGGCGCCGGGCGACGTTTAACAGCGGGCCAAGCAATGGGGTCGCAACCACCTACGCCTACGACGGCATCGACAGGCTTGCCGCGTTGGGGAACGTCCTTGGCATCAGCACCGGCTATAACCTTGCGATCAATGGCCCCTGCGCGCTCGGCAGCAATCCCGCGGTCTGCTACAACCCCGCAGGCCAGATCACGGCGATGACCAAGAGCAACAGTGCCTTTGTCTACACCGGGGCCTACAACATCAGCCGGCCCTACAGCGTCAATGGCCTCAACCAGTACACAGCTGCGGGCGGTGCGAGCTTCGCCTACGATATGAACGGCGATCTGACCAGCGATGGCTCCAGCACGTTCCTATATGATATCGAAAATCGCCTGGTCGGCGCTGGCGGGGCAAAAAGTGTCGCCGTGCGGTACGATCCTCTGGGGCGTTTGTATGAATCGCAGACCCCCTCGGGCACCGCGCGCTTCTTCTATGGCGGCGATAGCCTACTTGCCGAATACGACGCCTCGGGCAATCTGCTTCGCCGCTATGTCCATGGCGACGATCCGAAGGCTGACGATCCTATTGCCTGGTATGAAGGCGCGGCATTGTCGGGCGGCAACGAACGCATCCTGCGACCCGACTGGCAAGGCTCGATCACGCTGGTAACGGACAATGCCGGCTTAACCATCTTCGCTGCCAACACGTACGATGAATATGGCATCCCTGGCGCGAATAATGCGGGCCGCTTCCAGTACACAGGGCAAGCCTGGATGGCCGAGCTCGGCATGTACTACTACAAGGCCCGGATGTACTCCCCCACCCTGGGGCGTTTCATGCAGACGGACCCCATCGGGTACAACGATCAGCTCAATCTTTACGAGTATGTCGGCGACGATCCCGTGGACGGGACCGACCCCACGGGGACCGTATGCCAATCTAATTCGAACCCCAACAAAGGCGGCGATGTTTGCTCGGATAGCAGTCATCCAGCTGGCGCTATCACCGTAACTGCCACCAAACCCCCTGCGGTGACCCCTGCACCTTCGCCTTCACCTTCAGAAATAATTGTGACCGCGCCGAGGCCCGTTCAAGTATCACCACCTCCTCAATCAGTCACAGTGACCGGCGGCGCTCCAACTATTCTGGAGCAAAAAGGGCGACGCAACAGTGTCGGTAAGCGGGGTGAGACTGCTAAAAATGAAAACGACACGAAACATGGTCCAAAGAAAGCCTATGGTAAACCCGGTTATGTGACCGATGAAGGTAGGGATGGTCAACGAGGGCGCCCACGACCCGCACGACCAGGAGAACCTGGACATGGAGAGGGTAACTCCAGCTTTATTGCAGGTGCTGCTGCTGTTTTTAGAGCTTTGACCTCAGCTTTTGAGGGAGCGCCCTTGCTGCCGCTGCCATGATAACTAAGAAGGCTCTGCCAACGTCTGTCGGCCCGAGGAGTGTGCTATGGATACTAAAGCCAGTAAAGGTCTGAGATATTATAATGATTTTGTCAGCGCTGAAGACGCTGGAGACCTCATAGGTGCGCAACAAGCGCTTCGTCGCTCAGCCCGATTTGGAGAGCCGATGGCCTTCCACGTCATGGCTTATTATGAATTGGGAAAGGACAACCCTCGAATTAAATGGGCGATTAAAAAATACCGACGAGCGGCGCAAGCAGATTTTGCTCCTTCTGCCTGGAATCTAGCATTATACTACAAAAATAGTGGGAAATTTAAATTATGGGAAAAATGGATGCGACGTGCTGCCGAGATTGGCGACCCTGATGCAGCTGCCGAATTAAAAAATATAGAATAGATAATTAAATGTAATTCTTGGGACATAATAATTAAATATTTATGGGTGTGAAAGCAGCGCTTCTTTCTATTATTGCAAGATGGGCTCTTATTTTTATTACTTTCATGGTATATTTTTAGAATTTTTCGGTAATTTCTGAATGAATGAAGAGACACAGTGCGGATTGTCAAATTTATAATCACGGCGCTCACCTCTGCTACCGTCATCGTGGTAGCTTACGCTACCGAGCCAATGACCTACGACGCCAAGGGTCGCGTCGTGCTGGCGGCGCGGCCGGGCAAGGTGAACAATGCTGTCACCGGTGCCTACAGCTATGACAATGGCAACAATCGCAAACAAGTGCAGATCAACTGAAATTTTGCACGGCAAATCATCATGCCTTCCGGTGACCCCATCAATAACGCCATTGACTGGCTCTCCCAACTGCTGGTTGGTGAGATGGCGACCGCCGTTGCAGTGATCGCCGTAGCCGGTGTAGGTTTTGCGACGCTTCAAGGCTATTTTTCGTACCGGGATTGCATTCGGGTCATCGCAGGTTGCGCACTCGTTTTTGGAGCCCCTACGATTGGTCGCAGTTTGTATGGGTTTTATGAGTTTTGAGAAGATCGGGAGTCGATGCGGGTCGGTTATGCCAGGGTCAGCACCAGCGACCAAAATCCCGAGCTTCAGCTCGAGGCTCTACGCCGTGCTGGATGCACCAAAATCTTCAGCGAGACAGCATCTGGCGCACGCGACGATCATCCTGAACTGGCTCGCATTCTGGCGGAGGTGCTGCGCCCCGGTGATACGCTTGTCGTCTGGAAACTCGATCGCCTTGCCAGGTCCCTCAAAAAGCTGATCGCAACGACCGAGGAACTGGAGCGCGATGAAATCGGGCTCGTGTCGCTGACCGAGAGCATCGACACGACGACGCCGGGCGGGATGCTCACTTTTCACGTGTTCGGCGCCATTGCTCAGTTCGAACGCGCCCTGATCCGGGAGCGAACCACTGCCGGGTTGGTCGAGGCACGCCGACAAGGTCGCAAAGGCGGGCGGCCGCCGGCAATGCGAGGGAGCGACATCGCGGCAGCAAGTGCGATGATGAAAAAGGGATCGCTGCCGGTGCGCGATATTGCCAAGCGCATGGGCGTGTCGATCGCCACGCTCTACCGCTACGCCGGCAAACTGGGCATCACTGGCCCCATCAAGGAGCCCGCCGCGGCGCATGGCTGACCGGGCGAAGCGGCCGCCCGGCGAGGCGTTAGTCGACCTTCGCCGCCGACTGTCGCTGTTGGCCCCACGCGACCCTGGTCGCACCGAGATCATCACCCGCGCCTCAGAGGCCTACGGCATCTCGGTCTGGACGATGTACCGGGCGCTGCGCGAGCTAAGCCGGCCAAAGTCGGTTCGCCGGATCGATCATGGCACTACGCGCATAGCACCACAGACGGAAATGGAGCGCTACGCCGAGATCGTCGCCGCATTGAAAATCAGGACGACGAACAAGAAAGGGCGGCACGTCTCGACGGCGCGCGCGATCGAATTTCTGGAAACCGATGGCGTCGAGACGCCCGATGATCTGGTGAAGGTTGCGCCCGGGCTTCTGAAGCGCGCAACCATCGATCGACTGCTGCGCACATCGGGTCTGGATTATAGCCGGATGATCCGGCCTAGCGCGGCGGTTCGCTTCCAGGCGCGACGATCGAACGAGCTGTGGCACTTCGACCTGAGCCCGTCCGACCTCAAGCATGTCGAGGCGCCGATATGGATCGAGCAGGGCCGCGGCAAGCCAACCTTGATGCTGTTCTCGGCCGTCGATGACCGATCGCGCGTTGTTTATCAGGAATATCGCTGTGTCTACGGCGAGGATGCGGAATCAGCCCTGCGCTTCCTGTTCGACGCCCTTGCCGCCAAGCCCGAACCCGAATTGCCGTTCCAGGGCTTGCCGATCACGATCTACATGGACAACGTCCCGGTCAGCCGGTCGCGGGTATTCCAATCGGTGATGGGCAGCCTCGGAATCCGCGTTCTTACGCACATGCCGCCCCAGGCCGGCGACCGTCACACCGCGGCGCGTGCGAAAGGAAAGGTCGAGCGGCCCTTCCGCACGATCAAGGAGGTGCACGAGACGCTGTATCACTTCCACAAACCGAAGGACGAGGAAGAGGCAAACCAGTGGCTCCGGCGCGCGCTCGTGACTTACAACAACGCCGAACACCGCGCCGAACCGCATGCTCGCATCGAGGATTGGCTGCGCCACCTCCCTGGGGATGGCGTCCGTGCCATGTGTTCGTGGGAACGGTTCTGCGCTTTTGCGCGCGAACCTGAGCGTCGCACCGTTGCCAGCGATGCGACCGTCTCGGTCGAGGGCACGTGCTACGAAGTCGAACCCCAGCTTGCGGTGAGACGGTGACATTGCTCTGGGGTCTGTTCGACCAGGCACTGTTCGTCGAACACGATGGTAAGCGATATGGACCGTTCGAGCCATCGCGTGGAGCGGTGCCGCTTTATCGCTATCGGAAGTACCAGAAGAGCAAGATCGAGGAGCGCCTCGACAAGGTGGTCCGCCTTGCCGACCAGCTTGGGCTTCCGCGCGCGACGCTCACGGGCGGCGATCAACCCCTGCCGTCGCTATCGCCATCGAGTGCGGGGCTTCCTGTCCGCAGAACTCCATTCACCGAGCCGGTCGTCGAAACCGCGCACCCGACCGGTCTCGCTGCACGCCACGCAATCGTCGACCAGCTGCGGCGACCACTCGGATCGCTGCCCGAGGCCGATCGCGGGTTTATCGACACCCTGCTGGGCGAGACGCTCGACAAGACCATCATTGCCGATCGCGTCCGCGAGCGGTTCCAGACGCGACGGAAGGAAGGTTGATGTTAGCTGATGTACAATCCAGCTACGGGCTGGCCCGGCCATTCCAAGGAGCGGGTAATTTCGAGACCGAGCACCAGCGCAACCTTGTCCGTGAGGTCTGCGCGGTGGTCCAGACCGGCAGGTTGATCGTCATTTCCGGGCTGGTCGGCTCGGGCAAGACGCATCTGCTCCGTCGTATTGAGGATGAACTGGCCAAAGCGGGGAAGGTAGCCGTTGCCAAGTCGCTGGCGGTCGACAAGCGCCGTACCTCCCTGTCGTCGCTGATCGAGGCGCTGTTCTACGACCTGTCGCCCGGCGACCGCGCCCAGGTGAAGATTCCCAAGCAAGCCGAGCGACGCGAACGCGACCTTCGCGATCTGATGCGCAAGGGCAAGCGCCCGGTCGTACTGGTCGTCGACGAAGCGCATGACCTCCACCACAAGACGCTCACCGGGCTCAAGCGCCTTATGGAGGTCGTCGCCGACGCCGGCGTGCTGCTGTCCGTTCTGCTGGTCGGTCATCCCCGGTTACGCAACGATCTGCGCCGCCCTCAGATGGAGGAGATCGGTTATCGCACCACCACCTTTGACTATGAGGGCTATGGATAGGCGTCGAAGCGGGACCCCGCCAGAATCCGGCAAAATATTTGTGAAGGCGGATAGATCTGAATTTAGAGGGGGTCCCGATCGGCGCCGATCGGGACCCCATGAAACGTCATGTTCTTATGCACTTTCAAATGTTTGTTCCGCGAAAGGATGGGGGTC
>CAZZYX010000105.1:0-12224 GCA_964658485.1 uncultured Acetobacteraceae bacterium | reverse complement strand
TCGTCCGGGCGGCGGCGATCGCGGCGGCGGCGGCGCCGGCGGTGAGCGGCACGATGCCGGCCCTCCCGATACCGGGCCACCGGGTGCTGGCGGCCCGGGCGGCAACCGCCAGCGCTATCCGGGTCGCTGGAACATCTCGATCTACCATACCGTGCAACTCGTCGATCGCGTGCTGCTGGCACCGGGCGCGCCGATGCTCGACCTGCTTGACGGCGACGCTATCGCCAATACCGGCGGCGTCGCGCGTCATTCGTTCGAAATCGATGCCGGCGGCTTTTTCAAGGGGTTCGGCCTGCGCTCCGGCGGCACCTGGACGGCGCCCACCCGCGTCAATTCCAGCGGTGTCCCCGACGCATCGCAATTGCGCTTCGGCGCCCTGTTCAAGATCAACCTGCGCAGCTTCGTCGATCTCGGCCAGCAGCAACGGCTGCTCAAGGCCTCGCCTTTCTTCAAGGGCGCACGGCTGTCGCTGATGGCGAATAATGTCTTCGATTCGCGCCAGAAGGTCACCGATGCCACCGGCGCCACGCCGCTGTCGTACCAGCCGGATTACCTCGATCCGCTGGGTCGGGTGCTGGGCGTGGAATTCCGGAAATTGTTCTAGGCACTGGTCGCCACGCCCCCGATTGCTTATCTGCACACCATGATCGCCCCGCCCAATTCACCTTCCGAGCCGCAGTCGCCCGATCGTTTCCACGAGGATCGCGCGTCCTACACGCTGCGCGGGTCGGAAGGGCCGGACATCGCGGCGGGTGCAGCGGCGATTCGCGAGGTCATGAGCACGCTGCCCGCCCGGCCCGGCGTTTATCGCATGCTCGATGCCCGCGGCGATGTGCTGTATGTCGGCAAGGCGCGGGTGTTGCGGGCGCGGGTGGCTAATTATACCCAGGTCGAGCGGCTGCCGGCGCGGCTGCAACGCATGGTCAGCCAGTGTCGCGGCATGACCATCGTCACCACCAATTCCGAGGCCGAGGCGCTGCTGCTGGAAGCGCAGTTGATCAAGCGGTTTCGGCCACCTTACAACGTCTTGCTGCGCGACGATAAAAGCTTTCCGTTCATCCTGCTGTGCGGCGACCACCGCTTTCCGCGGATCATGAAGCATCGCGGGGCACGGCGGGTGGAGGGCAATTATTATGGCCCGTTTGCCAGCGCCGGGTCAGTCAACACCACCATCAACGCGCTTCAGAAACTGTTTTTGCTGCGCAGTTGCACCGACAGTTTTTTCGCCCGGCGCGACCGCCCCTGCCTGCTCCATCAGATCAAGCGGTGCAGCGCGCCATGCGTCGGCCGGATCGAACCAGAGGCTTATGCCGAACTGGTGACCGAGGCGCGCGACTTCCTGGGCGGCAAGAGCAGCGCGGTGCAGGCCAAGATCGAAACGCAGATGGCGGCGGCGGCGGCGGCGCTGGATTTCGAGACCGCGGCGATGCTGCGCGACCGGCTGCGCGCGGCGACCTTCATCCAGGGCAGCCAGGCCATAAACGCGGCGGGGCTGGGCGACGCGGATATCTTCGCGCTCGCCGGCAAGAATGGCCAAATCGGGGTGCAGGCATTCTTTATCCGCGCTGGCCAGAACTGGGGCCACCGCGCCTTCTTCCCCAGCCACACCGAAGGCCTGGCAGAAGGCGAGGTACTGCAAAGCTTCCTGGCGCAATTCTACGAGGAAGTGCCGCCGCCGCGCCTGATCCTGATCGACCGCGAGCTGCCCGAGACGGAGTTGCTGGCCGAAGCGCTGCGCGAAGGCGCGGGCGGCAAGGTCGAGATCATGGTCCCGCAGCGTGGTGACCGCCGCAAGCTGATCCAGCAGGCCGAGCGCAATGCGGCGGAGGCGCTGGACCGGCGGTTGGCGGAAAGCGGCACCAAGGCGCGGGTATGGCGCGAGATGACCGAGTTCCTGGAACTGCCGGAAGAACCGCAGCGCGTCGAAATCTACGACAACAGCCATATCCAGGGCAGTCATGCGCTGGGGGCGATGGTCGTGGCCGGTCCCGAGGGTTTTCTCAGGGGCCAGTATCGCAAGTGGAATATCAAGCGCGACGACACCGCGCCAGGCGACGATTTCGCGATGATGCGCGAAGTGCTGCACCGTCGCTTTTCCCGCGCCATGGCAGAAGACCCCGATCGCACGCGGACGTCCGAAGATGGCGGCATCTGGCCCGACCTGGTGCTGATCGACGGCGGCAAGGGCCAGATCGGCGCGGTGCGCGACGTATTGCTGGAACTGGGCATCGTCGACCTGTCGGTGGTCGGCGTGTCCAAGGGGCCGGACCGCAATGCCGGGCGCGAGATTTTCCACTTTCTCGACGGGCGCGAAAAGACCCTGCCGGTCAATTCGCCGGTGATCTTCCATTTGCAGCGGCTACGCGACGAGGCGCATCGCTTTGCCATCGGCGCGCATCGCGAAAAGCGCAGCCGGGCGATCACGGCGAGTCCGCTGGATGAGATTTCCGGCATCGGCCCGGCACGCAAGCGGGCGTTGCTGCTTCATTTCGGCACCGCCAGCCGGGTCCGCGCGGCATCGCTGGAGGATATGCAGCGAGTGCCCGGCGTGAGCGCGGCGGTCGCGCGCACGGTGTACGATTTCTACCATCCGAAGGGGTGAACGCTTTCTGAGCCGCTCCCCGAAGGCGAGGTCGTGAGAACCCGCTTCACTTCGCGGTCATTCGCATCAGCCCTTCCTGGGCGATGCTGGCTACCAACCGCCCGTCGCGGCGATAAACCTGCCCCCTGGTAAAGCCGCGTGCGCGTCCGGCCCAGGGGCTGTGCGTGGCGTAAAGCATCCATTCGTCGGCACGAAATTCGTCGTGGAACCAGATCGCATGATCGAGGCTGGCGGCAGTTATTTTCGACATCGCCAGTTCGGCCAGATGCGGCAGCATCGCGGTGCCCAGCAGCACCAGGTCCGAGATATAGGTGAGCACCGCGCGATGCAGCGCCGGGTCCGGGCCAAGGTCCGACCTGACCTTGATCCAGCAGAATGTCTCGGGCGGTTGCGCCACCTCGCCGGCCCATAACAGCTTCGTCTGCCGAATCTCCACCGCCGGGGCCACGTGCTGGCGCGCATGGATTGCCGGGTTACCGGCATTTTCTGGACGCAGCGCCAGGGTTGCGTCGCTTTCCAGCGCTTCGGGCGGCGGCACGGCGGGCATGGCGTCATGATGTTCCGCGCCGGACTCACGCGCCTGGAACGATGCGGCGAGGTTGAAGATCGGCCGATCGAGCTGGCTGGCGATCACCCGGCGATTGGACAGGGTCCTGCCGTCGAAATCGCGCTCGACGCGAAACGCGATCTCATGATCCTCGCTGGCGCCGCGCAGAAAATAGGCGTGCAGCGAATGTGGCTCGCGTAGCGGATCGACACTGCGCTGCGCCGCCGCCAGCGCCTGCGCCAACACCTGCCCGCCGAATACGCGACCAACTCCGCCGGGCTTGCGCGGGCCAAGGTACCGGTCCGGCCCCTGCTGCCCGACATCGAGCAGCGCGATCAGATCGGCGGTGGCACGGGTGGCTGCTGTATCATCCATCGCGGCGCCATAAACCGTGACGGCGGTTTTGTCGAAATATCACCCTATGGCGATAAAGCGTGTATCGAGAAAATAATTCAGGGGGCTGGTCATGGGTAATCGGGTTAGGACATGGGTTCCAGGGGAGTCGAATGGCAGCGGGAGGCGGCAATGGTGTCGCCTGTGGGCCATCGGCATCTTGCTGGCTGCGACAAGTCTGGGGGCCGGGGGCCAGGCCAGTCTTGCCGCCGCGCCCACCACACCCACGGTCCTGGCGACGGCGACAACCGTCGAAGCGTTCGCCCAGATTCCCTTCATCGAGCAAGCGGAGCTTTCGCCTGACGGCAGCTATATGGCGGGCCTGTTCGGCGTCGCTGGGGAACGTCGCATCTGCGCGATGAGCCTGTTCGAGAAAGCCAAATTGCACTGTGTCCGCATCCCCGACGGGACCGAGCCTTACGCATTGCGCTGGGTCAACGACCAGAATATTATCATCACGGTGCAGTCGTTGACGGACGTCCGTTCGCCGTTCATGACCGGGCCGGACCGCATGTATATCTCGCGCGTGATCGCGATGAGCCGTGACACCGGCAAGCTTACCCGGCTGTTGCCGGATCTCAACGGCCAGAATGCGTCCGACGTGCTGTGGGTAGCAAGCGACGGCAGCCCGATGATCGAGATCGCCGGCCAGAAATCGATCGTCGAGGGCGACGATTTCTGGCCGGCGGTCTATCGCGTCAACGTCCAGACCGGCAGCACCGAATTGATCCAGCACAGCCATTCCGAGGTGATGGACTGGGCCGCCGACAGCCATGGCACGATTCGTACCGGGGTCGGTTACAACGACCAGAGCCGCACCATGCGCCTGATGTATCGTCCGGAAAGAGGCGGTCAAATGAACGTCATCGAACACGCCGACACCAGGAAGCGGCAGGTTCTGCTGTCGCCGGTGCTGTTCTTCCCCGGCACCGACCACGCACTGGCGATGCATGACGACGATCATGGTTTTACCGCGCTGTACGAGACCGACCTGAAATCGCAGAAAGACGTAAACACCGTATATTCGGCAAGCGCCGGCAACGAGATCGCCGATGTCCGTATCGACGAGACCGGAACCATCTTGCTGGCCGCGCGGGAAAGTAGCGCGGTTGCCGCTGTCCATTGGTTCGATCCGGCGATGGGCGCCTTGCAGGCGCAATTCGACAAGGCCGTCGGCAGCGGCGCGATGGCGGGCCGGCGGGCGACGATCGTCAGCTTGAATCGAAATCGCCAGAAGATGCTGGTGCGCGTCGATCGCGCGGATTCGCCGGGTGCGTTGTATTTCTTCGACGTCAGGGACGGGGCGATGAGCCGCGTCGCCAATTACAATGCTCAGCTTGGCTTGCGTCCGCTTTCGCCGGTCAGCCTGGTCCACTACCAGTCGCGCGACGGACTGCCGATCGAAGCGGTGCTGACGCTGCCGCAAGGACATGCCGCCAAAGGCTTGCCGATCGTGATGATGCCGCATGGCGGGCCGTGGGCGCAGGACGACCTGAGCTATGACTATTGGGCGCAATTCATCGCCAGCCAGGGCTATGCAGTGTTGCAGCCTAATTTCCGCGGCTCGACCGGATACGGCACCGGGTTCCTGGGCAAGGGCGAGGGCCAGATGGGCCTGGCCATGCAGGACGATATCACCGACGGGCTGCGCTGGGCGGTCGCGCAGGGTATCGCCGACCCGAAACGGGCCTGTATCGTCGGTGGCTCCTATGGCGGATATGCGGCGATGTGGGGGATCGCAAAGAATCCCGACCTCTATCGTTGCGCGATTTCCGTGGCGGGCGTGTCGGCATTGCGCCGCGAAGTCGATGATTTCGGCGACGATCTCATGGCTAACAAATACAAGGACGACTGGGGCCGGATGACACCCGACTTCGCCGCCGTGTCACCACTGGGTGCGGTGGACAGGATCACCGCCCCGCTGCTGTTGATCCATGGTGACAAGGATGTGACCGTCGATGTCAGCCAGTCGAAGATGATGTACAAGCACATGCTCGCCGCCGGCAAGACCGTGCAGTTCGTGGACTTGCCGCTGGCCGACCACCATTTCGGTCGCGAGGCGGATCGCAAGAAACTGCTGGGCGCGATGGGCGAGTTCCTGGCGAAGTACAACCCGGCCGATGCGACGCCGGAGGCTGTCGCCGTAGCGGCGCCCTGACGGAGACTGCATACCACTCCGCGCTGACTGTGACTCTTCCTCTTCTCCTGAAGAGGACGGGTTCAAGGGCGGCGTTTCCCGTCTGCTCCGCGTCGCGTTTAGGGAGAGACACCACCCCCCCAACCCCCTCCTCTGAAGAGGAAGGGGCTATTATCTGGGCTTTCAGCCCGCTCCGAAAACTCGCTCAAAAATCCGGTCCACCTGCGCAAAGTGGTAATCCAGATCGAAACTGGCCGCCAGCACATCTCCCGGAATATGCGCGGACACCTCCGGATCGGCCTGCAGCAGTTCCAGCAACGACAGCGCCCCGTCCGCATCCCACACCTTCATCGCATTGCGCTGCACCAGCCGATAGCTGTCCTCGCGGCTGATGCCGGCCTGGGTCAGCGCCAGCAGCACGCGCTGCGAGTGGACCAGGCCGCCCATGCGATCCAGGTTCTTCTGCATGCGCGCGGGATAGATCAGCAGCTTGTCGATCACCCCGGTCAGCCGCGCGAGCGCGAAATCCAGGGTGATCGTCGCGTCGGGACCGATGAAGCGTTCCACCGACGAATGCGAGATGTCGCGCTCGTGCCATAACGCGACGTTCTCCATCGCCGGGATCACGGCGGAGCGGACGACGCGGGCCAGGCCGGTGAGGTTTTCGGTCAGCACCGGGTTGCGCTTGTGCGGCATGGCGGAGCTGCCCTTCTGGCCGGGCGCGAAATATTCCTCGGCCTCCAGCACTTCAGTGCGTTGCAGGTGGCGTATTTCGGTGGAGACGCGCTCGATGCTGCTGGCGATCACGCCCAGCACCGCGAAGAACATGGCGTGGCGGTCGCGCGGGATGACCTGGGTCGAGACCGGCTCGATGGCGAGGCTGAGCTTGTCGGCGACATATTCCTCCACCGCCGGATCGACGTTGGCAAAAGTGCCGACCGCGCCCGAAATCGCGCAGGTGGCGACTTCGGCGCGCGCGTGGACCAGCCGGGCGCGGTTGCGGGCGAACTCGGCATGGGCCTGCGCCAGTTTCAGCCCAAAGGTGGTCGGTTCGGCATGGATGCCGTGGCTGCGGCCGATGGTGGGGGTGTATTTATGCTCATAGGCGCGCCGCTTGATCGCGGCGAGCAGCGCGTCGAGGTCGGCGAGCAGCAGGTCGGCGGCGTTGACCAGTTGCAGGTTGAGCGTGGTGTCGAGCACGTCCGAACTGGTCATGCCCTGGTGCATGAAGCGGGCCAGATCGCCGCCGGAATGGGCGCCGACCTGTTCCGCTACCCAGGTGAGGAAGGCGATGACGTCATGTTTGGTCACCGCCTCGATGGCGTCGATCGCGGCGACATCGATGGTCGGGTTGGTCGCCCACCAGTCCCACAACGCCTTGCCCGCCGAGGGTGGGACGACGCCGAGTTCGCCCAGTTTATCGGTGGCGTGCGCCTCGATCTCGAACCAGATGCGATAACGCGCCTCCGGCTCCCAGATCGCGGTCATCGCGGGGCGGGAATAACGGGGGACCATGGGCAACTCCTTGGGATGTACCGCGCCGCTAGGAGGAGGGGGAGCGGAAGGCAAGCGCGGGCGAGATCATAAATCCATCCAGTCGCGGAAGAATGCCTCGTTAGCGTCTCGCAACGCGGTCAGATCTATCCCCATCACGCTTGCGCCACCGACGCTGCCGATACGCTCCGCTCCATCCACAATGACACCGGTCGGCGCCGTGACCAGATACCGCGACTGGTCCTCGCCGAACGCCGAGGCAGCATCCAGTTCGATATCCAGCACGGCACCCCTGCCGCCGGCCAGCGCCATTTCCACCAGCGCCACCAGCAGCCCGCCGTCGCTGATATCATGCACGGCGGTCACGATGCCGTCCGCTATCAACTGCCGCACCAATTCGCCGTTGCGCAACTCCTGCCCCAGATCAACGCCGGGTGGGGGGCCTTCCTCGCGGCCATGCAGTTCGCGCAGCCATAGCGACTGGCTTAGATGGGTGCCCCAAACGCCATCGACACCGCCGATCAGCCAGATGCCGTCGCCCTCGGCCTTGAAGCCGATCGTCGCCATCTTGCGGTGATCCATCATCAGCCCGACGCCGCCGATTGCCGGGGTGGGCAGGATCGCCGAGCCGCCGCCGGTTGCCCTGCTTTCGTTATACAGGCTGACGTTGCCGCTGACGATCGGATAATCGAGCGCGCGGCAGGCATCGGCCATGCCTTCCAGGCAGCCGACGATCTGGCCCATGATTTCGGGGCGCTGCGGATTGCCGAAATTGAGGCAATTGGTGATCGCCAGCGGCGTCGCCCCGACCGCACAAATATTGCGCCAGGTTTCCGCGACCGCCTGCTTGCCGCCCTCGTAAGGATCGGCCAGGCAATAGCGCGGGCTGCAATCGGTCGTCATCGCCAGCGCTTTCAGCGTCCCGTGAATGCGGACCACCGCCGCATCGCCGCCCGATTTCTGCATGGTATCCGCGCCGACCTGGCTGTCGTATTGTTCATAGATCCAGCGCCGCGAGGCGAGGTCGGGGCAAGCGATCAAAGTCAGCAGATCAGCCGCGAGATCGGTCGATTCGGGTACATTCGCCAAGGGCGACGGCTTGGGCTGCTTCACATGGGGGCGGTCGTACAACGGCGCATCGTCGGCCAGCGGCCCAAGCGGGATATCGCAGACGACCTCGCCGTTGAATTCCAGCACCATGTGGCCCCCCCCGCTCGGACCAGGGCCGGTGACTTCGCCGATCACCGCGAAATCCAGCTCCCATTTGCGGAAAATCGCCTCGGCTATCGGTTTCTTGCCCGGCGCCAGCACGATCAGCATGCGTTCCTGACTTTCCGACAGCATCATTTCGTACGGCGTCATCCCGGTTTCACGACATGGCACTTTGTTCATGTTAAGCCGGATGCCCGCGCCGCCCTTCGATGCCATCTCGACGCTGGATGAAGTCAGCCCCGCCGCGCCCATGTCCTGGATGGCGACGACGGCGTCGGTCGCCATCAGTTCCAGGCAGGCCTCGATCAGCAATTTTTCGGTGAACGGATCGCCAACCTGCACGGTTGGGCGCTTTTCATCGCTGTGCTCGTCGAAATCGGCACTGGCCATGGTCGCGCCGTGGATGCCGTCGCGCCCGGTTTTCGAGCCGACATAGACAATCGAATTTCCCAGGCCCGTCGCCGCCGAGTAAAAAATCTTGTCCTGGTCGGCGACGCCCACGGTCATCGCGTTGACCAGGATATTGCCGTCATAGGCGCGGTGAAAATTGGTTTCGCCGCCCACCGTGGGCACGCCGACGCAATTGCCGTAACCGCCGATACCCGCCACCACGCCCTGCACCAGATGCTTCATCCGGGGGTGATCGGGGCGGCCGAACCGCAGCGCGTTGAGATTGGCGATCGGCCGCGCGCCCATGGTGAAGACATCGCGCAGGATACCGCCGACCCCGGTCGCCGCTCCTTGGTACGGCTCGATGTAGCTGGGGTGGTTATGGCTCTCCATCTTGAAGATCGCCGCCTGGGGTTTGCCATCGGGTCCGACACCGATGTCGATCACCCCGGCATTCTCGCCCGGCCCGCAGATCACCCACGGCGCTTCGGTCGGAAGTTTTTTAAGATGGATTCGACTCGATTTGTAACTGCAATGCTCGGACCACATCACCGAGAATATGCCCAGTTCCAGCAGGTTGGGTTCGCGCCCCATTGCCAGCAGCACGCGCTGGTATTCTTCTTCGGACAGCCCGTGGGCGGCGACGACTGCGGTGGTGATCTCGGACATCAAGGGCCTTTAGCGGCACCATCGCCGCTAGGCTAGGCGCTGGATATAAACCCCCCAAGCTTGACCGCGACCACGTCCCGCGCCATGGCGGAGCGATGGCCGACACTGCCCCCGATATCGCCGCGATGAGCTTCGAAGACGCCTTGCGCGCGCTCGAGGACGTGGTGCGCAAGCTGGAAAGCGGCGACGTGCCGCTCGACGATTCGATCAACCTGTACGCGCGCGGCGAAGATCTGCGACGGTTGTGCCAGGCTCGGCTCGACGCCGCCAGCGCCCGGATCGAGCGGATCGTTTCCGGACCCGACGGCCAGCCCATCGGTACCCGTCCGCTCGATGGTCCGGAGTTCTGAACTTGCAACTGACTACGACGATGGACCCCGTTCTGGCAGATGGCATGGCCCGCATCCAGCGCGAGGTCGATTCCGGGTTCGATGCCTTGTTGCCGGTTCACGGTGACGCCCGCGCGCGGCTGATCGAGGCGATGCGCTATGCCACCATCGGCGGCGGCAAGCGGATACGCCCGCTGCTGCTGGCCGCTACCGCCGAACTTTATGGCGTCGATCGCGGGGCGGCGGTGCGGGCGGGAATCGCGATCGAGGCGATGCATTGCTACTCGCTGATCCATGACGACCTGCCCTGCATGGACGACGACGCCATACGCCACGGCAAACCCACCGTTCATCATGCCTTCGATGAAGTGACCGCAGTGCTGGCCGGCGACGCGCTGCAATGTTTCGCGTTTGAAGTGCTGTCCGATCCGAGCTTTTTTACCGATCCGTTCGTGCGCGCCGAATTGGTCCACGCGCTGGCCACCGCATCGGGCATGCACGGCATGGTCGGCGGCCAGATGATGGATATCGTTGCCGAATCCGGTGGCTTCGACTTGCAGATGGTGACCCGGCTGCAACAGCTCAAGACCGGCGGGCTGCTGTCGGCGGCAGTGGAAATGGGCGCAGTATTGGGCCGCGTGGCGGTCGAAGGGCGCGCCCATCTGCGCGGTTTTGCCCGTGATATCGGCCTGGCTTTCCAGATCGCCGACGATTTGCTCGATCATGAGGGCAACGAAGCCACCGCCGGTAAGGCGTTGCGCAAGGATGCCGGGGCGGGCAAGCAAACCTTCGTGTCGCTGCTCGGCTCCGAACGCGCGCGCGAACAGGCGCGGATGCTGGTCGAACAGGCGATCGCGCATCTGCACCAGCACGGCAACGAAGCCGACCTGCTCCGCGCATTGGCACGATTCATCGTCGAACGGGACCGCTGATGGCCGTTGACTCGCCACAGGAATCGCGATCCAGCCGGATCGGCGTCTATCCTGGCACTTTCGATCCGATCACGCTGGGCCATGTCGACATCATTCGGCGCGGTGCCAAGCTGGTCGATCATCTGATTATCGGGGTGACTACCAATCCCTCGAAAAACCCGATGTTCACGCCCGATGAGCGAATGGCGATGGTCGAACGCGAGGCGCAGGCGTTGGGCCTGGGCAATGTCACGGTGACCGGGTTCAACGCATTGCTGATGAAATTCGCCGAAGCGCAAGGCGCATCGATGATCATTCGCGGGCTGCGCGCGGTCGCCGACTTCGAATATGAATACCAGATGGCGGGGATGAACCAGCAGTTGAACGACCGCATCGAAACGGTGTTCCTGATGGCGGATGTCTGCCTGCAGCCGATCGCTTCGAAGCTGGTCAAGGAAATCGCGCTGTTCGGGGGCGAGATCGAGCGCTTCGTCAGCCCCGCGGTGCGCGTCGAGGTGCAGGCCCGGATCGGGGAAATCGGGCAATTAGGCGATTATTGAACCGGTATGACAGCTTGGTGAGGTTTGCCCAAACCCTGTCAGGTTCATTGCCACGACAGGATGGCGCCGCTATTCCGCCCTGCAAATCTCGCGAAAGCACCATGATGAAAACAGTTTCCCTCGCCGCGATGTTCATCAGCTTCGGGCTGGGGTTGTCGCTGGCTTGCTCCAGCGCGCTGGCTCGCCCCCACAAGGTGGTGTCTACCGCTCCCGTTTCGACGCTCAGCGCCGTGGTCGATCCCGACCCCAGCCATGATCCCGATAATGTCATGTTCCTGGATCTGTCCAACGGCCAGCGCGTGACTATCCGGCTGATGCCGAAATGGGCGCCCAATCACGTCGAACGGATCAAGACGCTGGTCCGCCAGGGTTTTTATGATGGGCTGATTTTCCATCGCGTGATCGACGGTTTCATGGCTCAGACCGGCGATCCGACCGGGACCGGGCAGGGCGGGTCGAAGCTGCCCGACCTCAAGGCGGAATTCAACTCGATCCCGCATGTACGCGGATCGGTATCGATGGCCCGTACCGACACGCCCGATTCCGCCAACAGCCAGTTCTTCATCGTGTTCTACCCGCATTTCGCTCTCGATAAAAAATACACCAATTTCGGCCGGGTCATTGCCGGGATGGATGCCGTAGATGCGGTGGCGCGGGGCGAGCCGCCCGAACAGCCTTCCAAGATCGTCCAGGCGTCGATGGCAGCCGACCACAAGGCGCCGCCTGCAGCGTCGGCCAGCTTGCCCGGCACAACGCCGCCGAGCCTGCCGACGAATACAGATCGCCTGCCCAGCCCGCATTGATCGCGCGCGAACGAGCATGACGCCATGCGCGTAGACCTGTTCGATTTCGACCTTCCGGCCGACCGGATCGCACAACGCCCGGTGTCGCCGCGCGATGCGGCGCGGTTGCTGCATGTCCGGGCGGTGGGGTTGGCTGACAAGACGGTGCGCGACCTGCCGGGCTTGCTCCGGGCCGGC
>CAZZYX010000104.1:0-12243 GCA_964658485.1 uncultured Acetobacteraceae bacterium | reverse complement strand
CGGCGATCGCGGGGGCAGAGATGGCGGGCGTGGTCCTCGTCGTGAAGGCGGCGACCGCGCACCTCGCGAAGAAGGCGGAAACCCCGATCATATGCCGGCGTTCCTGAAGGCCGACGATTAATCGGTTGCACTCAATAAGGTTGAAAAAAAGGGCTCGCCGATCGGCGGGCCCTTTTTTTTAGTTCGCGATAGCCAGGGAAGCAAATGCTGCCCGGAACCGGCTCGAGTCAAACCGGTGGCCACTTTTTGTCATCGCACTTTAAGCTATCGCAGGATCTTTCAGGCGAATACCTCCCAGGAAGTCGGCTTTACCCAGGGGCACGCCTTTCATCCGCAAGATGGCGTAAGCCGTACTGGCGTGAAAATAGAAATTGGGCAGGGCAAAGCTCAACAGGAAATCTTCCGCGACAAAATCCATCCGGCGTGGGCCGAAGCGCAATACGAAATCCTTGCCGGGCAACGCATTGATCTGTTCGGGAGTGACGGCTTTGACCTGGGCGATGGCGGTTTCGATTATCTGACGCAGGCCGGCAAAATCGGCAGGCGGTGCGGGGAACTGCGGTGCCAATTCACCGGCAATGGCGCTTTCCAGAGCGATCCCCGAATGCGTGGCCAAGGCAATGATCTGCGTGCCGAAAGCCCACATGTCGGGGGCAAGCTGCGTCTGGATCAGATCTGCGGGCGCCAGGCCATTCGCATCGCAATGGGCTTCAGCCTTGTCGATCATGCCGAGCATCATGGGCAGCACTTGCAGATAGGCCGGCACGGTAACGGAATACAGAGTTATGGTCATCGATCGTCTCCTCGTCGTTATGCCGGGAGGTTAGAGGTCGACCGGAAAATTGGCAACGATTTGATGGGTAGTCGAAAGACTATTGCGTCTGCTCCAGCGCGCTGGTCGCGACATGATCGGCAATGACGATACGGTTGCGGCCTTCTTCCTTGGCGCGATACAGCGCCTGATCGGCGGCCCGCAGGGCGGAGCGCGGATCGGGAAAGGCGAATACCTCGGTAAGCCCCGCCGAAAAGGTAACCTTGCCGAATGGCACATCGGTTGCGCGGTTGACCAGCCGTCGCTCGGCCTGTTGCGTCCGCGCCTCGTCCAGTAATTCCCAGCAGTCCTGCACCGACGTACCACGAAACAATACCACGAATTCTTCCCCGCCGTGGCGGGCGACATGGCATTTGGCGCTCGCTATACGCGCCAGGTTTTGGGCAACGGTCTTGAGGATGCGGTCACCCGCTTCATGGCCGTGCGTGTCGTTGATCGCCTTGAAGTTATCGATATCGCAGAACGCGACGCACAGCGGTTCATGGCTCGCCTGCGCGGCGGCGTATTCGCTAGCCAATCGCGCTTCGAAAGCCCGGCGGTTGGGCAGGCCGGTGAGATGGTCTTTTTCGGCACTGATACGGGCCTGGTCCAGGCTGCGCTGCAGCGTCTTGGTCTGCTGATCGCTGCGTGCCATTTCCTTTTCCAGTTCGCGAGTGCGTTCAAGCATGGCCTGGGCCAGATGCGCCAGATCGGCGATCACGGCATTGGTGGCCGTGGTTCGATGCATTTCATCCACCTTCACTTCCAGCGCGGAACTGTAATCGCTGGCCGCGCTTTTTGCGGCGGTGGTGGTACGGTCAAAGTCCTCCAGATTGTTCTGGAGCTTGGCCATCAACGATGACATCGCCGCGCGGTCGTCATCGCTACCGGGTTTTTGCCGTATATCTTCCAGCCAGGTGGCAGTGACGGGCGCATGCTGGCGAACCTGCCGATCGATCAATCTCACCAGCCGCTTGTCCTCGCCCGCGAGATAATCATGCGCGATCGACAGCGTGAAGCTACTGACTGCCAGGTTGTGCGCGACCAGAAAGCGACCGATGCCCGCGACCTGCTCAAGCCGGGCGATTGCCGAAGCGTCGGGAGGGGGAGAGTGGACCGGATGCAGTCCGGCACCCGGAACGGGATCGCGGCGGTACCTTCCGAACCAGCCCAATAGTCCAGGGCGCCGCCTAACGCGTAAAAAATCATTTATGGCCACGCGACGATTAACGACAAGACCAGGTCGATTTTAAGGCGAGGAGACCTTCGCCTGGCGTTCAAGCCCTTATATTCATTAAACCTTATCGCCCAGGCGACTTTCAGCGTACCGCGTTATCGCCCTCACCGAACCCGAGGTCCACCAAACGGCAATGGCGGCGGAGGCCGGCGGTGGCCACGAGGCAGTTGCGCCTGATAGGCCCGTCCGCAATGTTCTACGCAATAGGGAAAGCCGGGGTTCACTTTCACTCCGCAGAAATGGAAATCAGGTTCGCCGGGATGGCCCATCGGCCAGCGACATATCCGGTCATTGAGATCCAGCAGGCTGGTCTTGGCCGAAATATCGACGCTGGGTTTGGCCGGCACCAGGCGGCGTGGCGGCGCGGGAGGAATCGGCGCTTGCTGGTCGCCAGGACCCTGGCGAAGAAATCCACCCGGCCCGACCGATACGATCCGTGGCTGCGGCGGAGCCGGGGTCTCCGATCCGGTAGCCGGGGCAGGGGCCGGAGCGGCAGGGGTGGCCGCGACCAGTCGCTCGACCGGCGGCAATTCCGGACGTGAAATCGGCGATGGCGCGACCGTGGGCTCAACAGGAGGCACCGGCTTGGCCGCAACCGTTGCAACCGGTTCCGCCACCACTGCAGCGGGGGTGGGTGTCATCGGGACCGGATCGGAGCGGTCGTTGGATTTTACCGGCGACGGGCGCGCCTTCAGACCCAGGCGATGAGCCTTGCCGATGACGGCGTTGCGGCTGACTTCACCGAGATCTTCGGCAATCTGGCTGGCGGTCGCACCGCTTTCCCACATCTTAGTCAGTTTTTCGATGCGTTCGTCGGTCCAGCTCATTGTTTATCCATCATCTCGAGAAGGCTGTCGTGCCCGTATTGAAACCATCCGTGCCAAGGTCGCTTGCCTTGTATCTCGCCACCCGATAGGCGCCGGTTCATGGCCAATCAACCCTATACCTTACCATTCCCCGATCCGGTTTTGCCCGATCACGGGCCGGACCACCGCGATTTTCCGGCGCGGGGCGTCGCAGTCATCCAGCGGGTTAACTGGCTTGGACTGTGGACCTTGTATATGAAGGAGGTGCGCCGGTTCTTCAAGGTGCAAACCCAGACGATCTGGGCTCCGGCAATCACGACATTGCTGTTTCTGGTTATATTTTCCGTCGCCATGGGCCGCGGCGGCCGCATTGTGCTGGGCGTGAACTTTGCGACATTCGTGGCGCCCGGGCTGATCGTCATGGGGATGATGCAGAATGCCTTCGCCAACGCCAGTTTTTCCTTCCTGGCAGGCAAGATGCAGGGCACGATCATCGATTACCTGATGCCGCCACTGTCCGAAGGCGAATTGATGCTGGCCATGATCGGCGCGGCAGTCACGCGTGCGATCCTGGTGGGCCTGGCTCTGGCGTTGGTCATGAGCCTGGGGGCGTTGACGCTATGGCCGGGATTGAGCCTGGCGATCGCACACCCATGGGCGGTGGTGTGGTTCGGGTTAAGCGGTGCCTCGCTGCTGGCGTTGCTGGGGCTGATCTCTTCGATATGGGCGGATAAATTCGATCACAGCGCGGCCATAACCAATTTTATCATCCAGCCCTTGTCGCTGTTATCGGGGACGTTCTATGTCGTCAGCAACCTGGCGCCTTCCTTCCAGGCGATCAGCCGGGTCAATCCGTTTTTCTATGTCATCAGCGGCTTCCGCTTCGGATTTTTGGGGCGGAGCGACATCGGTGCCACCAACCAGGCGGTGCTGCATGGCGCGCTGGGGCTGGGCCTGCTCGATTGCGCGATGGCGCTGGCTTGCTATTTCCTGTTGAAGTCAGGCTGGAAGCTGAAAAGCTGATGCGTTAGTGATGACGAACGCGCGTCATCACTAACGCATCAATGACTGAGGCCATGACGCAGGCGATAGCGCCCACCAGCGAAATTCTCGAACACTTGCACTAGCGCAGGGTGCTCGATCGGACCGCTCGCGCTATCTTCTTCCAGATTTTGCTGGCTGACATAGGCGATATAGCTGGCTTCGTCATTCTCGGCGAAGAGATGATAATAAGGCTGTTCGCGCGTTGGCCGCATTTCGCTGGGAATGGCCTCGTACCATTCCTCGCTATTGGCAAAGACCGGATCGACATCGAAGACGACGCCGCGAAAATCGAACATCCGATGGCGCACGACATCACCGATGGCAAAATTGGCATGCGACGCCCGCGGCGCCTCGATCAGGCGCCCCGCCTGGGGGGAAAAGAAACTGGCTCGATTCATGGGCAAGCATATAGGAAGGTTGTAATGGAGAAACAAGCTTCGGCACGGCGCCAGGTATCAGCCTAATCTTGCCACGGCATTTTCGGGCTTGGCAATGCCAGATCCATCGGCTAACCGCGCGCTTCTTCGACTGGGCGCGGCAAACTGCAACGCTTGATGGCGCTTCGTGGAGAGGTGGCAGAGTGGTCGAATGCACCGCACTCGAAATGCGGCATACGGGCAACCGTATCCAGGGTTCGAATCCCTGCCTCTCCGCCAGCATCTATCTAAATGATCGGTGATTTTGCCCCTTTTGGGCGTTGTTCCCTAACTGCTCTCCAAACAGCCGTCAGCTTGATGCGGTTTAGTGCGGTCGGGAACGGTTACCTGTTGCCGCTTGGGTCGTCAGCCTCCAGCATCGCAATATGCAAAATCCTCCGCGTGACCATCACCATGTCCCTAAATTCCATACCAAGTGGTGGAGCAATGAACGTGGCTTGGTTCAACGCTTCACGATGCACAGGAGCGTAATCCCGCGGCGGGTGCATTTCGGTAGGGTGCGGCACCAAATCGCTCTATAAAATACCAGGCTTAGCGGAGATTGCGTCTCAAGCTCTTGAAGCAGGCTTTTTCAGAAAGCTCGACAATCAAGCAGCGCTGGTGCTGGCAAAGCTCAACCATCAGGCTTCCCCTGATCTCACCCCTTCGAACCGAGACGTGGTGCATTTTCATGTACGCGCAGACAATTCGAACGCCCTACAACTTAGCCGGGCTAGTCACCGGAGGCGCGAAGATTTGGATTGAGACAGTGCCGTCGGTTTGTAGCAAATTAACAGCCGAAGCAGAAGCCGAACGTCTTGAAGGCTTTGATGCCTTTCGGGAAGATCATGCGCTGGGCAGGCAATGGCGAACGCAGCGCCGGCATGGGGCAACCGTGCGCGGAACCAGAGGGCATTGCCGATCAGAGCGCCGACGAGCATCGTGACCCTCAGCGTCATCGCAGATGGCGTCGCAAATTGGCAACGATGTCATCATGGCAGATCTACCCCTTCTTCAACGAGGCGACCAGCGCGTCGATAAAGACGCGCACCTTGGTCGATAGGCTGCGCTGGTTGGGATACAGTGCGTGGGCGTCGGTCGTCTCCGACCGATAGGCTGGCAGGAGCCGGACAAGCTCGCCGCTCTCGACCAGCGGGCGTGCAAGAAAATCCGGCAATCGGCCGATCCCGACGCCGCGCACCAGCATCGCCTGGAAGACGATTGGTTCGGGAACGACCGTCCCGGCCGGAACTCGGACCCCTTCGATATGGCCCTCTGCGACAGTGAACGTCCAATCGCTTGGTCCATCGACCCACCCGAACAACCGATGCGCTGCCAACTCGGCAACGGTCTGTGGTTCTCCATGCTCAGCCAGATAGGCGGGACTGGCACAAGGCCACAGCTCGATGGACCCCAGGCGTCGCGCGCGCAGGTCTGAATTTTCGAGCTTACCGATCCTGATGGCGACATCAGCTTCGTCACGCCCGAGATCGATGACGCGATTTTCAGCTTCCAGCACGACGCGCACATCGGGATAACGCGCCAGGAACGCGGGCAACATCGGCGCGATGAGGCCGGCGGCGAAGGTCACCGCTGCGTTGATCCGCAGAGTGCCACGCGGTAGGCCGACAAGACCGTCCAGCGCTGCATGTGCCTCCTCGATCTCCGCGAGAATACGCCTGGCATGCACGACGAACAGGTTACCGGCATCGGTCGCCCGCAAGCCCCGGACGGACCGCTCGACGAGTACAGTGCCGACCGCCGATTCAAGCCGGGCGAGCGAGCGACTGGTCGATGACTTGGGTGCGCCGAGCGCGCGTGCCGCAGCGGACAGGCTGCCGGTTTCCACCACACACACGAACGCCTTGAGATCGTCAGGATCGAGCAACGCGAACGCCTCCGCCCAATCTTGCGCCTATCGCCGGCACCCCCTCAATCCTGCATCGCAACATCGCCTTCGTCCGCTCCGTCCCAATAGTGGATACGTGACGCGCTGACCTTTATCATGACTAGGCCCAGCGTATCCTTGCCCTGTGGAAACCAGCGGTCAAGGTCGTCGGACCAGCGCGATGCGAAAGCCTGCCGGTCGTGGATGAGCGAGGCGTCGCCCTCGATCGCGATAAAGATCGGCGGTCTACCGAGCAGGCCGACCGACCCCTGGTACGACAAACCGACCTTGGGGTCGCGCCTGATGTCTTGAGCCATGCGCGTGGTCTCATAGGCAAAGAAGAAGCTGTCGCCCTGATATTCGACCTCGCCATTGTTGCTCATCGGCCGTCCCGATAGCTCGCCATTCTCCGATTTGGTGAACAGCATGGCAAAATCGATATCGGCCATCTTCAGGGAAAGTTCGTTGATCGTGTAGTCGGCCATGATGGCTCCTTGGCAAATGGTAGGTGAAAGGGATGGCGATCAGGACCCGACGCGCTGCGCCCATTCAGCGACGGTCATCAACGACGGGAACTCCGCCTTGAGCTTGTGAATGTCGGCCTGAAAGCCCTGCTTCGCGATCCACTGCATCATCAGCTGGTACTCCTCGGGCACTTTGGCACGCATCCAGCCGGGCAGCTTTAGCGAGATAGACGGCCGCAAGCCGTGACGCCGGCAGGATCCGACGAGTTCGCCCCGGGTCACGGCATCGCCGGCAAGCTCGATCGCACGGCCGATGAACGTTTCGGGTGCGGCAAAGGCGCTTGCGGCGACCATGCCGATGTCGCGTGCCGCCACCATCTGCGTCTTCTGGTTTTCGGGCACGAACGTCCGCAGCATCGCGAGCATGATGATGCGAAACTTGAAGGTCGCGAAATTGTCCATGAACAGCACCGGACGGATGATTGTTGCGGGCAGGCCGATTGCGGCGATGTGCTGCTCGACCCGCCGCTTGCTTTCGAAATGCGGCACCCCGGACCGACGGTCCGCGCCGGCGACTGACGAGTACACGAAATGGGCAACACCAGCCGCCCTGGCGGCATTGGCTACCATGATACCCTGCGTCTCTTCTCGCATCGGGCCGCCTTCCTGGGGACTTTGAACGCTATAGACGCCGTGGGCACCCTTGACGGCGTGCTCGACCGAGCCGGCATCGTTCAGATCGCCTTGGACGATCTCCACGCCGCGCAGCTTGAGCGCCTGCACGCGCGCTTCGTCCGGGTTACGCACGAGCACTTTGACGATCCAGTCGCGTCGATCGGCGAGCAGGGCATCGATCGTCGCGCCGCCCTGGTTTCCTGTAGCCCCGATTATCAGAAGAGTTCGTGCCATCATGTTGCTCCATTATCCTGCGACAAGATGGCGCCATGACAATCTATCCGGTAGTAGTCGGATCGGGTACGGTTCGTTCCATTTCCCGGAACGCGGTACTATCGATCAACTGACGATTTGTGCCGCGGCCGCCTCCTTGATACCACTGCCGCTTGCATGGCGAGAATGTCGGCGACGGCCTGCGCATGCTTATACGGCCGTTCATCCCACAGGGGTGAAGAGGAGTTGAAGCGAGACCCGCCAGCCATCGATAAATCTGATTAATTTAAAATAACTTTAATGCAGGGGTTCCGACCGGCGCCCATCGTAACTCCCAATCGGTCCGGCATTTGCAAATCGATTCGATAGGATACATGCCGCTAAGGCAGGCATCCCTGCTTCAACGCCGATCCATATTGTCGGCATGGATTCGAGTGATGTGTAATCGATGGAGCACAAATCCACCGGACTCGTGCCAAGAACATAACCCCATAGTTCGCCTGGGCAAGCAACGACGGTCATCCAAACTGTGCAGGCCATACGCAATGCGAAAAAGCGGTCCGGAGCGAAGCTTCCGAGTGAAATGGCCGGAACGAAAGATCGGTGCCCGGGGGTGTTCGAGGAAGTCCCGCGCTCGTTACCGGCATTAAAGGCCACCCACAGGCTGCCTGGAACTTGCTGTTCGATTAGTCGGCGAGCGACCCGGAAGGCGATATCGCTTTGCGGCGTTCGCAGCTAAAGGGCTCCGATGCATCATCGCTTGCTACCTTTCTTTATGGCTTTCCTTATGGCCTTCCTGGCTTTTATGAGCCCGGCCGCAGCGCACGCGCTATCGGCGTCGGATCGTGACGCACAGGCAATCGATGCCGCTGCGCGCGAATATCGGGCGATAGCTGTCGGGCTTACCGGTCGCACCAGCGTCGCCGAGCGCCGGGTGCTTCATGCCCGTGCGCTCGTCGTCGAGCAGGTGGCCGCGTCACGCACCGCCGACCTGCAGGGGCAGCTCACGGCCACGCAGGCCAAACTCGCGGAACTTGCGCCGCTAGCCAGCGTCCGGGATGCACCGATCCAAATACGGACTCAGAAGCGCAAGCTCGAACAACAACGCACCCCGCTCGATCGTGGCGTGCAGCGTGGCCGCCAGCTTGCCGCCGATACTGCGCGCTTGATAGCCGAAACCCGAAGCAGCCCGACCGACCTTTTGGTCGAACAACTGTCAACGCAGGTCGCCTCGCCGTTTTCGCGCACCTTCTGGCAGGAGATCGGTAGGGAGTTGCCGCAAGATAGCCACCGGCTCGGCTTGCTCGGCGATGTCGAAGGCGATGCGATTTCCGACGCGCGCGCCGCTGATGTCGTGGTGCTGACGCTGGCCCTTGCCGCCGCGCTTTTCATCCTGTTCCCATTCCGAATTTGGCTGCGCTGGCTCGGACGGCGGGTAATGCTCGATCACGCCCCCGCCAATCGGCTGCGCAAATCAGGTCAGGCGGCCTGGCTGGTAGTCAGCGGCGCGCTCCTTCCCGGGATCGCCGCCGCCCTGGTCGTGGCGGGCGCGCGAGAAGCTGGAATGATAGCGCCCGCCTGGAACCCGCTGTGCGATGTACTGGTCCGTGCGTCGGCGGTCGCCGGATTGATATGCGGTCTTGGCGGCGCTCTGCTGATGCGACGGCAGCCGCAGTGGCGGCTTCTGCCGGTGACCGACGACACCGCTCGTTCACTCCGTCCCTGGAGCTGGATCGCAGCGGCGCTGGTGTTTTCTGCTATCCTGCTGGATACGGTGCGCGGTGCCGCCGGCCTTGGTCCCGCCGCCGACATCGGCATCAATGCCCTGATTGCCATAGCGCACATCCTGTTCGCAGTCAGCCTGCTGTTGTGGATCGGCCGGGTGCGGCTTCACGCAATCGCGAAGGGGGATGCGGTTGACGATGGCGCTGGCGAGACCGGCACCGCGCTTGGCTCGTTGCTGGCATGGATTGCCACGGTGGCCGCGGCCGGCGCGCTTCTGGTCGGCTATGTCAGCTTCGCGGTCCTGATCACCCGGCTGATGATCTGGCTCCCGCTGCTCGTCGCGACCTTCACGATCGTGTTGATGCTTGCCGATGATTTGTTGACCCAGCTGATCTCACAGCATAGCCCGCTCGGACTTGGACTCCACCGCGGGTTCGGCGTGCGCGCGAGCCTTATCGATCAGGCGGGCGTGTTTCTGTCGGCATTGGTGCGGCTGATGCTGGTTCTGCTTGGGCTCACCCTTGCCACCGGACCGTTCGGCTCGAATATCGGCAGCCTGTTTGATCAACTGGGCCAGATCGCCCATGGCATCACGATTGGCGAGGTGACGATTTCGCCCGGCGCCGTGTTACGCGCGATCGGGGTGCTGGTCGCGGGGCTGTTCGTGGCCCGGATTGTCCAGCAATGGCTGACCTGCCGCTATCTGCCGGTCACGGAACTGGATGCGGGTGCACGAAATTCGATCGCGACCGTTGCCCGCTACATTACCTTGATCCTCGTATTCCTATGGGCCCTGGCCTCGCTGGGGATTGGCATAGAGCGCATCGCGCTGCTGCTCTCCGCGCTGTCTGTCGGTATCGGCTTCGGGCTCCAGGCCATTACTCAAAATTTCGTTTCGGGGCTCATCCTGCTATTCGAGCGACCGGTAAAGATCGGGGATCTCATCCGGTTCGGCGACCAGGAGGGCGATGTGCGACGGATCAGCGTGCGGGCGACCGAGATCCAGATGGCTGACCGATCGACGCTGATCGTGCCGAATTCCGAGCTTATTACCAAGACGGTGCGCAACATGACACTCGCCAACCCGATCGGGCGGGTCCAGATGCAGTTTTCGGTTGGCATCGATGCCGATATTGCCAAGGTGCGCGAGATGCTGCTGGCGATGTACGAGTCGTCGGACGCAGTACTGGACCAGCCGCCGCCCAAGGTGTTCGTCGATTCGATCGCCGATGGCCGGGCCAATATCAACAGCTTCGCCTATGTGGCCTCGCAGCGCGATGTATATCCCACTCGAAGCGAGCTATTGTTCCGCCTGCTTGCGGACCTTCCCGCCGCGGGCATCGACCTTGGCACTGCGCCTCAGCAGCTTCATCTGATCAACAATCCTCTTGCTCCCGGCACGGCCGGTGTCGTTCCCGGCACCGAAAGATAGTTGGTAGATCCTCGCGGGCACGCTGCGCTTGCGACGCCCAAGGTGATCCCGAGCTATGGCAAGGCGAGAGATCGGCACTATCGACCACGAGCGTCTACTGTTGAGCGATCAATAATATTTTAAAGGCGGCACGATGATGGCCGTCCGACGTCGCGCCCAACCTGCTGATAAAGAGGGCGGGAGGTTTCCGGATAGATCCGCCCGAATTCCGGCCGTTCAAGGAGCGAGATATGCTTCCTGTAACTTGCCGGTCGTTCATCGCTTTGCGAATGCCCAAATTTGGGACAAAACCGCCGTTCCTTCGCCCAACGATGAATGACGGGTTTGGGAAGAATCGATCATTCGCACGGCATCGGATACAAACGACGCTTTCACTCATGTAAGCAGGTCGGCGGCGCCCCGCGCTGCTATCCCCACACCTGCGCACTCTCCGCTTGGTAGAATTCGACTTCCAGCGGCCACTTCTCATGCCGGAGGCTAGCCAACCACGTCGCGCGCGCGATTATTTGAGCGTTCCAAGCGTCAAGGGGGTCCCCATAAATGCCGATGTAGAGCTTCTTGAATCTACCGCGACCGATGCGGGTGAGAATGTGGTCGTCGTTAGCAGCTAGCGAATGTCCGAAGATAAACCAGCAATGCTTCCCTTGAACCACATTGCTGGTCAGCTGCTTAAGGCCTTGGTAGAGATAAGCGCTGTGCCGGATTTTTTCTTTCTTTTGAGCGCTGGTTCCTTCAGCCACGAATAGTGGAAACTTGTTTTCAGCTAGCGCTACCCGAACCTGATCAGTCAGCGGGATACCCTTCCTAATCCAAGTGTATTTCAGCAGGTCCTTGCCGGAATCAAACAGGTGTAGCGCGCCATGCAGGAACATAGCGTTGGCGCCATGCGCGTTCGTTTCCCCCTGCCACACGACATATTCCGCGTCCGGCTCGTCCTCATCGTTGCCAAAGCCGTCAGTCTTGGCGAGCTCGATCTGCTCCCCGAACGGCAGGTCCTCATGCATCAGCGTCCAGTATAGGAGCAGGTCGTAGTTTAACGTGAAGACGCAACCTGCCTTTTCGCCAGACAGGAAGTACGAAAGGAAGCGCCGGCAAGCCCAGAACTTCGCATCGGGAATGTCGGAAGGGACGTGCGGATGGTTGCCGGCGATGGTCTGAACCAAGATCTCCTTCAGCATTGCGGCGTGCTCGATCATCTTAGCGGATGCAGCTCCGCCATCGGCGACATAGGCAGGCAGGACCGCAGCGGCACTTTCCAGAGTGTGAATGACCGCCTCGAAATCCTTGGTGCCAAGGGCCGTAAACACAGCCTCGACCTCGGGTGCGCCGGAGAAATCGGCTTGATCGTATAGCGAGCCGTAGTGAAAGATGTCGGCCCGGCAGGCGATACTGAAGCCATTGCCCAGCAGCAAGTGTCGCTTCGAGAACTGATCGGAATCCGCGATTGCCTCGTCGAATGTCATCAATGGCAAAGTCTGCTCTGACCTGCCCCCCGAAAAGTCCCTCAATCTGATGTAGAGTCTGCCCACGAG
>CAZZYX010000103.1:0-12303 GCA_964658485.1 uncultured Acetobacteraceae bacterium | reverse complement strand
CGGGCGGCGTCGTCGTGGCCGGCGTCATCGGCAACCTTTTCGCGGTAACCCCCGCCGTCATCGTCGTGTTCGGGGTGTTCCTCGTCCCGATTGCGACGGAATTCCATTGGCCGCGCGCCAAGGTCAGTTTTGCGCTTGCGCTGGTCTCGATCGCGATGGCGATCGGCTCGCCACTGGCGGGGCGGCTGTGCGATGCGATCGGCGTTCGCCGCGTCGCCTTGTGCGGCACGCTGATGACCGCGCTCGCTGTCCTGAGCCTTCACTGGTCGGTAGCGAACCCGGCCCTGTTTTACCTGCAGTTTGCCGTAATCGGCGTCGCCGGCGCGCTTACCAGCGGCGTTATCTACGCCAAGCTCCTGGCCGAATGGTTCGAAACGCGACGCGGCTTGTGGATCGGCATAGCGGGCGGAGTCGGCAACGGGCTCGGTGCGACGCTGATGCCCATGCTGGCGGGCGCTTTGCTGATGACGCAGGGATGGCGGGGGGCGTTTGTCGGGATCGGCGCGTCCATCCTGCTGATTGGCTTGCCGATCCAGTGGCTTTTCCTAAGGGATCCGCCCGCGCGTTCGACGATACGCCTCGACGCGTCGCAGTTTTTGTCGGGTCATGCACCTGACTTCCCGATCTACGAAGGCCTGACCGCGTCCGAAGCCTGGCGCACGCTCCGCTTCTGGCTTTTGCTCACATCGCTTCCTATCGGGGGCGGTGTCATTTTGGGATTGTTTGCAATCATCGTTCCACTGGTTCTGGAGCGCGGTTTCAGCATCCAGACAGCGACCGGCGTGATTGCTACGATCTCCCTCACTTGCACCGTCTGGGAACCGACCGTCGGTTACATGCTCGATCGCAGCAACGGTGGGCGGATTCTTGCGCCACTATATTGGATCGCCGCAGGCGGCATCATCGTCCTGCTGACTGCCGGGTCGCCGCTGCTGATGCTGGGCGGCGGCGTCATGATCGGGCTTGGACTCGGCGCGGAATTCAGTGCGCTGTCGTTTCTGCTGTCCCGCTATTTCGGCCGACGGGCGCTTGGTACCATTGCCGGGATCGGCGTCACTATCCAGCTGGCGGCAGGGGCACTAGCCACGGTATTGCTCAACGCCGCCTATGACGCCGGTATCGGCTATCGCACTTCGATCCTGTTCATCACCCCTTTCCTGGTATGGAACGGCCTGGCGTTGTTGTTCCTTGGCCGATACCCATACACAGCAGCAAATGACGTCAAGCTATAGCTCGATTACGCCGATCATGGTCAATTGCGGCGGATCGGTGCGTTCAAGGCTGTTTTGATCGCTTTGGACTATGACTGGCATCGTCGCTTCGCGACTATACAGTCGGCGTCGCGTTGTTCACAGATAATCGCAAGATAGGAGTTGTGTATGACGTCCGTCAGGATAGTCGATAAGCGAGCTATAGCCGCCGCGAAGCGGGTTTTGAGCGGCGCCGATCGGGTCGCAGATCCATTTGCTACCGCCGAGATATTTGCCGCCGAGGCTTATACCGGTGAAGACTTCTGGCAGTTCGAAAAGTTCGCCTTGTTCGAGCGCGAATGGCTGTGTGTCGGCCACGTCAACCAGGTGCCCAACCCTGGGGATCATTTCAGCATAACGGTGATCGAGGAACCGCTGGTCGTGACGCGGGACGAGGCGGGCCAGTTGCATGTCCTCTCGGCGATTTGCCAGCACCGCGGCCATCCCCTGCTCGACGGGCTGGCGGCGCCTGCCTCGCCAGGCGAATGCAGCAATGCCAAGCTGTTGATCTGTCCGTACCATGCCTGGAGCTACCGCCTCGACGGATCGCTGCTTGCGGCGCCCCAGATGGGCAAGACGGCGTCGCCCGATGCGATGCGCCAGCGGATCAGGCTGCCGGCCATCAGGCATATCGTTTTCCACGGGCTGATCTTCATCAATTTCGACGCCGAAGCGCCATCGCCGGTGACCGCGCTGTCGAAGTTGGATGCAATGATCGCCGGTTACCGCATCGCCGAACTGGTCCCGGCTGCCGCCACGTCCTTGCCGATCGCGTCCAACTGGAAGCTTTACCAGGAAAATTCGCTGGAGCCTTATCACACGGATGTCGTGCATCGTAATTCGCACAGCGCCGCTCCGGCTCAATTGTCGGTGTTCTTCGACTATCAACCCGCCGATAAAGCCATCATGACAGCGACCGGGTTTGCAGGGTCCAACGAGCTATTCGACGCCGCCGCTTCCGGCCGACTGCCGCAAATAGAAGGATTGTCTGCGGAACAGCAAAACCAGGTCTTGTTCGCAGCCGTGCTGCCCGTGTTATTCCTCGTCTGCGAACCGGGGTCGGTGCTGGTGAACCTGGCGCTACCGAACGGGCCGAAAACTATGACCCGCGTAACGTTCAGCCTTTACCCGCGCGCGGCAACCGAACTCGACGGATTTGCGGAGGTAGTTGCCGCACAAAGCAAAGCCCTGGATGGCATCGTCCAGGAAGACCTGGTGACCCAGGAAGCGTTACAGCGCGGCCACGCCTCACGGTTCACGCCCAAGGGAACGCTATCGTGGCTTGAAACCACTATTCCGCAGATGAACAGCTGGCTGGTGGAACGCTATCGCACCGCATATGCGATCGCGACCGACCTGGAGCAGGTGTGACCGGTTTCGAACCGGTCGTCACCACGCTTTCGCGGCGAACAAGGGCTGGAGCATGATGCGATAAGATCGCGTCTTATCATGCTCCAGCTTGGTTCCGGCGTGAATTGAAAACGAACCCGATGGCCGCTTTTGTCGGCACGCTCCGGCGTGAGCCACTGCGTCGTTGCTAGAAATTCCTGCGCAGCCTCACCCCGAACCAGCGGGGCGTGCCCCATTGGTAGGTGTCGACGTCGGAGGTGGAAAAATAGGCATGCAGGTTCGAATATTTGCGGTCGAAGGCGTTATCGACGAACGCGGCGACCTCATACGTGTTCTCCGCCGATGTCCAGCCGATCTCGAAACGGGCGATGCCATAGGGCTTCTCCGTTTCGAGCGGGTCGTTGCTGAGGTTCCAGAATACCTGGGACTGCCAGCGGTAAGAACCCTGCACGGAGAACTCGCCGCCGCCGCCGGCCGGTGTGGTAGCGCGGGCATAGCCATAGAAACTCCACTTGGGCGTCGCGACCATGTGCTTGCCGTTCAATGCGAAGCTCGTGCTGTCGTAGTTGCGGTGAAGCACCAGCGTGCTATTCAGCCGGGTATCGTCATAGGCGCCATTCAGCCCCAGGGTCAGTTGTTTGACGGGACGCACGGTCGCGTCGAACTCGACACCTTGCGCGCGCACGTCCCCGTAATTGCCGAAATCGGTGATCGAGGCGTTGGCATTGCGTGGATCCGGTATCAGTTGCGATCCCTGCTTGTTTTTAGTCAGAGAATGGAAAATCGCGATATCCACGTCCGCCCGGCCGTCCCACAGCGAAGCCTTGGCGCCCAGTTCATAAGTCGTATTGGTTTCCGGCTTCGCCAGTCTCTGGCTGCTGATGTCGCCGTAGTAATTGAGTTTGTATTCGGCTGCGCTAAAGCCCGTAGCGGCGCTGGCATAGACCATCACCTTGGCAGCGGGATGATATTCCAGGACCGCCCGACCGGTTGGGCGGCCAACGCCGTCAGAGCGCGAGAACTGGGCCGGCGTCGTGATCGGATCTGAAAAATCCGTCCCCTTGTAATCGATCCGCTTGGCGTCGTGGGTATAACGCCCGCCAAGGATCGCTTTGAACCTCGGACTGATATCGAAGTCGGCCTGGGCGAATGCCGCGATTGAATCGACCTTCAGGGTCGGCTCATCCGGATAGGAGAAAGGAACGCCATCACCGTAATCGGTGCCCAATATCTGCTTGCGGTGAGAATGAAGATAGTAGACCCCCCCTTGCAGGTTAACCATACTGAGCTTCTGCCGCAGTATCAGTTCCTGGGTAAATTGGTTGGATACGATAAGTTGGTGAGCATAACCAATTTCCCGCGAGAGAAATCCGGTAGCGTTATCGTCTTCCTCCCTGTCCTGCTTGACATGTTCATAGGTAGTGATCGACTGCAATTCTGTGTCATTGGCTATCTGCCACGCTAGCTTGAGAGCGACATTGCCGATATCGAGATTGTTCGGCAGCCCTTTTGCCGTTGAATAGATCGACTTCCAGTCGTTGGTCGCCTTCGATGACACGTAGGTGCTCGGTGATGTCGCGGCGCCGCCATTATTGAGCAGGCAATTGCCGGCGAAAATCCGATCGTGCGAGCTGCAGCCATAAAGGAGGTTGGGATTGACCACGCCGTTGACCGTAGCCGCGGCAACGGAAGCCGGATCGATGGTGCCGAGCGCTGAGAAACCCTGAGTGCGGTCGCGCTGACGTTCGAGCGATCCGATCAGCGAAGCGGTAAAGTCGCTCGATGGCTTGTAGACCAGATACACTCGGCCTGAAATGTGATCCTTGGCGTTGAAATTAGGACCGCCGACGAGCGCGTTTTTCTGCCAGCCGTCGTTACGATCAACCTTGAAAGCGACCCGGCCGGTCAGCTTGTCCGTAAGCGCGCCACTCACCGCACCCTCAACCGCGACACTGCCATAGGAGCCTATGGTACCGATAAGATAACCTTGGGGCGTTGCGGTCGGCGCACGGCTGATGATCTGGACGAGACCGCCGGTCGAGTTCCGACCGAACAACGTCCCTTGCGGCCCGCGCAGGACCTCGACTCGCTCGACGTCGTAATATTCGCCAAGCTGCGCCGCCGGCACGCCGTGATATATGTCGTCGGTATAGACAGCGACCGGGGACTCGGGAGCCGGGTTGAAGTTGGTGGAGACGGAACCGCGGATGTTGAACTGACGCGAAGTTCCGGCATCACGAAGCTGGAAGTTGGGCGCGATCCCGGCCAGATTGTTGACGTCGCTGATGCCCGCTCGGATGAGTTGCTCGCCCGAGAACGCCGTGACGGCAACGGGAACATCACGAAGCTTTTGCGCAACGCGCTGGGCGGTGACGAGTATCTCGCCATTTCCAGCCGGCTGTTCGGAATCGATCTGGTTTGGCGACGGCTGCTGTGCAGCGTCCGGCTGGATCGCGGCCGAACTGGTAGCAGGCTGTTGGGCAGCCAGTACTGTCATGGGCACGAACAGCGAAATAACAGGACATCCTGTGACAAGGGCGGACGATAACAGGCCCCGTTTTAAAACGCCTCGGCCGAGATTCCGTTGTATAGCAATCATGTTATCCCCCTTGTTTGACGTTAAGCGCGGCGCGTCCACGCCAAACCTTCGCCTCTTTTTCGCATCCCCCTCAAAGATGACTATAATTTACTTTTACTTGCAGGTTTTTGAATAAATTATTCGAGCGATATATCAGAATATATCATGACGAAATCAAACTCCGATCAGCTAGACACCGACGTTGTTCGGAACGTCGAATCAAGTCTTATCGGAGAGGCCAGCGTCGTCAAAAAACGCGGCAGGTATAGATGAAATAAATTGATGCCGGTCATAGTGCAAAGCTATCTGCGGTAGAGATGACGCGGTCTTGGGTTTGCTAAACGCAAACCGCCGGGTCGGTCGCCTGGCATTCTCACGGCTGCAAATGCATTCCGTGCTTCGCTGGCCAAGTTCATCAAGCGATCAAAATGGGCCATGCGTGCCCAGCGAAGGCGAGTGGACGCGGTTGGGCTCTGTTGTGCCGGAAATTGCCTGTATCTCGTCAATGACGCCCGCCGCCTGAAAAGATTCTAGCCACTTCGTGATCGTAATGAACGGCGCGCGGCAGCGCAAACGGCTCGGGTCACCGTTCGATAACGGAGATCCGGTAACCGCGGCGCGCCAGCAGCAGGGCCAAGAGCTGGACCACCGGTCCATATCCGACGATTGCCACGTCAAACTGTTCGTCGTGATCCTGGTTCATCCCGTCCTCTCTCAAGCGCTCGCAGCCCCTTTAATACCCTCTAGTATGTTTTGCGATGGGAGTCGGTCAACCCTCATCCTGCATCTAACAGGTTCTGTTCATCCAGTTGACATCAAACCCGAGCAAGAAAACGAGATTTTTAATCAATTTGAGAAATGAGAAAATATGTATCCATCACGAGACAGAGTACCGTGTTGACACTCGACTTTTTTGTTTTTAATACCGCTAAGTATGTTGAGAGCGGCCGAACTACGGCGTTCCTACAGGGAGAAAATGCATGACTTTTTGGACCGACCTGCTCGGCGAAGCTTTTGAAGTTCGTTACGTCGAGGCCGGTGGAGTGAAGACCCGCGCCTTCCGATCCGGTTTTCGGGGCGAGCCTGTGCTGTTCCTGCACGGTATAAGCGGCCATTTCGAAGGGTTTTTGGCGGTGGCCAAGGCGCACGCCGCCGCGTTCGACGTCCATATGATCGACATGGTCGGCAACGGGTACAGCGATCCGTTGGATCAGCCGCTGACAGCGGAGATCAGCGCCAATCACGTCCGCGACTATCTCGACGCAGTTGGCATCGAAAAGGTGCACTTGGTCGGCCTGTCGCTTGGCGGCTGGGCGGCGGCATGGTTCGCGGCGCACTACCCGGATCGCATCCTGTCATTGACGCTGATCGCAGCCGCCGGCGACCCCGAGTCCAAACCGGCGAAAGACCCGAAATTCGGAGAATGGCTGCGCGAATCCACCCGGGCAGGCGTGTTGACGAACGACAAAGCGGCTACGCGCAAGCGGCTGGAGATGGTGATCGCCGATCCGAACGCCTTGACCGATGAACTAGTCGACGTGCGATACGCCATTTATCACCGGCCGGAATTTATCGCCGGACTAGAAAATTTGCTCGGAATGACCGACCCGGAAAGCGTTACCCGCTGGTCGCTCACGCCAGCCGTGTTAAACAAGATCACGGCAGAAACCCTGGTTATTTGGGGCGAAGATGATATCGCCGCGTCGCCGGACGGAGCGCTTGGCCGCTTTCTCACGGATAACATTGCGAAGAACAAACTCGTCGTGTTCACAAAGACGGGGCACTGGATCCCCTTCGAGCGACCTGTCGAATATGCGGATTTGTCGACGGCTTTCCTCAAGGGTGGCCTTGCTGCTGTAACGAAAGAGATAATCTAATGAAGTTCGCAGCGTTTCGATTGGCCGGTCGCGAAGGCGTGGCGATCCTTGATGGTGAAGTTTTGCGGGGCCTCTGCGAAGGAGAGGCGGGGTGGCCCGGCGGCCTTGACACGCTCATTCGCCAAACTCCTGAAGCCCTGTCGCAAGCCGGCGCCAAACTTGCCGACGCACCCGAGATCGATACCGCAAGCATCGAATGGCTGGCCCCGTTCCGGCAAGCGGACAAGACACTGTGTGTGGGCCTTAATTACGTCGATCACAATGTCGAGACCGGCCACCAGCCAGTAGCGTATCCGGCCTTTTTCGCGCGTTTCGCCTCGACATTCATCGGAAACGGCGCGCCGATCCTCGTGCCGCCCGAATCGCGCGAGCTCGATTACGAAGGCGAACTGGTCGCCGTGATCGGCAAGGGCGGTCGTCGCATCTCCCGCTCGGAGGCGCTCGATCACGTCGCTGGTTACACCATCTTCAACGACGGCAGCATCCGCGATTTTCAAATGAAGAGCGCGTCCAAGCAGTGGACGATCGGCAAGAATTTCGATTCGACCGGCGCGATGGGCCCGTTCTTCGTGACCGCCGACGCGTTGCCGCCGGGGGCCGCAGGCCTGAAACTGGAGACGCGATTGAACGGCGAGACCGTACAATCCGCCTCGACCGCGGACCTCATGGTGGACGTTCCGGCGCTTATCGAGATGATCAGCGTCGCGATGACCCTCTCCCCCGGCGACCTGATCATCACCGGCACCCCGGGCGGGGTCGGCATGTTTAGAAAGCCGATGCTCTGGATGAAGGAAGGAGACGTTTGCGAAGTCGAAATCGAAGGCATCGGTAGCCTTCGCAATCCGATTTTGAACGAGCGCTAATCGGCGCCGCTGGCCGTTGGTAACTGGAGGTGGTCGCCATGGCGGTATCGGTCGATAGTAATTAAGCCACGGGCGATATCCACTTCAGCTCGAAGCTCGCCCTGGCATGGGTTAGCGGATTCTTGCCGCTCGAATCTGGTCCGATCTGGATCCCGGCGAGCGGCGCTCGCTACGGGATTTCGGCCCTAGGCGTCGGCGGATTGGCATCGCCGCAATTTTTGGTGTCCGCAGTAACCTCCATTCTGCTTGCCCGCGCATTGCAAAGGTGAATCCTGGTCAGGCGATCTTCATAGGCCTCGCGATAGTGCTGACCGGCGCGCTGCTGACGTTGTTCCCGCTGCCCTACCTGATCTTTGCCGCCCTCCGCTTATGCGAGGGGGTCGGCGCGGGTTTGTGCATCTCTACTGGCGGCATGCTTGCAAGCTGTACGGGAAGTCCCACCAGAGCTTTCAGTGTCCTTCAACTCTGCCAAATTCTCGGTACGGTTACGATTTTCACAGTTTCTGCCTCCCTCCTCGCGAAATATGGTTTTGCGGCGATTTACGGCGTGATCGCCCTGGTGACGCTCGCCAGCCTCATCGCGCTACAGGGAGGATCCTCATGGTTGGCTGCGCCGATGCGTCCCCGGTGGGGTATCGTCGGCGGCCCCGGGCGTAACCCTATAGTCGCATGCTTTGGCAGCGCGCTGCTCTTCTGCATGTTCGTGGCAGTGGCCGCAAATGCTGGCGTAATCAATGTTGATGGCCTCTTCATGTCATTGCCGCAATTCATCGGCGGACAGTTTTACGACCTGCAACGCTTTGAGGTTTTAAGGGTCCGCAAGGCACCCTCTACGGCCGCAACGCAACGGCAGGAGCGACCAATCTCATCACTAACCGGCAACGTTTGATACAAGTGTGACCGCGCCGCTCGAACTCGGCGACTATGGACAGCGGTATGTTCACGGTGACCGAACTCGCACCTTTGGTCAGCTCGCCAGATGTGCGTAATCCGACCGAGGCCAAGCTTGCTTTCGCGTAAGCTGCCCCGGCAGTCCTGTTCGTGGAAGGCGGTCTTACCGATTGTCCCGCTCAGTCGCGACTCAAGGCGAACGTGCTGGATCGGCAACACCTTGTCGTATCGGACGACCAGCCGCCATTATTTCACCGGAGTTCGAGCCATGAACGAGAGACTCACCCTCTACCGCGCAGCAAGAACCTGTTCGCGCGTAACGATGACGGCACTGGAGGAGATCGGCGTCTCCTACGATGTCGTGATGGTCAATTTGATGGCAGGAGAACAGCGAACCCGACCTATCGCGCGATCAATTCGGTGCGCAAGGTGCCAGCCATCAAGGTCGGCGATCGCATGCTCACCGAAAATGTCGCGATCCTGCACTATCTCGGCGGACAATTCCCGGATGCCGGGATCCTCCACTGACGGCCGATCCAGTGGAGCAAGCGCGGATGATTGCCGATCTGCAGTAGTGTTTGGCGATGATCCACCCGCTTGCACGGTCGCTCCGCTTTCCCGGAATGATGACGGTCGGACACCCGGAAGGCGTCCGGCCAAAGGCAGCGAAATGATCTTATACTACCGGTGCTCACACGACTAGACGAGCGATTTGCCCAGAGCATCCGGTGGTACGGCAACAGGTGGCCGATCGTCGATCAATATCTGGCCTGGCTGATGGCGACCGCCAGCGGCGGGTATGATCTCTCGCCGTTCCCCGCTGTGCTGCAACATGCCGCTCAATCCAGTTCGAGACCCGCTTTCCAGCGAATGGAGCAACGGAGCGCGAAGCGGCCGAGGCTGCGAAGGTGCCCATGCCACCAGCAATGCGCTGACGAGAAGGGGGACGGAGTCCCTCTTCCTTTTGGGGTGTCGCCCGATCAGAAATCGAGCGGCACCGCTACCCTTTCGGCGGTTTGTATGCGCCTAACGACGGCACCGATAGCTTCGGGATCGGGCATGATGAAACCGGCCATGCGCTCGGACAGTTCGGACTCGATGATGGTCGGAAGGATCTGCGGGAAGAGCCGGCCGGACAGTCGATCTCCGGGTGTCAGTTCGCAAATATAGGGCAGCGGCATGCCCTTGGGCCGATACACGACATCGTCGCCGCACCAGCGCGTCGTGATCGCGCGGCGCTTGGTGTTGGCGGAACGATTTCCACGCGAGCCGTGCAGCGTAAGGGCATGGAACAGCAGAGCGTCGCCTGGTTTGACATCCCAGCTGACGATGTCGAACTTGCTGCGGTCCGCTTCGATATCGGGAAGCTCATCCCTGTTCTCGCCGGTGGAAAAATCCGTGCCGTCAGTTCCAATCGCACGATAGCGCTGCGGCCAGCGATGTGAACCAGTGACGAACTCGAGCGCCGACGATTCTGCGTTCACCGCATCGACCGAGGTCCAGAGAGACGCGATTTGGTCGCCCTCAATCGGCCAGAAGGTGAAATCGTGATGCCACGGCGTGGGGTGCGGAGACATCTCCTCCTTCACGAAAATCTGGTCGTAGAAAAAGTTTACGCGCTGCGATTGAAAAACTCGTTGGGCGAGGCAGGCGCTAGGACCGTGGAGAATGAAATCGCGCACGGTGTCGTTTGTGAGCCAAGTGTAGAGATCGGAGTGAAAGTTTGTGTCTCGCGGCATCCGGGTAATTGGCGAGGGCTGTGAAACGATACTGTCCAGCGCCTCGGTCAGCCTGGCCACCCATTCGGCGGAATACAGGCCTCGGATGCAGATCACGCCATCGCGCCAAAACGCCTCTATCTGGTCCTGCGAAAGTTCGAACGTCGCTGCGTCGGCGGTCGCTGTCACTCGATTTCTCCTCTTATTCGCCGGGCCGTTACCCGTCAACATGGCCTGGTATACACTGCGGCAGGTTGTTCGAGGAAATGACAAGATCTTATGGAGACTATTATTTAATAGAATAGTTTAAAGCTGCAGTGTAGCGATCGGTGCATGTCGCTCCGCTCGATCAACCTCAATTTGCTTCCTGTACTGCAAGCCCTGCTGCACGAGCGCCACGTTTCCCGCGCGGCCAAGCGCATCGGGCTGTCACAGCCCGCCGCAAGCAAGGCGCTGGCGCAATTGCGTGCTGCGTTGGGCGATCCGCTCCTCGTGCGCGATGGCGGTGCAATGATCCTGACAAAGCGTGCGGAAGACCTGATCCAGCAGGTCGACCGGCAATGTCAGACACTGGAAGCGATATGGCGGCCGACTGGGTTCGAACCCGCGACCGCGCGCCGCACTTTTATATTTTCGTCGGTGGATTACGGCCCGATCCTGTTGGTACCCCGAACCACTGCGCTGCTTGCACAGCGTGCCCCCGGCATCTCGATGACCTTCCTCAATCCCGCCGCGTTCACCGTCGACGCATGGGATGGAATTGACTTTGTCGTCGCGCCACGACGCGTGCTGGCCGCACATGTCGATCGCGGCGGCGGCTTCCTCCCGCTTTTTCGAGATGAATTTGTCGCGGTCGTTGCGGCCGGACATCGGTTAGCGGCGATGCGCGCGCCGACCCGCGAAGACATCGATTCCGAGCAGCATGTCGCATTCGGAGTCGCGGATGGCGTGGCGACCGAGCCGCAAATCAAGGACATGATATCCGGCACCTCCCCCGCCAACGTGATCGCGACTGTCCAGCAATTCGGCACGTTGCCGATACTTGCACTGCTGACGGGGGCAGTCACGATCATTCCCCGCCGCCTTGCTGAAGTGATCGGTCAATTCGCGCCGCTCCGCATTCTGGACGGACGCTCGCGCGGTGGAGTTGAACTATGCCTCGCCTGGACTCAGCGGATGGACGCCGATCCGGGGCACCGCTGGTTTCGTGAACTCGTAGCGGAGGCGGTGAGTGACGATCGCTTCGGATGTGAAAGCCAAGGCACAGCCAAATAGCTGCACAAAAGGCGGCTCTGTTGCAAAAATTGCCAAGCTTCCGATCTGGAGTTTAATCTCAATGCGGAGCGGATGTGAGCGATTTCAAGTGGCGGCATTTTGAGGGCGCGGTGATCCTTTGGGCGGTGCGGTGGTACTGCAAATACGGGATCAGCTACCGGACCGGGAGGAGATGCCGGACGAGCGCGGCGTCAAGGTCGATCATTCGACGATCTATCGCTGAGTCCAGCGCTACGCCCCGGAGATGGAGAGGCGGCTACCCTGGTATTGGAAGCGGCCGGGCTTTCGCGCAACTGGCGGGTCGACGAAACCTATGTGAAGGTCAAGGCAAGTGGGTCTACCTTTACCGTGCAGTCGACAAGAATGGTGACACGATCGATTTCTACCTGTCGGCAACGCGCAACACCAAGGCAGCCAGGCGTCTCCTGGCAAAGCGCTCAAGGGCCTGAAGGCCTGGAAAACACCGTTGACGATCAACACCGACAAGGCGCTCACCTTTAG
>CAZZYX010000102.1:0-12487 GCA_964658485.1 uncultured Acetobacteraceae bacterium | reverse complement strand
CCATCAACAGCGCCGCCAAAGCGCCCAGCACCATTCGGTTCATTGGCCGGCCCCCTCGCCCGCGAAGCGAACCCTAGGCTAGATACCCAGGATGCCAAGCCGCATCGCCAGGAAAAAATCACTCCGGTCGTCGGTTGTGCCCCGTTTCATGCTGCGTGCGCCGACCCCGTGCAGGATCGCCAGCGGTCGCAAGACGCGCGGCAGGCGTTGGGCGCGCCAATCGTGCCGATCAGCCAGCAACCGCGCCGTCGCGCGCTCATCAGGATGCGACAGATGCGCGGCGAGATCGGCGATGGCCCAGCCCGTTCCCGCCTGATGGACAGCGGCGGCCATGTCGGCGCGCTCCAGAACCAGCGCCAGCGCGGACATCGCCGCCGCCCGCCCGGCCACGAATCCCGTCAACGCGCCATCGGGCAGTGGCGCCTCGCCCAGCAGCATTTCCCAGCCGTCGACCAGCGCGCCCAGCCCGCCATGCTGCCCCTTCCAGGCACCGAGCGCCGCCAGCAACGGCTCGCCCGTCGGCCATGCGCTCGCCGGCTCGCGCAACCGATCGCGCCACCAGGCCAGGCGAATCTGCGTCAGGATCGGCTCGCGCGACCCGCGCAGCAATTGCCCCAGCCGCGCATCAAGCGCCACCAACGCCAGCCACGCCGGTCGCACGCGCGCCGGCGCATAGGCCATCGCCAGTCGCTGTAGCGGCGGTAGAATATCAAGCAGAGTTTGGTCCACGGCGGACTACACTTGTCAGCAATAGCACGGCAGCGATAGAACTTAATACCACGCTGCTGACTGCGACTCTTCCCCCCTCCTCTTCAGAGGAGGGGATCAAGGGGTGGTGTCTTCCTTGATGGTCAAAGGCGTCGCGTCTAGCGAGAGGCACCACCCCCAACCCCCTCCTCTGAAGAGGAGGGGGCTATAGGTTCGATCAACGCAATTCGGACTAACGCTGCTACTGCACCAAACGCGCACTTTGCAACGCTGTAGAGAAAAGCTGCTGCAGTGCGGCGGTGAAATCGCCGTCGGTGGTCACGGTCTGGACCAGCGGCGCGCCCGCGGCGCCAGGCGACGAGCAGCTTTGCAAGGCCGTGAGCACCTGGTCGCTAGTGCCTGCGCTCCCGGCGGCGAATGGGAACGGCGCCGGGGGCAGGTAGGGCGCGACGTTGTTTTGCGACCAGGAGTCGCCGACCAATGCCTGCGGCAGATACTGCGTATAGAGAACCGCGATCTTGATACCCTTGGCCTTGATCGCGGTGCATTGGTCCAGGTCGGCACTGCTCAGCGGTCCGACCCTGCGGCCGCCTTCGCTCTGGTCGCCCATGCCGTCGGATATGATGAACAATATCTCCTGCGGCGTCGAACTTGCAGAGCCGTTGCCGGGGATCGGCATCAATGTTTTCATCCGTGCCAGCATATTGCCCATTTCGGTGCCTTGATCGTTGATGTTGGTCGCACTGGTCGGCCGGGAGTTCTGCCACCAGTAATCGGTGGGGGGCATCAGGCTGGACACATTGACCCCGCTCATCGAATTCACATCAGTCATCGTCGTCAACTGGTTGAGCGGACCCATCGTCGCACCTGGATGGGTCCAGTCGAATGAAAAAATCTGCATCTGGTACGTGACATTATAGAACAAAGCCTGGTTCGACGCATAAGGGATGAGCTGTTGCGCCGCCGCGATCTCGTCGTCCTGGCGCAACGTCAGGCTGGCCGGGCTGCCATAGATGAGCCCGTAGTTGCGCGTGAGCCAGTACCCGTCCGCCCAATAGCCGGTGTCATAGGTAGCGGTGGTCGAAGTCGTGCTGCCAGGCACCTTTGCGATTTTTGTCGTGAGGTTGATAGTCACCGGCCCCGATGTACTATCCGCTATCGAATAAGTATTCGTAGTCGTAGTGACCGTGCCGCCCGAGACACTGATCGAACTGGTGTTCATCGCACCACCGCTGCTATTGGATAATGTCGCAGTTCCGGTATTATACAGGTAATAAGTGTTCGCACCGGCGCCATTGCCGTAATAACCGGTGGACAGCAGCACCTGACGACCGATCGTATCGTTGATATAGATGAGGTCGTTATGCGGGATCATCTCGTGGCACGCAAAGTCGCAGCCGTTGGGTGGATTGGCACGGGCCGCGGTCGCTGCGGCTTGACTGAACAGACCGGATGCGGTGGGCGGCAGCAGCATCGACGGCGATACATCCATGGCCAGGTAGAAATTGACGTTGGGTGGTTGTTGCGCGTTCGCGGTCGTGGAACCGCTGATCGGCAGCGTTGCCGAACGCAGGATGCCGCCGAACATGTTGATCGAGGATGCGGTGTAGGACACGGTAACCTTGCGCAGGGCGCCGAGCGAGGCGTTGGAAACGGGTGTAACAGTGACCGTTCGCCGCAAGTTGGTCATGCCGGAAAGCCCGGCAGTCTGGGAATCGAACATGGCATACGCCGCCGCGCGCGCAACAGGATCGCTCTGCAGGATCATCGACGGGACCACGGCGGCAAGCGTAGCCGCATCGGCAGCGGCGTTGAGGCGGGTCTGCAGCTTTTCCGCGCGGCTGTAATCTACCCCGAAGCCGATCGCGAACGTCAGCGGAATGATCGCCAGGCCCATGATCATCATGACATTGCCGCACTGGTCGGCAGTCACCCGGCGGAAAAAGGAGAAGATGCCTGTCATCGTCGCGGACCTAGTAAAGACGGGGGCTCATGTAGATGGTATCGGCCATCGGCGTCGTGGTAGTGCGGCCCAGGCCGATGGCGGGGGTATAAAGATACCCGACCTCCCCCTTGAACAGATAGCCGCCGTCCTGGCCCACCTGCGTCCCCGTGCTCCCGCTCGCCGCGTAATTGGTGCAGATGCCGGTGCTGCCGTCGGGGTTCACCGGGATCGCCGGCGCTGTCACCATGGCGGCGGGGATCGCCACCACGCTGGCGGCAGTCGGCGTGCCTATTGTCGAAGGAGAAGTCAGCACGGTGCCGCCGCTGTTCTGGGTCATCGACTGGCTCCATACGACATAGGCATGCGAGGCATCGCAAACGCGCAGCAATGCGATTGTTTGGGTGGCATTGGCCATGTTGTACGGGTTAAGCACCACGGCGCTGGCGCTGAGATACGAAACCGCGGTGGTACTGGCGGGCAGCAATTGCACCTCCGCCGGCGAGAGATTGTGGCTGGCCAGATCGACCAATGCGCGCGTGGCGATGGTTACCTTGCGATTGCAACTGACCATGTCAGTGATGACAAAACCGCCCAGATACATGATGAGCAGCACCGGCAGGCAAAGCGCGAATTCCACCAGCACCGCGCCACGGCTGTCCGAGGAGAGCTTGCTCAACATGACGCTTGCGTCGCGGCGCAACTATAGGCTTCGGTGGTAAACACCGAGGTCGCCACCAGCCGGCGGTTGCCGTTCTGCTCGTTGGCCAGATTAAGCCCGAACAGGCCGTTGAAGGTCGGCCAGTCGTAGATCAGCTGGACCATCATCACCTGGTTCTGGCCGCCGCCCGCGGGGCTGAGGGTGTAGCCATTGTTCGCGCCGGTATCGACGGTGCCATCGGCCTTGTAATGTAACGCCTGCGCCGACTGGCCGTAGCTGGCCGGGCCGACGATGACGGTCAGGCGACTGCACATCAGGAACGGCGGCAGCATCTTGCCGACGCTGATAACCGTGCCATCCTGGCCGGTAATCGTCGTTCCGGTGCAGATCGCGGTTTTGAAATCGGCGGCGGTCATGCCGATATCGGTGCCATTGGCGGCATTCGTGACCGAACCAGACTGCGCCTGCCCGGTCATCACCAGCCGCGCCGCGCTTTCCGCCGCCGTCTCCAGCCCCGACTGCCCGACATTGGCCAGTGCAATGTAAAGTATTCCGGTCAGCAACGCCATAAACGGCGGCCCGACCACGGCGAATTCCAGCGCGGTGCTGCCATGGCTGTCGCTGCATAACTGCGTTAACGTGGATCGCATCGCGGTCAGCCTCCGCCGCCGTGATGGCGGCGAAAGCTTGATATGCGGTGATGAACAGCTAGGTAATGCCCCCCTTCGCCGGAGGGACTAAGTCAGCTGCTCAGCGATTGCATACCTTCCGCACCGCCGCCAATATCCCCGCCGTATTGATCAATGCCGCTTTCTCCAGATTGGCGGCATAGGGCATCGGCACATCCTGATTGCACACGCGCAATACCGGGGCATCGAGATCGTCGAAGCCGTCCTCCATGCAGATGGCGATGATTTCGGATGCGATCGAGCAGGCCGGCCAGGCTTCCTCGGCGACGATCAGCCGGTTGGTCTTGGCCAGGCTGGCGAGCACCGCGCCTCGGTCCATTGGCCGCAGCGTGCGCAGATCGATCACTTCGACATCGATGTTTTCCGCAGCGGCGAGTTCGGCCGCTTCCAGCGCGAGGCCCACGGTGATCGAATAGCTGACGATGGTGACATCGCGGCCTTCGCGCGCCACCCGCGCCTTGCCGATCGGGACCAGTTGGTCGTCATCGCCGGTCAAGTCGAAATTGCGCCCGTAGAGCATTTCGTTTTCCAGGAAGATTACCGGATCCTCGCTGCGAATCGCCGCTTTCAGCAGGCCCTTGGCATCGTTGGCATCATAAGGCGCAATCACCACCAGCCCCGGCACCGACGCATACCACGGTGCGTAATTCTGGCTGTGCTGCGCCCCGACCCGCGTCGCCGCGCCATTCGGCCCGCGAAACACCACCGGGCAGCGCATCTGGCCGCCCGACATGTAATTGGTCTTGGCCGCCGAATTGACCAGGTGATCGATCGCCTGCATCGCGAAATTGAAAGTCATGAATTCGACGATCGGGCGCAAGCCGCCCATCGCAGCGCCGGTGCCGATGCCGGCAAAGCCGTATTCGGTGATCGGCGTATCGATAACCCGCTTCGGTCCGAACTCTTCGAGCAGGCCCTGCGTGACCTTGTAGGCGCCCTGATACTCGGCGACTTCCTCGCCTATCACGAACACTCGGCCATCGCGGCGCATTTCCTCTGCCATGGCATCGCGCAAGGCTTCACGCACCGTGACCGTAGCAACATTCCGCCCCGCTTCGGGGGTAAGCTTAGGTTCGGCGACCCGGGCTGCGACGGCGGTCTCGGGCGGCTTTGCCTGCGGATCGGGCGCGTTCGGGGTCGCTGCCTTGGCCGACTCCGCCGCTTGTGGCGTATCGGCGTTCTGGTCGGCAGGCGCTTCGCTCACGCTGGCCGGCGCGGGGGACGCGTCATCCTCCCCGGAACTCCCATCGTCTGTGATGAGGGCGATGACGGTGCCGACCTTCACTCCGTCGGTACCCTCCGCCACCATGATCCGGCCCATCGTACCTTCATCGATCGCCTCGAATTCCATAGTCGCCTTATCGGTTTCGATCTCGGCCAGGATGTCGCCCGATTTGACCTCGTCGCCTTCCTTGACCAGCCATTTGGCCAGCTTGCCTTCTTCCATGGTCGGCGAGAGCGCCGGCATTTTCAGCTCGACGGCCATCAGTAACTCTCCACCAGGACATCGGTCGCCAGTTCCGCCAAGTCCGGCTCGGGCGAATTCTCGGCAAAATCGGCGGCGTCGGTCACCACCTTGCGCAGCCGCTTGTCGATCGCCTTGATCTGTTCCTCGGTCATGCCGCGCTTCAACAATTCATCGCGCGCATGGTCGATCGGATCATGCTTCTCGCGCATTTCCTGCACTTCCTCGCGGGTGCGGTACTTCGCCGGGTCAGACATCGAATGCCCGCGATAGCGATAGGTCTTGAGTTCCAGCAGCACCGGGCCATGGCCCGCGCGCACATATTCGACGGCGATATTGGCGGCCTGGCGTACTTCCAGCACATCCATGCCATCTACCGGCAAGCCGGGAATTCGAAACGCGGTGCCACGCCGATAGAAATGCGTCTCGGCAGAGCCGCGCTTGACCGCCGTACCCATGGCATAGCCGTTATTCTCGATCACGAAGACGATCGGCAGCTTCCACAGGCTGGCCATGTTGAAGCTTTCATAAACCTGGCCCTGATTTGCCGCGCCGTCGCCGAAATAGGCAACGCAAACACCGCCGTCTTCGCGATATTTATGCCCAAACGCCAGGCCGGCACCCAGTGACACCTGCGCACCGACGATGCCATGACCGCCATAGAAATGATGATCTACGCTGAACATGTGCATCGAGCCACCCTTGCCGCGCGAGATTCCGGCCGCGCGTCCGGTCAATTCCGCCATGATCAGTTTTGGATCGATGCCATAGGCCAGCATATGGCCGTGATCGCGATAGCCGGTGATGACGCTATCGAGCTTTGGATCGAGCGCCGACTGAATGCCCACCGCCACCGCTTCCTGGCCGATGTAGAGGTGGCAGAACCCACCGATCAGGCCCAGCCCGTACAACTGGCCGGCCTTTTCCTCGAAACGCCGGATCAACACCATCTGTTCGTAGAAATGCAGCAATTCTTCGTCGCTGGCGGCATATTGCCGCTCGGCGTCATGCGCCAGTTGCAGGCTGCGCAGTTGCAGATCGTCCTGGGGTTCGGGCGGAGACGCGGTGGCGGCTAATTCCGGAGTATCGACCGCCGCGCTGGTATCCGGCGTTGATTTTGGCGAATTCAGTATGGTCTTGACCAAGTCGGCTACCCCTGGGAAAATCGGATATCATGCATATAAGCCCACGTCGCTAAACGGAAAGCTGCTCCTTGTAATTTGTTTATGCTTTCCGGCAACAGCTCGGGTCGCCAGACCACCAGCGCAAAACCGCTATCGATGCAGCATTAGCACCATCTCGTCGGGATGGACAACGTTGAGCTTGGCGCGCAGCAATTCACCCGCGAGATCAGGATCGACATGGTGTGGATCGAGCAGGTGGACACGGTTGCGGAGATGGTCGCGCTGCGCAGTCAGTTGCTCGATTTGCTGGTGATGAACCTCAAGCAGCCGCCGGTTTTCGCCCCACGCCAACACGCCGCTAGGCCCCATGATCGCCAGCCCGCTCAGCGCGAGCAGGCAGCACAGGGCGATGGCCTGCACCGCGCTTTCCTTCGCCAATCGTGGATCGCGTCCGCGCCTTGCCATGTTTGCTTTCCATCATAGTTAACGGCTTGTCGCAAGTGGTAATGCGATCAACGGCCCGCGCCGGCGCCGAATTGCGCAATCACCGCCAGGAATGCCGGACCATAGGCCTCGCGCTTGCGCGTGCCGACCCCGCTGACCCGCTCCAGGTCAGCGTCGTTGCGCGGTCGCAACTGGGCCATTTCCCGCAGGGTGCTATCATGAAAGATGACATACGGCGGAAGGCCGGCTTCGCGCGCCAGTTCGCGGCGGCAGGCGCGCAATGCCTCGAACAGCGGATCATCGACGGGATTAGTGACCGCTCCGCGCGCAGCCCGCCGGCCATCACGCCGCGTGGAAGCGGAAGCCGGGGCCAGCACCAGGGACATATCTTCCTCGCCGCGCAGGAATTCGCGGGCCGAGGCGCCCAGCAGCAACGCACCATGTTCATTGGTATCGAGCGCGCCGCGTACCGTCAGCGCACGAGCGACCGGTTTGATCAACGCCGCTTCCTCGCCCTGGAGGATGCCGAATACCGACAGTCGGTCATGCCCGCGCTGGACGATCCGCTCGTTGCTCTTGCCGGTCAGCACCGCCTCGACATGGCCCAGGCCGAAACTTTGTCCGGTGCGATAAACTGCCGACAGCAGCTTCTGGGCGATCTGCTTGACATCGCAGCGCGCCGGCGGGACCAGGCAATTATCGCAGTTGCCACAGGCCGGCGGCGGATTTTCGCCGAAATGGCGCAGCAGGATGGCACGGCGACACTGACCGGTTTCGACCAGCGCCCCCAGCGCCGCAATCCGGGTGCGTTCGGCGGGTTGCCGCGCTGGCTCGACCTCGGCCATGCGCTGGCGAGCGCGGGCGAAATCGTCCGCTCCCCACAACAGCGTCGCCACTGCCGGATCGCCGTCGCGCCCTGCCCGCCCGCTTTCCTGATAATAGCTTTCGATCGATTTCGGCAGCCCGGCATGAACTACGAAACGCACGTCGGGCTTGTCGATGCCCATGCCGAAGGCGACGGTCGCGACCATCACCATTTCTTCGCTCGACTGGAAATGGCTTTGGTTTTCAGCACGAACCTCGGCGGGCAGACCGGCGTGATAGGCGCGGATCGGGCGGCCGTCCTTCCCCAGTGCCAGCGCCATGCGCTCGGTCATGGCGCGGGTCTGGGCATAGACGATGCCGGGTCCCGGATTGGCGTCGATGATCGCCTGCAGCTGTTTTTGCAAGATGTCGCGCGGCTGGATGACATAGCGGATATTGGCGCGATCGAACCCGGCGATGATCAGGCCATCCTCGGGAATGCCCAACTGCGTCAGGATATCGGCGCGGGTATGGGCATCGGCGGTGGCGGTCAGCGCCAGCCGCGGGACATCGGCGAAATGATCGAGCAAGCGCCGCAGCAAGCGATAATCGGGACGAAAATCATGCCCCCATTCGGATACGCAATGCGCTTCGTCGATGGCGAACAGGCTGATGTCCACCTCGTCCAGCAGCTCGCGAAAGCCTTGGGTACTGGCCCGCTCAGGCGCGACATAAAGCAGGTCCAACTGGCCGGCGCGCAGCCGATCCTGCGTCTCGCGCCAATCGCTATCGACCGAGGTCAGGCTGGCGGCGCGAATGCCCAGCGTCCGCGCCGAGCGCAACTGGTCGTGCATCAACGCGATCAACGGCGAGACGACGACACAGCAACCGGCCAGTGCCACGGCGGGCAATTGATAGCACAGCGACTTGCCCGCGCCGGTCGGCATTACCGCCAGCGTGCCCCGTCCGGCCAGCACCCGGCGTACCACCTGCTCCTGCACGCCGCGAAAACTGTCGAAACCGAAAATGTCATGGAGCAGGGTAGCGGGATCGGGGTGCATCGCGGGGGTATAGAGCGTGATGACAAAAAGTGGGTACCGGTTTTTGTCTTAAATCGCGCGACGGCAAAAGTGGTGTGATGACGAAAAGTGGGTACCGGTTTTTGTCTTGAATCACGCAACGGCAAAAGTGGCGTGATCGCAAAAAGTGGGTACCGGTTTTTGTCTTGAATCACGAAAGCAACGCCCAGCCTCGACCTTGTTCCCGTCGGGCGATGCGATCACCGCACGTCAGCGACGCTTCACCGCGATTGGCACTATTTCGTATTGTCAATTGCCCCGCCAAATTCCTAGGCACGCGAAACTTTCGGGGAACCACAGCTATGCCTGCCAGCCGGCGCCATTTTATCGGCGCCTTGACGTCCGGGATCGTTACCCTTGTTGCCGCTCCCCGCTTCGTATTCGCCGCCGCCGCCGCAGAGGTCCGCCCGGAACTGCTGCCGCGTGCCCTGGCCGCGCTCGATATGCACCGGGGTTCGGTGGCGCACCGGGACATCATCGGCATCGTCGATTTCGCCGCTTCATCCAACGTCCAGCGCTTCCATCTGGTCGATGTTGCCGGCGGCCGCGTGATCGCCACGCATCTCGTGGCGCATGGTCGCGGCTCCGATCCGCGCAATGTCGGGCTGGTCGAGCATCTGTCCAACCGCCCCGGATCTAACGCATCGTGCCAGGGCAGTTTCGTCACCGGCGAGATCTATCGCGGAGAACATGGCCGGTCGCTGCGGCTGGACGGTCTGGAACCGAACAATTGCCTGGCCCGCGAGCGCGGGATCGTCGTTCATCACGCTGCCTATGTCACCGCGGCAATGGCGGCAACGCAGGGCCGGGTCGGACGCAGCGAAGGCTGTTTCGCGGTGTCGCCGGCCGCCATCGAGGAAGTGCTGGTAAAGCTGGCGCCGGGCCATCTGCTGTTCGCCTGCAAGTAATCGCTGATCGCCCGCTCTCCCGCAAGCGCGAGGGGGTCAGGGCGGCGTTACTTGGCGCGTTTGCGGTCCATCATGTACGATCGCGTCGTTTCCAGTGGCATCGGCGTTTCCGGCAGACCCTGCCAGCCCCCACCCAGCGCCTTGTTCAGCGACACCAGGTCGGTGCGCAGTGCGCCATCGCTGTCGATGATCGCCAGTTGGGCCTGTAACACCGAGGCTTGCGCGGTGAGCGCCGGGGTCTGGTCGGTCAGGCCGACGCGGAACCGCGCATCGGCAGCAGCATAGGCGCGCGTCACGTTCTGATAACCATTGCGCAAAGTCAGGTTGGTGGTTTGCTCGCCCTGAATACGGGCCAGCGCGTCCTCGACATCGCGCAGCGCGACCAGCACGGTCTTCTGGTAATCGAACCACGCCTGTTCGGCGACTTCGCGCTTGCTGCGGATGTTGGTGCGGATGCGCCCGAAATCCAGGAGCGGAAAGCTCACCGCCGCCGTGCCTTCCAATTGCTTGCTGTTGACGCTGATGAGGGTGGAAAGCTGGCTGGATATCAGTTCTGCCGTGCCGGTTAGTTTGAACTTGGGATACAGGTCCGCCGTGGCCACACCGATATCGGCAGTTGCCGCCGCCAGCCGGCGCTCGGCGGCGCGCACGTCCGACCGCCGGCGCAACAGATCGGATGGCAATCCGGGCGGTACCACAGGCAGCGTATCAGGTAATGGCCGGAACACCGATAACTCATCGGCCAACGCCGCCGGATTGCGGCCCAGCAGCACCGCCAGCGCATGAATCTGGATGCGCTCGCTGACCAGCACCGGATCGACCGTTGCCCGCGCCGTTGCTACCTGGCTGCGCAGCCGCTGGTCTTCACCGCCGGGTACCAGCCCCACCTGCGAAGTCTCGCCGGTGATCTGCCCGGTCCGGGTCTGGTTGGCGATCTGGGCACGCACCGCTTGTTCGCGTTGCTGCAGGCTGCGCAACTGGAAATACTGGCTGGCGATTTCGGCGATCAGCGACAGCGTGGCATCGCGCGCGGACCATTGCGCCTGTTCGGCGGAAGCGCGGGCGCCCTCGATCTTGCGCCGGGTACCGCCGAACACGTCCAGTTCCCAGCTGGCATCGAAGCCGGCGGCGAAGGTGGTGATGCCGCCCCCCGGTATGGCGATGCCGCCCGAACTGCCGCTGCCGCCGCCGAACAATTTGGCCAACTGGGAAATACCGGCATTCTTGCTGAAATCGAGATGCGTGACATTGCCCTGGGCGTCGATTTCCGGGAACAGCTGCGCGCGCGCGCTGGCTACGCCCAGACGCGCCTGCCGCACGCGCGAAGCGGCGCTTTGAATATCCGGGCTTTCCGCCAGCGCGATCCGGATCAGCCGCAAAAGTTCGGGATCGTCGAACGCCGTCCACCAGTCGTCCGGTTGCGGCGCGCCGGCAATGTCCGGCGCGGCTTCGCTAAAGCGCGCCGGCACGTCAAGCTTCGGCGTATGGTAATTCGGCCCGACGGTACAACCGGCGACCAGCACGAGCAGCGGCCACGACACCGCAGGATGCTTGAGGACGCGCATCAGTGCGCCACCCGGCCGGATCTGGGCGGGCGCAGGATCAGTGCCAGCGGCGCGATCATGAAAACGACGACCATGAAGACATGATAGACGTCGAGGTAGGACAACATCAGCGCCTGGTGCTGGACCTGCTGGTACAGCACGCCGGTGGCGCTGTTCATGCCCGGCGATGCGCCTCCCGCAATGACCTGGCTAATTTGCCCCAAGCCATGCGTATAGCTGGGATTGAGCGGGTTGAGCCCCTCCACGAGCCGCGACTGGTGTACCTGTTCCTGCGTCAGCAACAGGGTTTGTGCAGTCGATATACCGATCGTCCCGCCCAGATTTCTGGCCACATTCAGCAACGCCGAGGCCTGGTTGGTCTTCGTCGGATCGATCCCGACATACGCCACGGTATTGACCGGGACGAACAGAAACGGCAGCGCGATCGATTGAAACAGCCGCCCGGTAGCGGCGTGCACAAACGAGATGTCGGGACTAAATCCCGACAGGTGCCACAACGCTATGCCCTGCATGACCAGTGCCGGGAATAGCAGGAGCCGGGTGTCGACCCGGTCGGTCAGGAACCCGACCAACGGCATCATCGCAAAAGCGACGACCCCGCCACTGGTCAGGGCCAGCCCGGCGTCGGTCGCGGTATAACCCTGCACTTGCTGAAGCATTTGCGGGATTAACTGGGTCGTGCCGAAGATGATCAGCCCGGTGGTCATCATGAACAGCGAAGCGATGCCGAAGTTGCGATTGCCAAACAGTCGCAGGTCGATGATCGGGTCCTTGTGGCACAGCTCCCAGATGACCAGCAGCACCAGCGAAACCCCGGAGATCATCGCCGTAGCGACGATGAACCCGCTGGAAAACCAGTCGTCGCGCTCGCCCCGGTCGAGTGTCACTTCCAGAAATCCCAGTCCGAGTATGATAAGCGCAAACCCGACGTAATCCAGATTAAGTCCATCTTTGAGACGCTGCTTGCGCTCGTCCTGGAGGATTTTGGGTTCGTTGACGAAAATATAGGTGAGCAGCAGCGAGATCAGCCCGACCGGCACGTTAATCAGGAAAATCCAGTGCCAGGTCAGGTACTGCACCATCCAGCCGCCCAGCGTC
>CAZZYX010000101.1:0-12614 GCA_964658485.1 uncultured Acetobacteraceae bacterium | reverse complement strand
ATGGTGGCTCCTTCTTCTCACAGATAGGGGCCTCCGGAAAACCCGGGACGCTTCACTGATCCCATGGCCAGTCATTGCAATCAGCAAACGAGCAGTCCTGCAGTCCTCCGACGCTCCTGCATGAGAGGCATCGAACCATGTAAACGGGGTGGGTTGCACCTACCATGTTACGCTATTGCTAACGCGGCGCGGGTTTGGTGTCTATGTTCCCACCCCTAGCGGCTGGCCTGCCCATTCCGTCGCGCATAACGCCATAACCGTGACCTATGTCCGTCATTGTTATGCAACCACTATACGGTCGAGCGACTGTGCATCAGTTTTCATTATCGATGGGAAGCTGCCCGTTGCACGCGATAAATGAGGAAGTGAGATTGACTGATCGCCTGCCCACTTTGTTCATCCCCCATGGAGGAGGGCCATGTTTTTTCATGGATTGGGGTCCGAACTTTCCGGCGGACATGTGGGATTCGATGGCAGCCTTTCTTCGCTCCTTGGATGAGATGGTCGGGCGGCGTCCAAAATGCGTGCTGGTAATCTCGGGGCATTGGGAAACCACTGTGCCGAACGTGATGTCCGTCGAGCAGAACACATTACTCTATGATTATAATGGATTTCCCGCTCACACCTATCAGCTTGCCTATCCGGCAGCCGGGTCCCCCGCCGTTGCGGTGCGCGTGCAGGATCTTCTGGAGCAAGCGGGGTTCGACTGTCAGATGGAGACCAAGCGCGGACTGGATCACGGCGTGTTCGTCCCTTTCCTGTTGATCTATCCCGAAGCGGACGTTCCCATCGTCCAGCTTTCTCTGCCCCTGAACGCAAGCGTTGGTGATCTGATGTCGATGGGCGAGGCGCTTGCGCCATTGCGCGATGAAGATGTGCTGATCGTGGGCAGCGGCATGACATATCACAATATCGCGGGCATTCTGGGCCGTATCGGCGGACAAACCGAGCGATCTGCCCGTTTTGACGCATGGCTTGGTGACGCTTTGGCATTGCGGGACCGGAGCGTTCGCGAGCAAGCTTTGGAGCATTGGTTGGACGCTCCGTTCGCAAGTGATTGCCACCCGACACCAGAGCATTTGTTACCGTTGTTCGTCGTCGCCGGTGCGGGCGATCGTGCCGCGGGCGAACGGGTCTATAACGCTCCCACTTTGGGGAACTTGCAGTCTGCCTTTCGTTTTGGCGCCACTCCCGACGCGTCGGTGAGCTGCGAAAAAGATAGGGTGACTGTTTCGTAAGAGCAGGGATGGCGCAGCAAGTCAGTCACATCGTCGGCAACCACGATGGCGTTGCCTTGCAGCTCCCCTCCTCCTGTAATGAATAAGGAAAGTTCGATGGCACGAGAAGCATGGCCGGACCTGATCGGAGACGAGGCGATAGAGGAAGCCCGTGTTGCGTTGCACAGGCCCATTGCGCTTGCCGAAGGTCTGCCCGGTACTTTCTATGGCGACGCTTTCTTTCGGCTTGAGCAGCAGACGCTTTTCCCGCGCAGCTGGAGCATTGTGGCGGTCGGTTCCGCTATTCCAAATCCGGGGGATGTCCTGCCGCTCGATTTCGTGGGCAACCCGATCCTCCTGACTAGAGGCAAGGACGGGACAATTCGGGCTTTTTATAACATCTGCAGGCACCGTGCGATGAAGCTGGTTGCCGAGCCATGTCAGGGCGCGTCCCGTCTGCGTTGTCCCTGGCACAGCTGGAATTATGACCTCCACGGCAAGTTACTTGCGACACCTCAGCTCGGCGGCGAAAACGTCAATCAGGTTGATGCATTCGACAAGGCCGAGCTTGGATTGAAGTCAATCCCCGTGGAACGCTGGCTTGATTATGTCTTCATAAATCTGGACGGACAGGCAGGGCCGTTCAACGATTTTATCTCGCCCTTGGCTGACGCCCTGGCGCATTTCAAATTCGATGATCTTCGTCACAGCGGCAGGCTGGACAAATATTATGAAGGCAATTGGAAACTCGCGACCGAAGGCGGGATAGAAGACTATCATCTTCCGTTCGGACATCCGCAACTCAATGCGGATTTATTCCGAAACTCTACGCCCTTCGTTCATTTTGGTACGTTTGCTGGCGGGATCGTATCGCTGGTGGAAAAAGGTGGAGAGCCATGTGACGCGGCGACGGAACACAGTGGAACCGGCATCCCCGATCTCATCCGCCATGATGGCAAGGCGATGCAGGAAATGCTCGTCTTCAACGTCTTTCCAACAGGCACGGTGCTGATCTCGCCAGATCATGTGATGCTTGGGCTCTTGATACCGGAAAGCGCGTCGCGAACGCGTTTGGAACTGCACTTCTATTATGATGGGGAAAGCGCAACTTCCGGCAACCTGGAAGCTGCTCGCGCTGAGAATTACAAAATGTGGTTGAATGTCGTGCCGCAGGATTTTCCCTTCGTCGAAGGCACCCAAGCAACAATTAAAGCGCGCGACAACGCAGGAATTCGCACGCGCTTCTCACCCTATTGGGAAGTTGCGGTCCATGAATTTCAAAAGATGGTCATCGATGCGGTCAGATAATCAAATTAAAAATAAAAACGAAAATAGTGAGGGCGGAATCTACAAGAATTGGGGTACAAAAGTGATCGACATCATTACTTTGCAAGTCCGCACAAAATACGATTTTCCTACAGTTAGAACAATGACAATTCGTGCCATGCTGATATCTACGGCGCTCGTGGCAGTCAGTCCCGCTTTCGCGCACGCCGGAGCACCTGAAACCAACAGCGAGGCCAAGGCTGACGGCGAACTCACGGACATCGTGGTCACCGCCAACAGGCGTGAAGAAAATCTGCAAAAAGTGCCGATCGCCATCAGCGACTTTAGTGGAAAAAGCCTCGCCCAGTCAGGCATTACCAATATCACCGAGATCGGCACGCTGGTCCCCGGCGTGGTTCTTTCGACTGTCGTTGGCTACGCGCAGCCCTATGTGCGCGGTGTTGGAACCAGCGCGACGGAGCCAGGATTCGAAAACCCGATCGCCACCTATATCGACGGCGTCTATTACGCTGCACAATCGGGGGGCTGGTTTCGCTCGACAATATTGCGTCGGTCGAGGTCGACAAGGGACCGCAGGGTACGCTTTTCGGGCGTAATGCGACCGGAGGCGCGATCTGATGCCCCATGATGGCTCGGGCCAAATGAACAGAAGAGGAGGCCGGCTCGTTTTCGCAGCCACAATCGGCAATATGCTCAGCATATCTCCAGTGGTCCTGGCGACATTCGGACTGTTTCTGATCCCCATCGCGACCGACCTTGGATGGCCAAGGTCGGTTGTGAGCGCGGCACTTGCCGCTGCAATGATCGGTGCTGCTATCGGCGCAACGCCTGCTGGCCGAATTGCAGATCGCTTTGGCTCTCGCCGCACGATCCTCGCAGGCAATTTGCTCTTTGCCCTGTCGGTCGCGCTGATCGCAACCGTGGGATCGAACCCGGCCATCTTCTTCTTCCAATTCCTGATCGTCGGATTGGCAGGCGCAATGGCGAGCGGAATGGTGATCGCAAAGCTATTGGCGGACTCATTCGATGGTCGCCGCGGCTTTCTTATCGGCATTGCCGGGGGGATCGGAAACGGTGTTGGCGCCGCGCTCTTGCCGGTCATCGCCGGCATTGTCGTCGCAACCTATGGCTGGCGTGATGGCTATGTCGCTCTCGGTGCCACGGTGCTGATCGTCGGCTTTCCAATACTTTACTTTTTTATCAATAGCCCGGCGATAGAATTGGCCATCTCAAAAGGGATAGAGCCAGAGGGCGCAAGCCTGAACGTATCTTTGAAAGATGTCCGTTTCTGGTTGCTCGCCACCTCCATCCCCGTGGGGGGGGGATGCCTTCAGGCATTATTCGCAACCATCACGCCGATATTGTCGGAGCGGGGGATTTCAATCGATATCGGAACCACGGTCATCGCGATATTTGCGCTGACATGCGCTTTCTGGGAGCCGGGCGTTGGCTTTTTGCTGGATAAAGCAGCAAAGCCGCTTTTGCTCGCACCATGTTACGCCTCTGGTGTTCTCGGCGTACTTTTGCTGCTCTTTGCACAATCTGTTTCCCTGATTCTTTTGAGCGGCGTTTTCCTCGGCATCGCACTTGGCGCCGAATTCAGTGCACTGACCCTGGTATTATCACGTTATTTTGGGCGCAGGGAGCTTGGCGCCATTTCCGGGATCATGTTCGGTATCGCGCTGTTCATCGCCGCTACGGCGACGGTGCTGCTCAATATCTGCTTCGATGTGACGGGAAGTTACCGGATCGGTTTGTATATTCTCATGCCGCTGTTGGCATGGAACAGCCTAGCGATTCTTGGCCTGCCTCGCTACACTTTTGCGGGAAGCCAAGACTGATGGCTACAGAGGCTCTTGTCGCGATATCGGCGGATTCGGAATTGACCCGCAGATTTATCGAACGGCGGGCGTTGCGGCCGAATGGCGTCGATATCGCGATAAAATTCTGTGGCATTTGTCATGGTGACTTACATATGGCGCGGGCATTCTCCGGTCAGCGCCTTCCCGTGCGTTCCCGGGCACGAAATAGTCGGGATCGTCACGGCCACAGGCCCGGATGTGAAGGCCTTTGCATCCGGCGATATCGTCGCGGTGGGATGCATGGTCGACAGCTGCCGCACATGCCCACCTTGCCTGAATAGTCTTGATGATCACGAGTGATGATCCTGTGAGCAAGGGCTCGCAGCGGTTCGAAATATTCACGGGCGCGGGCAAGCGACGGGATTGGCCACTGGATGTGAAGGCGGCGATTGTCGCAGAGTGCTGTTCAGGGCGCGAGGGCGTCAGCGCGGTTGCGCGCCGGCATGGACTTGATCCGTCGCAGGTTTATGCGTGGCGCAAGGATCTCCTCAGGCAACTCAACGACGACAAGTTGGCGGTGCCATCGACAGATGCGGACGTCACGGCATTTGTGCCTGCGGTAATTGAGTCGGGCGGAGTGCCGAACCCTGCTCCGGCCCGTCGCACTTCGCGCCGACGGCGCCGTGCAGCCAACGCGGCGGTTGAACTCGAGATTGATGGCGTGGCGGTGAAAATTGCGCGCGGCGCCGATGCTGGGGTCATTGCCGCGGTGATCGAAGCGCTGAAAGCGACCCGATGATCGGACCGGGTGCGGGCGCGCGGGTGATGGTGGCGATGCGTCCGGTGGATTTCCGCAAAGGTCCAGATGCCCTGGCGGCGCTGGTCAGCGCCGCGTACGGCGGTGATCCCTATTCCGGTGTGATCTACGTCTTCCGGGCGAAGCGCGCGGATAGAATAAAACTGGTGTAGTGGGACGGCACCGGCCTGTGCCTGATGGCCAAGAAGTTGGAGTCCGGGGGCTTCAAATGGCCGGGCATTCAGGACGGTGTGATGCGCGTGACCTCGGCGCAACTCGGGGCTCTTTGGAGGGTCAGCGCCAAGTCAAAGCTCGGCGAGGCAATCCGTTATGCGTTGACCCGCTGGGATGGCCTTGCCCGCTTTCTCGACGACGACCGCATCGATCTGGATAGCAATCCCGTCGAACGCAGCATCAGGCCCTTGGCCCTCAATCGCAAGAATGCCCTGTTCGCCGACTCAGACGAAGGCGGTGACAACTGGGCGGTGATCGCCACGCTCATCGAAAACTGCAAACTCAGCGGCATCAACCCACACACGTGGCTGACCGAAACCCTCGCCAAGCTTGCAAACGGCCATCAGGCCAACCGCGTCGGCGAGCTCATGCCATGGATCGCCGTGGGCTGAGAACATCGCTTACGTAAAATCCGCTCGTTCCAAGGATTATTGAGATCGGCGCCGGCGAGAACGCACTCATCCAGATCAAAATCGACGAGCGGGGCTTGGCGAAGCATGGTGTGCCCTTCGGGGTCACCATCCGATTTCCGCCCCGCGCCTTCCCAGAAACGCGCACGACAAAGCTGATACGGTGCCAAGTCCGTCTTGCAGTCGCCGATTGTCGCAATACCGCAGGCCAAGGCATCCAGAAAGCTTTCAAAATCGACTTCTGGTGTTGCCCCTTGCGCAAGTTGCGCGACGATCCGGTCGACCGCGTCTTCGTCGCCGAGGCGCTTCGATATCATGATTTGATACCGCAAGGCGGTTCGCTGCAGATCTCGGCGCTGGGTTCGTGTTTCCATCAAGCGCGCGACGTCGAAGCAGCCGAGCGCGCGCCTGCGATCGTCACTGAACACTGCCCTGCCCGTGTGGCAGATCTGAATTCCGATAATGTGGTTGATAAGCTCACCGTAGGTCGAGGTGCCGAAACCGTCCTCGTCGCCATATTCGCCGTCGAACCACGATCGTGAAACTGCGAGCAGCTCGACCATCACATCGAAAGATATTTCGTCCTGTGTCGTGCCCAGGCCAATGCGAACGATTCTCTCGCACGCCTTGGTCGCCAGGTCGGCCATGATCGAACCGGTACCGAAGTAGCTCCCGCGAGCCAGCATCCGCGCGATCATCTCATACTGCGCAAGCAGGAGATTGTTCTTCTCGGCCTCGGTCAGAATATGAAGCGGGGGCGGTGCCATCCGCAGTTTGAATCAAATCCGATTCCCGGCGCAAGCCTTTCTGCCAACCTTGTGAGCAGTTACATAGCTGAAGCCTATGTTAGTCATATAAAAGTTGTCTCTATACCAATCGGGCGCTCTGACAGATCACTTTGTAAGACGGATGATGTTATTGGCGGATTTGGATTTGGATCTGCAACATCAATCAGAGAGAGGGGGCGCTTGCTGCAAGTTCGCTTTGCCATTTCCGCGTGGAATTGCGAACTTGGCGAAAATTATAATCCACTTGCTTGAAATCCGGAAAATATTGCAGATTTTTTCACGTGTTCTAATCAATAGAAATTCTAGATTAGTGGTATTTTGTGCAGAAAGCAAAATAAAGTGTAACTTACGAATAAATATTAAATAGATTAAAAATAATATCGGATTATTAATTCTGGTGTTAAGCAATTATTACATATGTTATACATAAGCTGCATCTGACATGCGCTACGCTTGCAAAGGAAAGGCGATCAGCGTTTCGCCGAGCTCGAAGCGTAGTTTAACTGACATTCCTGACATCTTTTGGCCTCGAGAGAATGAGGTGCTTCACCGAGCCGGGGCAAGCTGTCGCAATCCATCCTGAGTGTCAGATGGGCATGAATGTGCCTCAGCCCAACACCCATAGCGCAGTCGCTGATCGACGTATCGTTATGAATCATCAAGGATAAAGCCTAATGAAGCATCGTGTTGCCATAATCTGCGATCCGTCGTTCCTGATCAGCAGTGCCTTGCTAGCCTCCTGCTGGCCTGCCGCAGCGCACGCGCAACAGGGGGCCGGTGCGGGATCCTCACCCATGAGTGCGCAAGCGAATGAAACGGGAGAGACTAAACAAGGCGTAAATAATCAGATCACTGACATCGTCGTCACTGCGGAGAAGCGCATCGGCACGGCGCAAACAACGCCGATCGCCATGAACGTGTTTGGCGCGAGTGACCTTGCACGCAACGGGGTGACAGATCTTCAGGCGCTCGCAAGTGTGTCACCGAGTATAAACTTCGCTCAGAATCAGGCAGCGGCAGTCATAACCATCCGAGGTGTATCGAGCCACGATGACTCCGAAGTCGGCGATCCGGCCGTGTCGGTGAGCACAGACGGCTTTTACGTTCAGCGGCCTGTCGGGCTGACCGCGAGCCTGTTTGATCTTGAGCGCATTGAAGTGCTGAGGGGGCCGCAGGGCACGCTGTACGGACGAAACGCGACCGGTGGAGCGATCAACATCATCACTGCAAAGCCATCGCAGACCTTGGGCGGCTACGGTTCGATCACTTATGGCAACTATAATACGATCAATACCGAAGGCGCGCTCAATGTCCCGATCACTGGCACGCTTGCCCTGCGCGCATCTTACTCCTCTCAGAATCACGATGGATATCTGAACAGAGCGCCCGTTGCCGATGCGGACGACATCGACTCGGTGGCAGCGCGCCTAATGCTCTTATGGAAGCCGACCGACCGATTAAAGATACTGCTGATTGGAAGCTATCTTCACCAAGGCGGAATAGGTCCACAGGGCGTCGGTATACCCTACGTCGCAGCCGACGATGGCAGCAACAGCCATATCAAGCCGCACATCCCCGGCTCGGGTCACGTTTATCCCATGAACACCGAGGGCTTCACCCGGACCAAGACAAGGTCGGCCCAGTGGAACGTTTCGTATGATTTCGGCGATCTTACCGCAACATACCTCGGCGGCTACAGCGAGATGCTATTCGCTCGCGAAAGCGATCTGGATGGCACCGCAACCTTCTCAGATGGGTTTTCCCAACGCGAAAAGCCCAAAACCACAAACCATGAATTTCGCCTGTCGTCCAATGGCGACGGACCACTAAGGTGGCAGGCCGGCTACTTCCACTTCAACGAAGACAGTTCACTGTATTCGGCGTTGCAAACATTCAGCGATGAGGGCACATACGACTGGGGTATCTTCGACTACACCAAGATCAACACGCACTCGAACGCAGTATTCGCTCAAGGGTCGTATACACTAAACAATGGCTTGGCGCTCGAGGGCGGCCTACGTTACACCAAAGATAGCAAGTCGCGTTTTGGCACAACTACATTCTTTGGTGAAGCCGTCCCCGAAGATAGCAAATACACCTCCTCAGCGATCACCTGGCATACGGCAGCCAACTGGCAACTTACAAATAAGAACCTTGCCTATGCGAAGGTGGATCGCGGCTATAAGGCCGGCGGCTTCAATAACGGAAGCGACTATGATCCGGAATATATTACAGCCTATGAGATCGGTTCGAAGAACACGCTTCTGGATCGTCGCTTACAGCTGAATACCTCGGTGTTTTACTATGACTACAGAAATCTGCAGGTAAAACAGTTTCTTCCTGAACAGCAGCTCGAGCTAATTAAGAACGCGGGCAAAGCGACGCTATATGGCGTCGAGCTTGAAACGGCGTTCCAAATACGTCCCGCGGATCGGATTGATTTTTCGGCAACGCTTTTACATGCTAAGTTCGGGAAGTTTTCGGTCTCTGACGGGGCAGGCGAGAACATCGATCTGACCGGAAATACGCTGCAACAAGCGCCCACCCTGGCAATATCGGCGGGTTATCAGCACGGCTGGGATATCTTCCACGGTGACCTCACTGCTCGGGTGCAGTTGATGTTCCAATCCTCAACACAATTTACGATCTTCAATTTGCCCGATGACAGGCAGGCGGCCTACACCAAAACCGATCTCTCCTTGATTTATCATGACCGCGGCGATTGGCAGGTGCAGATATTTGCGCGGAACTTGGAGAACAATCGTGTGCTAAATATTGGTGGCGAGAATAACTCCTACGGCGCGAATTTTTACCAATTCGGGCCACCGCGCACGTACGGCGCTAAGTTGACAGCCAATTTCTAGATTAGTCGCATCGCGATAAGTAAGGAGACGACGGTGTATAAGATTATAGGCTTGCTCATGTCCGGCGCTGTGCTGTCCGCCGCAGGGTCGGCACCTCGGCAACCTTTACTCGATGGTACGCCAGCCAATCAGCTTGTTGTGGGAGATCTTCGCTTTCGCGATCTCAATCATGACGGCCGACTGGCGCCTTACGAGGACTGGCGGTTGCCGCCTGCCGTCCGCGCGCATGACCTCCTAAAGCGGATGACGCTTGAAGAGAAGGTTGGGCTCATGATGCATGGCACAGCACCAGCGAAGGAAGTCCCCGGGCACGGTGCCGAGTTTGCGCATGACGGAGCGCCGACCGACGGTGGAACTTACGGTGAGGGCACCCGATACGATCTTGAAAAATCTAGGGAGATTATTCTCCATCGTCATGTGATGACCATGGTGACCAGGCTCGACTGTCCGCCGGATGAACTCGCGCGGCAGAATAACCTGTTGCAGGAAATTGCTGCCACCACGCGATTGGGAATACCCCTCACCCTCAGCAGCGATCCTCGCAACCACTTCGAGTATACCCCAGGCGCGAGTGTCGCGGCCAAGGGCTTTTCTAAATGGCCCGAACCGCTTGGCTTCGGCGCAATGCGCGACGCCAATCTCGTCCGACACTTCGGCGACATAGTTCGCAGGGAATTCCGCGCTACCGGGATACGGATGCTGCTGGGGCCGCAGGCGGATCTGTCAACGGACCCAAGATGGCCGCGGGTAAACGGGACGTTTGGCGAGGACTCCAAACTTGTATCCGATCTTGTCGGGGCCTTCGTTGAGGGCTCTCAGGGCGGCATGGAGGGACCCAGTACCGACGGCCTTTTGACGATCGTGAAACACTGGGTCGGATACGGCGCTGCAGCGACCGAGGGCTTCGACAGTCATAACTACTACGGACGCTTTGCAGCCTTCCCGGGTAATCGCTTAGACGATCATGTCCGGGCTTTCGATGGTGCGTTCGCGGCTCACGCCGCCGGCATCATGCCGACCTACTCGATCCTGCGAGATGCGAAGATCGACGGAGCGCCGATCGAGCCGGTGGGCGCTGGTTTCAGCCGACAACTTATGGAAGTAGCCCTTCGGCAGCACCGCAGGTACGCCGGGCTTCTCATCTCTGACTTCGCAATAACCGAAGACTGTAATCAAGCCTGCCGAGAGGGATCCAAGCCGGGTGAGCCCTTCGGTATCTCAATGGCTTGGGGAGTCGATCACATGACTAAGATCGATCGCTTCGCGCTTGGCATCAACGCAGGCTTGGATGAGTATGGAGGAACCGAGGAAGTCGAGCCGCTGATCGCCGCGGTCAAAGCGCGGAAGGTGAGGCTGGCGCGGATAGACTCGTCTGTGGCCCGAATCCTGCAGTCTAAGTTCGCAATTGGCGAATTCGAGAGAGCCTTTGTCGATCCTACGGAAGCGTTGAGAGTGCTCGAAGACCCGGTGACGCAAGCCGAAGGCCAGACCGCTCAGGAGAGCGCCATGGTACTTTTGGAAAACCGCGACTCTTTCCTGCCATTGAAGCCCGGAACACGTGTTTTTGTGCGGGGGTTGAGCGCGGATGATGTTCGCGCGGCAGGGTTGGTCGTCGTAAGCGATCCAACCAAAGCCCAGGCGGCGATCGTGCGGATGAGTGCACCGTTTCGACTGTTGCATCCTCAGTACATGTTTGGCTCTGTTCAACATGAAGGCAGTTTAGACTTCGCGACCGGCGATCGTGAACTCGTCGCCATTCGGCGCCTCGCTGCCCAGCTTCCCGTGGTGCCCGTCATATATCTCGATCGCCCCGCCATCTTGACCCAAATTCGCCCCTTGGCGCGCGCGCTGCTTGCAGACTTTGGAGCGAGCGATGCTGCCGTGGCGAATGTCATCGCCGGAAAAGCGCGGCCCAAAGGGCGACTTCCTGTAGAACTACCTTTATCGATGGAGGCTGTCGCGACGCAGTTGCCTGATGTTGCCAGCGATAGTGAAAATCCACTCTATCCGGTCGGCTACGGGTTGTCATACAAGAATTGATTTTTCGTACCAACCTTCCGCTATGCGCGCGCTTCCCCCGCGTCGTCCTGAGGCGGAGGCGCGTTCATCGTGAAAGGACAGGGAGTTCCGGAGCCAGAATGTTCCGGAGCCGTGAACGCATCGAACCGCTCGCGAAGGCTCTGTTGCAAATAATCGGGCAGGCTGCGGATCCCGACGATGCCGCGCCATTTATGCGGTATAGACGTTGAACTGCCTCTCGATCAGGCGCACTTCTCCCATTATGCCGCTGCCATACTGGAAGAGCGCGGCCTGGCCTTTGCGCAAGGCGTGCATGACCTCGAAGCCCTTGATCGTGGGGTAGGCAGTCTTCATGGACTTGAAGACGCGCACGGGCTTGATCAGCTGTTTCAGCTTGCCGTGATCCGCCTCAAGGGGGCATCGCAGAATCTTGTCGTAAACGTACGCTAAGCGTCTGAGTGGCGGTTTTGCGTACGCAATGGGCGGAAACCTTCCTCCGGCAATTTCATGTCACCCCAGAGATAATCCCCGGTTAGAGGGGGTTGAGTAGCAACGGAACAGAAAACCTACATAAGGCTCGGCTGCCGCTCATTCGCACGATGTGAATGGCCTGCCGAAAGGGCGAAATGATGGCTTTTCTCCAGGCCGGTTTCGGGAGAGAAATGGCCAAAGCTGCCGACCTGTTTGTGCTTCCCGCTGTCGCCCTTTTCGACTGCTTATATATATTATTGATATTCAATCCGTGCCACCGTGGTCCTGAAAGCTGACGCATCCTACGCAGTCAAGGCAGCTCGCAAGCTGGGCCGCAGCCCACCTTGACTACGGACGTAGGCGTGATACCTACGTCCGTAGTCATGAGTGGGGATCATTCAATGGAACGGATCAGCGAGGCCGAGGCTGCGGTAATGAGCAAGCTATGGGCCAAAAGCCCGCTAACCGCGCAAGATGTGATCAAGAGTCTGTCGGCCGAGCGTGGTTGGTCGACCAACACGGTGAAGACGTTGCTTGCGCGCCTCGTTGCTAAAAAGGCCGTTGCCTATGAGGCTGACGGACGGCGCTATCTCTATCGGCCTGTTATCGCACATGGCGACTATGTTTCGGTTGAATCCCGTCGACTGATCGACCGCATCTTCGGCGGCCGCTTGACGTCGTTGGTGGCGCACCTCGCGGAGCGCAACGCGCTTAGCGCCGAGGAGA
>CAZZYX010000100.1:0-12767 GCA_964658485.1 uncultured Acetobacteraceae bacterium | reverse complement strand
TTGCGCGAATGCCGCATTCGAAACCTGGTTCGGCTCCGATTATGCGCCGCCGCGTTTGCCGGTCGAACCGATCTCGCTGGATCGGCTGACCAGCGCCGCCCGCGCCGCCTGGCGAGACGGTTCGGGCCGTGCCGCGGAGTTGCACCGCAGCGGCGAACCAACCGATGAATTTGCCGGCAGCAGTTGGACGGCAGAGGCTGAACGGGCCGGGCGCGGCGAGGATTTCCTGATCTGGCGACTGACCCCGCAGGCGGTCACCGATCCGGTTGCCGAACTGGTGCGCATTCTCGATGGCCAGCTCGGCCGGGTCCTGGCCGCCGCCGGTTTCGCCGCCGCGATCGTCGATCCCGATGGCTCCATCCGCAGCGCCACCACCGGTTTCGCGCAACGCGCCACCTGCGATGCGCAGGCGGCGATGGCAGGACAGGATTTCGTTGCGCAACTGGCGCAGGATGAGAACGACCGGCTCTATTGGGCGCGCGACGAGATCCGGGCCGCGCCGGTGACGCTATATTACCTGCCGCTGGGCGATCCGGATAGCCTGCCGTCAAGCGACTTTGGTCGTATCCACAGCGTCGATCCCGGCAGAATACCGCGCAACGGTCCGGAAACCACGCCAGCGTTAATGCTGCTGATCGACGCCGGCACCGGGGTCGGCGGCGATGCCCGGTCGTCGGCAGCGCCGCATCTCGAAGCCTTGCTGGGGCAGTTGCCGCTGGGGTTGGCGATGGCCGACCGTGACGGGCGGTTGCTGTTTGCCAATGTCGCGTTCATGCGTGCCGCTGGTCGCGAGGGCCAGGTGCCGCCGTTGTACCCCACCGATCTGGTGGTGCGCGAGGATAAGGCGGCGTTGTCCGATGCGGTGCGCCGCTATGCGCAGGGATCAGCTGGCGCGGGTGATGTCGCGGTGCGGCTGGCGGCGCAACCGGACGAGCCGGTGTCGCTGAGCCTGGCCGGAGTGCGCGGGTTGGGCGATGCGGCGGTGTTGCTTGGCCTGATCGATTCGACCGAAGAAACGCGGCTTAAGCGGCAAGTGGCACAAGCGACCAAGATGCAGGCGGTGGGGCAACTGGCCGGCGGAGTCGCGCATGATTTCAACAATCTGCTGACCGCGATCATCGGCACTTGCGACCTGATGATGCTGCGCCACATGCCGGGGGATTCGGATTACGACGATATCCAGCAGATCCGCGCCAGTTCCAACCGCGCCGCTTCGCTGACCCGGCAATTGCTGGCTTTTTCGCGCCAGCAGACCTTGCGGCCCGAGGTGTTGCAGCTACCCGACGTAGTTTCGGAGATTTCGCAGATCCTGAAACGCCTGATCGGCGAGAAAATCCAGTTGGTGGTCACGCACGACCGCAATCTTGGCCCGGTGCGCGCCGATCCGACGCAGTTGGAACAGGTCATCGTTAATCTGGTGGTCAACGCGCGGGATGCTATCCAGGACTATAGCCAGCGTCGGGGCGGCGACGGCAGCGGACGGCTGACCGTTGCGACGAAGCGGATCAGCGCCGCTGATGTCCGCGCGCTGCGTAGCGAATTCATCCCGGTGGCGGATTATACCGCAATGGTGGTGGAAGACAGCGGCGGCGGCATTCCGCCAGAGCATATCGGCAAGATATTCGAACCATTTTTCACTACCAAGGAACAGGGCAGCGGCACCGGCCTCGGACTGTCGACGGTTTATGGCATCATCAAGCAGTCCGGCGGATTTATCTTTGCCGACAGCGCATCGGGCAAGGGCGCGCGGTTTTCGATCTATCTTCCCGTCCATCACGCCAGCGCGGCGGAGCTGGCGCCGACGCGGATGCGCGAGGAACCGGCCAGCTGGGCTGGCGGGGGCGATATCCTGCTGGTCGAGGACGAGGACACGGTGCGGCAAGTCGCCGAGCGTGCGCTGACTCGCGCCGGCTACACCGTAACCTCGGCCAGCGACGGCGAGGAAGGGCTGGATATATTCCGGGACCGGGCGGCATCGGGCACGCCGATGTTCGACCTGGTACTCAGCGACGTGGTCATGCCCGGCATGGATGGCCCCGCCATGGTCCGCAAGATGCGCGAACGAATGCCTGTCCTGCGCGTGCTGTTCATGTCGGGTCATGCCGAGGAACAGCTGCGGCGAGAGCTTGATATCGAGAACGCCCAGTTTCTCGCCAAGCCGTTTTCGGTGCTGCAGATCAGTGCCAAGGTTGGACAACTGCTGTCGGCGACGCAATAACACCGCAGCGGTGCGCAATCGTCTGCGTTGCGAATGGCCGGGGCCATATCGCAAACGATTTCCGGGTGTTACGATAAAACTTGGTAAATCTACCGTTCTCCTCTTGTTCTACCAGAACAAATGGAATACAAGAGCGATATTGACCTTTCGGGTCGGCAGTTTAGGCAAGGGGACGGATGATGGCTTCACAACTAAAGCTGATTCAGGAAGGCAAGATTTTGACCAAGGGGGACACGGATCGCCAAAAGGCGCTGGAAGCGGCGCTGGCCCAGATCGATCGGGCATTCGGCAAGGGTTCGGCGATGAAGCTCGGCTCCAAGGAGACGATGCAGGTCGAGGTGATTTCATCGGGTTCGCTGGGGCTGGATATCGCGCTGGGCGTGGGCGGATTGCCCCGTGGCCGGGTGATCGAGATTTACGGCCCCGAAAGCTCGGGCAAGACGACGCTGGCGCTGCATGTCATCGCCGAAGCGCAGAAGGGGGGCGGAACCGCTGCCTTCATCGATGCCGAACATGCGCTTGATCCAGGCTATGCCAAGAAGCTGGGCGTCAACATCGACGAATTGATCGTGTCGCAGCCGGATACCGGCGAACAGGCGCTGGAGATCGTCGATACGCTGGTGCGTTCCAATGCCATCGATGTGCTGGTGATCGATTCCGTCGCGGCGCTGGTTCCCCGGGCTGAAATCGAGGGCGAGATGGGTGATAGCCATGTCGGCCTGCAAGCCCGGCTGATGTCGCAGAGCCTGCGCAAGCTGACCGGATCGATCAGCCGCTCGCGTTGCATGGTGATCTTCATCAACCAGTTGCGCATGAAAATCGGGGTGATGTACGGTAATCCCGAGACGACCACGGGCGGCAATGCGCTGAAATTCTACGCCAGTGTCCGCCTCGATATCCGCCGCACCGGCCAGATCAAGGATCGCGACGAAATCGTCGGCAATGCCACCCGCGTCAAGGTGGTGAAGAACAAGGTCGCGCCGCCGTTCAAGCAGGTCGAGTTCGACATCATGTACGGCGAAGGCATCTCGAAGATCGGTGAAATCCTCGATCTTGGCGTCAAGGCCGGGCTCGTCGAAAAATCGGGCGCCTGGTATAGCTATGACTCTGTCCGGATCGGCCAGGGCCGGGAAAACTCCAAGACTTATCTCAAGGCGAATCCTGAAGTTTGCGACCGTCTGGAAGCTGCCATTCGCGGCCAAACCGACGATCTTGCCGGGGTGATGATGGCAGGTCCGGACGCGGACGACGACATCTGAAACTCCAAGGAAGGATGCCTTTCCCCCAGCATCCTTCGTATCCATGGAACCGCCGCGGCGTCTTCGGACACCGCGCCGGTTCTGTATATGATGCTATGATATTGCCGTGGATAGGGAATAGCGCAGAAATGCGGCTTGTGCCTTGTCGGGTCGGGCTGGCTGGCTTATCGGCCATACGATGACTTCGACTAACGAAATCCGCCGGTCTTTCCTGAACTACTTCGGCTCGCACGGGCATGAGGTGGTGCCGTCCGCGCCGCTGGTTCCCTACAACGATCCCACGCTGATGTTTACCAATGCCGGCATGGTCCCGTTCAAGAACGTCTTTACCGGCCTTGAAACCCGCGCCATCCCCCGCGCCACTTCCTCACAGAAATGCGTACGTGCCGGCGGCAAGCATAACGATCTCGACAACGTCGGCTATACCGCCCGCCACCACACGTTTTTCGAAATGCTGGGCAATTTTTCCTTTGGCGATTACTTCAAGGAACAGGCGATCGTTCATGCCTGGACCTTGCTGAGCCAGGAATGGGGCCTGCCGCAAGAAAAGCTGCTGGTGACGATCTACCACACCGACGACCAGGCTTTCGCCCTGTGGAAGAAGATTGCCGGATTGCCGGACGAGAAGATCATCCGCATCGCCACCAAGGATAACTTCTGGTCGATGGGCGATACCGGACCCTGCGGGCCGTGTTCCGAAATTTTCTACGACCATGGCGCGGATATTCCAGGCGGGCCGCCCGGTTCGCCCGATGAAGACGGCGACCGTTTTATCGAAATCTGGAACCTGGTGTTCATGGAGTTCGAACAGCAGGCGGATGGCCGCCGTGAAAACCTGCCCAAGCCTTCGATCGATACCGGCATGGGGCTGGAGCGTCTGGCGGCGGTGATGCAGGGTGTCGCCGATAATTACGATACCGACACTTTCCGCGCCCTGATCGCTGCCTCCGAACAATTAACCGGCGTCCCGGCACTGGGCGAAAATCAGGCCAGCCACCGGGTGATCGCCGATCATCTGCGTTCGACCAGCTTCCTGCTGGCCGATGGCGTCCTTCCGGCCAACGAAGGCCGGGGCTATGTGCTGCGCCGGATCATGCGCCGGGCCATGCGCCACGCTCATCTGCTGGGTGCGCGCGACCCGCTGATGCATCGCCTGGTTCCGGCGCTGGTTGCCGAAATGGGCGTGGCCTATCCTGAACTGGGCCGGGCGCAATCGCTGATCGAGGATGTGCTGCTGCGGGAAGAAACCCGTTTTCGCCAGACCCTGCTCAGCGGCCTCAAGCTATTGGACGAGACGACGGCCAATCTGGGTTCCGGCAGCCTGTTGCCTGGCGAAACCGCATTCCGGCTCTACGACACGTTTGGTTTTCCATACGACCTGACCGAAGACGCGCTGCGCCCGCGCGGCATCACGGTCGACCGCGAAGGTTTCGATGCAGCGATGTCGCGGCAGAAGGCAGCCGCGCGCGCAGCCTGGAAAGGCTCGGGCGATGCCGCCGCAAGCGAGATCTGGTTCGACATTGCCGAGCGCACCGGGGCAAGCGAATTCACCGGCTATAACTCGACCAGCGGCGAAGGCCAGGTCGTGGCGCTGGTCCAGGACGGGCACGAAGTCACCGTGGCAAGCGCCGGTGCCGATATCATCGTCCTGACTAACCAGACCCCGTTTTACGGCGAGAGCGGCGGCCAGACGGGCGATATCGGCACGATCTCCGGCGCCGATGGCCTGCTGCTGACGGTCAACGACACCGCGAAACCGCTGGGTCGACTGCATGCCCATCATGCGAAGGTGGAAACAGGCACGATCCGCGTGGGCGACAGCGTGCAACTGGCCGTCGATGTGGCGCATCGCGACGCGGTTCGCGCCAATCATTCGGCAACGCACCTGTTGCACGCGGCGCTGCGCCATCGCCTGGGCAAGCACGTCACGCAAAAAGGTTCGATGGTGTCCGCCGAACGCCTGCGCTTCGATTTTTCCCAGCCGGTCGCGCTCACCGCCGAGGACATCGCCGTCATCGAGGCCGAAGTGAACGCGCAGATCCGCCATAACGCCGAGGTGGGCACCCGGTTGATGACCCCCGACGAGGCCGTGGCAGCGGGCGCAATGGCGCTGTTCGGCGAGAAATATGGCGAGGAAGTCCGCGTGTTGAGCATGGGCCATGCCAGCGAAGCGGGTCATTTTTCCGTGGAACTTTGCGGTGGTACGCATGTGCGTGCGCTGGGTGATATCGGCTTGCTGCGGATCGTTTCGGAAAGCGCGGTCAGCTCCGGCGTGCGGCGCATCGAGGCGCTGACCGGAGAGGGCGCGCGGCAGTGGCTGGTCGCTCGCGAAGAAGCATTGAAAGCAACGGCGAACCTGCTGCGTACGGCGCCGGACGATGTCGCAACCCGCGTCGCGGCGTTGCTTGACGAACGCCGCAAGCTGGAACGCGAATTGGCGGAAGCCAAAAAAGCGCTCGCGCTGGGTGGAGCAGCGAGCGGCGGCGACGGGTCGGCACCATCGCATGCCGATGAAACGATAAACGGCGTGATCTTTTCGGGCCAGGTCATTGCCGGCCTGGATGCCAGGGAATTGCGCGGGCTACTCGATCAGGCAAAGCAGCGCATCGGCTCGGGCGTAGCAGCGATCTGCGCAGTCAACGAAGGCCGCGCGGCCTTTGCGGTTGCAGTGACCGACGACCTGACGGACCGGTTCAGCGCGGTCGATCTGGTCCGCGCCGGCGTGGCTGCATTAGGCGGGAAAGGTGGTGGCGGCCGGCCCGATATGGCTCAGGGTGGCGGTCCCGATGGCGCGAATGCTGCGGCAGCGATCGCGGCGGCGCGGGCTGTGCTGGCAGGGTAAAGCCTGCACCCTATTTGCTGGCCTCGGTCAACCTGCCGACCCGATCGCGCAAGCGGGTACTTTTCAGCTTTGGCCTTGCCGCCAATAACCCTTCGTCCATGATCTGCTGGCGCAATTCATCGCGTTTTTCGTGAATGGAGGCGATGACGAAACCGGTTGCCACGCCCATGTCGACCAGCACCGCTTCCGCCAATTGCAGCGATGATTCCAGCGTTTCGGGAACGGCATGGGTGGCGCCGGCCCGGTACAGCGCGGCGGCATGCGCGGCGTCGCGGGCCCGTGCGATAATCGGCAATTCCGGATACTGCTCGTGCAGTTTCTTGACCAGGCGCTGGGCGGTAACCGGCTCATCCATCGTCAGGATCACCGCAGTCGCGGATTGAACGCCGTGGCTGGCCAGGGTGTGGGCGTTGACCGCGTTGCCGAATACCGCAGGATAGCCCTGGGTGCGCGCACCGGCGATCAGATCCGGGTCGGAATCGATCGCGACGAAAGCCTTGCCATGCGCACGCATCATATCTGCGACCATCCGGCCGACCCGGCCGAAACCGACGATGATCGCACGCGGGCCATCGGAATCCAGCGCCGGCTCGGCGGCGCCGGGTTGCTCGATCCGGCGGGCGATGCGGCGGCCGGCCCAGGCCAGTATCGGCGTGATCGTCAGGCCCAATGCGGCGACGATACGCCAGAACTGCGCGGTGCCGGGCTGGATCAGTTCGGCGCTGGTCGCCGCCGTCAATACGATCAGTGTCGCTTCGGATGGGGCGCACAGCAATATGCCCGCTTCCGTGGCGGTACCGACGCCGGCGCCGGTCAGGCGCAGCAGTGCGGCGGTCACCAGCGCCTTGATCAGCAGCACGCCAGCCGTCGCCAGCAGGATCGGGCCAAGATGGCTGGCGATGACCGTCACATCGATTTCCATGCCGACGGTAATCAGGAAGATCCCGAGGGCCAGCCCCTTGAACGGCGCGATGATGCCTTCGACCTCGCCGTGATATTCGGTCTCGGCAATCAGCAGCCCCGCGATCAGCGCGCCGACGATCGGCGAAAGCCCGGCGCCCGCCGTAGCCAGCGCCGAGACGATCACCACCAGCAGGCTGGCCGACAGGAACAATTCCGGGCTTTTGGTGCGGGCGGCCTGGGCGAACAGGCGGGGTAGCATGAACCGCCCGAACACCAGCAAGGCCACCACCACCAGCAGCCCCAGCCACAGCGTGTGAAACAGTGCCGCGACCTGGCCACCGGCGACGCTGGGCGCCAGCGCACCCAGCAAAAAGATGATCGGCACCAGCGCCAGGTCCTCGAACAGCAGCATCGACAACGCCGCACGGCCAACCGGGGTGCTGGTTCCGGTGATCGGCAATACCAGCGCCGTCGACGACATCGCCAGCGCCATGCCGATCCCGGCGGCGCCGGCCACGGCCTGCCCCATGAACGCCAGGATAATTGCCAGCAGCAGCCCGGAACCAAGCAATTCCAACGCGCCCAGCCCGAATACCTGCCGCCGCATCGTCCACAGGCGATTGAAGGACAATTCCAGCCCGACCCCGAACAGCAGCAGGATGATCCCGAACTCGGCGAAGGGCTGCAGCCCCTGCGGATCGGAAATCGTGACAAATGCCAGCCACGGGAAGTTGAAGACCTGGCCGCCCAGCCCGTATGGCCCGACCAGCAGGCCCACCAGGATAAACCCGATGACCGGGGTTATGCGAAACCGCGCGAACACCGGGATGACGATCCCGGCCGAACCCAGGATGACCAGCGCGTCGCCGAGCGCGGACGAGGGATTGTAGGGATTGGCCGACATCGCCGATGATTAGGGCAGGGCTGGGGCAAAGTCATTTAGGAAAGGTGTGGCGGCGGGCGCTCTGGCTCTCCCTGTCCCGACCCTCCCCCCGAAAGGGGAGAGGGCTTTGGCGCCGAGTTCAGGCCCAGGCTTTCATTTCGATTTCCAGGTTCTGGACGATGGCCTCGAAGAAGCCTTCGGTGGTCAGCCAGTTCTGGTCGGGGCCGATCAGCAGCGCCAGATCCTTGGTCATCTTGCCGCTTTCGACGGTGGCGATGCAGACCTGTTCCAGCGTATGGGCGAACTTCACGACATCGGGGGTGTCGTCGAACTTGCCGCGATACATCAGCCCGCGGGTCCAGGCAAAGATCGAGGCGATCGGATTGGTCGAAGTAGCCTTGCCCTGCTGGTGCATGCGATAATGGCGGGTAACGGTGCCATGCGCGGCTTCGGCTTCGATCGTCTTGCCGTCGGGGGTCATCAGCACCGAGGTCATCAGGCCCAGCGAACCGAAGCCCTGGGCGACAATGTCGGACTGGACATCGCCATCGTAGTTCTTGCAGGCCCAGACGAACTTGCCGCTCCACTTCAGGGCGGAGGCGACCATGTCGTCGATCAGCCGGTGTTCGTAAGTGATGTTCGCGGCGGCGAATTTTTCCTTGAAGCCCTCGGTGTCGAACACCTCCTGGAACAGGTCCTTGAAGCGACCGTCATAGGCCTTGAGGATGGTGTTCTTGGTCGACAGGTAAACCGGCCAGCCCAGGTCGAGGCCATAATTCAGCGAAGCGCGGGCGAAGTCGCGGATCGAATCATCGAGGTTGTACATCGCGAGGGCGACGCCGGCCGAGGGGTAATGGAACACCTCTTCATCGATGCGGTCGCCATTGTCGCCTTCCCACACCAGCCGCAGCTTGCCGGGGCCGGGGACGAGAAAGTCGGTTGCCTTGTACTGGTCGCCGAACGCGTGGCGGCCGACGACGATCGGATCGGTCCAGCCCGGCACCAGCCGCGGAATGTTCGAAATGACGATAGGTTCGCGGAAAACCACGCCGCCCAGGATGTTGCGGATGGTGCCGTTAGGCGACTTCCACATTTTGGTAAGGCTGAATTCCTCGACGCGGGCTTCGTCCGGGGTGATCGTCGCGCATTTTACGCCGACACCGTATTGCTTGATGGCATTGGCGGAATCGATGGTGACCTGATCGGCGGTCTGGTCGCGCATTTCGACCGAAAGATCGTAGTATTTGAGATCTACGTCGAGATAAGGCAGGATCAACCGGTCGCGTATCCATTGCCAGATGATCCGGGTCATTTCATCGCCGTCGATTTCGACAATGGGGTTGGCTACCTTGATCTTCGCCATCGATACATGCTCCGTCGGGATGGAATGCGAAAGTCCTTAGCAGTTGCGATGGAGGGCGCAAGGCAGGCGCCATGGCGATTGCAGCGAAGCCCGACACATTCGCGGCAGCTTGCGCACTATAACACTTCCCACATCGCGACTGACGGCCTAGGCGTGTTCCTATCCCGGGGGGCCGCTCATGCGCGGCTGAGAGGTGGTCAGCAGACCACGACCCGCTGAACCTGATCCGGTTGATACCGGCGTAGGGAGGATTGGCGGAGAGTCCGTTGTCCTTCCAGATGGAGTGGGCACGAGACGATGTTCGTTGGTTTTATATTCAAGGCGGCGCTGGGCACGGCCCTGCCGGCATTGCTGCTGGCCTCGACTTCGGCTGCCGCAGCCCCAGTCGACGCCACAGTCGACGCCGGGGTCGACGCCGATGATTCGGATCGCCCGGCGATCGAGGTCGTCGGCCATCCCGATCCGGAAGGACTACTGCCGGCGCAGACCGCAGCCAAGGGGGTGAGCGCGATTTCGGCGGATTTCATCATCAAGCAGGCGCCGACGCTGAACGCGTTCCAGCTGGTCAACCTGCTGCCGGGGGCCAATGTCTCGTCGAGCGATCCTTACGGATTGTCGATCAATTCCAGCCTGACGCTGCGGGGACTGGGCCAGGACGAGATCGGCGTGCTGATGGAGGGCGCCCCGCAGAACGACATCGGCTATTACTACGCCTATCCGTCGCAGTTCGCCGATGCCGAAAATTTGCGGCAGATTTCACTGGCGCAGGGCGCGGTCGATATCGACTCGCCCGTGGTTGGAACCGCCGGCGGCCTGCTCTCGCTGTCGCTGGACGATCCCAAGCCGCACAGCGGGGCGCTGGTCGATCTTTCGCTCGGCTCCTATCATGAACGGCGCGGGTTCGTGCGGTTCGACACCGGCATGATCGGCACCAGCGGGCTCAGCGCGTTCATCTCCTACTCCAACAACCGCGCGGACAATTGGCGCGGTGCCGGTTATGATACGCGCCAGCATGTCGATGCGAAACTGCTGGAGGCATGGGGAGACGGCAACCGGGCCAGCATCGCGCTGTCTTTCAATGACGCCAAGACATCGAGTTATCCGAGCCCGACGCTGGCCGAATGGCAGGCGAGCGGACGCGGCTTCAACTACGACAAGCAATACAGCTCCGGTGATACCAATTACTGGCGCCTCTATCGCGACCCGTTTCGCAACTTCTATGTTGCGGCCCCCATGCATCTGAAGCTGAGCGAACGGCTGGCGTTCGACAGCACCGCCTATCTTCAGTTCGGCTACGGCAATTCGCCCTATGGCACGCAATTGACTACGACCGGCAATTATCTCGGCACCGAAGCGCTGGCGCAGCCAATCGCCCTGCCCGGTGCCACGGACGGGGTAGCCACCGTACTCGGCAACTATACCGGCAGGCAGTTTCGCGGCGGCGATGTCGGCAAGCTCACGTTTTCGGCGGGCGCACACCGGATTACCGCCGGGCTATGGTTCGATTACGGGACCGACCGCGTCACCCAGTCCTACACCTCGATCGGCGCCGATGGCCAACCCGTCGATGAGTGGGGCTATGAAAACAAGGCGATCCGGACCGCCGATGGCAGGCTGCTCGCTTATCAGAACGAGCGTACGATCACGGTGACCAAGGCGGCTTTCCTGGCGGACAGCATCGCGGTCACGCAGCGCCTGGGGATCGATATCGGGTTCAAGGGCGTGGACGTGCTGCGCAACGGCACCAATTACCTGCCGGGGCCGCAAGCGAAAGTGCGCCTCGACAGCTTTGCGGCTTTGCCCCGCGCGGCGGTGCATTACCAGCTGGACGATCGGCAGCAGTTGTTCGCCAATATCACCACCAATTTCCGCTCACCCGACGAGTTTACGCTATTCGACAGCTATACCGGCGGCTTGCGCGACGGTGTGGGGACGACGGCGCTCAAGAACGAATATTCCGTCTCCGAGGAACTGGGCTATCGCTATATCGGTCCGGACCTGTCGGCCGCGCTCACCGCATTCCACTATCATTTCTGTAACCGCCAGCTGGCGACGGTGATCTACAATGGCGGTGCGCTGGTCAATTCGACGATCAATGCCGGCAGCCAGACCTCCTACGGACTGGACGCCGAGATCGACTATCGCCCGGCCAAGGGGATCAGCGTCTATCTTTCGGGTGAATACTTGCACGCGCGACTGGACGACGACCTGGCCGCCGACGGCGACTATCTGCCGACGAAGGGCAAGCGCGCGGTAGCGAGTCCGACGTTCCAGTTCGGCGTGGGCAGCACTTATGACGACGGGCGCTGGTTTGGCAGCAGCGCGCTCAAATATGTCGGGCGCCAATATGCCACCTTCATGAACGACGAGAGCATCAAGGGCTACGCCACGCTGGACCTGTCGATCGGCGTGCATCTGGCTGGACTGATCGACGCGCAGCGCATGGACCTGCGCCTCAATGCGATCAATGTCACCAACCCGCATGTGCTGTCGGGGGTGGAGGCGATCAGCGGCAACGCGCGGGACACCACCGGTCGCAACGGCACGACCATCGCGGGTACGGCGCCGGCCTATTACGTGGGCAGCGGACGCGCTGTCGTGGCGACGCTGTCGCGCGCATTCTGATCGTGAACGGCGCGGTGCATCTCGTGCATGGCATGGGTACGGCGCTGGAGGCACCGACCTGGCCGGCCATCACGGTCGGCGAGGCGGAAGCGATCCTTGGCCAGTTCCCGGCAGCCGGGTGCTTCATCGCGCTGCGCTGGCATTCGCCGCGCCCCTTTTCTGCGGCGGCGCTGGTGCAGGCCAGCCATGGCGAATTCTTTCTCAAGCGCCATCATCGCTCGGTGCGGACACCAATTGCGCTGGCCGAAGAGCATGGTTTCATGGCCCATCTGCAGTGTGCCGGCCTGGCGGTGCCCGAGGTCATGGCGGCGACCGACGGGACGGGCGCCATCGCGCAGGGCGACTGGTGTTACGAACTGCATCGCCGGGCGTCCGGCCTCGACCTCTATCGCGATCGGCCATCGTGGACCCCGTTCCTGTCGCACGGGCATGCCCATGCAGCGGGGGTGGCGCTGGCGCGACTGCATCTGGCGGCGCGGAGTTTTGCAGGGCCGGCGCGCGGTCCGCATCCGCTCATCGCGACCTTCTCGATCCTGCCGGCGTCCGACCCGCTGGCGGCGGCTGAAGCCTATGTCGCCGCGCGTCCGGCACTTTCCGCGGTGCTGGCAGGCGAGCCATGGCGGCAGGAACTGGCCCGCCTGTTCGCCGCGCTGGGGGAGGGACTGGCCGCGCGG
>CAZZYX010000099.1:0-13003 GCA_964658485.1 uncultured Acetobacteraceae bacterium | reverse complement strand
CTTCGCTCAAGGCAGCAATGATCGTCTCGACCGCTTCCTCGCCCAGTTTCTGCGCGATCTTGCCGAAGCCGTCGGCGTGAAGTTTCGCGACATAGCTGGTTTCGGGATCGCCACCCCGACGCGCGGCGATTACGGCTTCAAGGCGTGCCAGCGTGGGCATCGCGGCGGGTTCGGCGCTGTTCATGATGTTCGCGATTGCGTCGATCGGGGACCGGGGTCAAGCGGCATGAGGCCTTCAACCCCGCGCCGGCAGTCCCGCCGCCCGCAACGCGGCATGCGCCTCGGCAATGGTATGCGTGCCGAAATGGAAGATCGAGGCGGCAAGTACGGCGCTGGCGTGGCCTTCGATGACGCCGGCCACCAGATGCTCGAGCGTGCCCACACCGCCGCTGGCGACCACCGGCACGCGCACGGCGTCGGCGATCGCGCGGGTCAGCGCCAGGTCATAGCCGCCCTGGGTGCCGTCACCGTCCATCGAGGTGACCAGCAATTCGCCCGCGCCAAGATCGGCCAGCCGGATCGCGTGCGCGACGGCGTCGATGCCGGTGGCGCGGCGGCCACCGTGGGTGAAGATTTCCCAGCCGTCTCCCTGGCGCCGCGCATCGACTGAAGCGACGACGCATTGGCTGCCGAAGCGACTGGCAATTTCGGCGACCACTTCGGGGCGTTCCACGGCCGCGCTGTTGACTGCGACCTTGTCGGCGCCGGCCAGCAGCAGGTCGCGGGCATCCTCGGCGCTCCGCACTCCGCCGCCCACTGTCAGCGGCATGAAACAAACCCCGGCGGTCCGGCTGACGACATCGAGCAGCGTGCCGCGCCCCTCGTGGCTGGCGGAAATGTCGAGAAAACACAGTTCATCGGCGCCCGCTGCGTCATAGGCGCGGGCCTGCTCGACCGGATCGCCGGCGTCGCGCAGATCGACGAAATTGACACCCTTGACCACGCGCCCATCGCGGACATCGAGGCACGGGATGACGCGGATGCGAACGGTCATGGGTTACACCTTTTCTGCCACGGCAATCGCAGCGGCCAGGTCGAGCCGCCCATCATACAACGCCCGCCCGGTAATGACCCCCTCAATCCCATCGGCGGCGTGAATCTTGAGGATGTGGATGTCGTCCAGCCCGGCAACGCCGCCGCTGGCGATCACCGGCAGTTGCGTCGCGCGAGCGAGATCGACGGTGGCTTCGATGTTGCAGCCTTTGAGCATGCCATCGCGGCCGATGTCGGTGAACAGCAGGCTGGCGACGCCGGCATCCTCGAAGCGGCGGGCCAGGTCGACCACCGGCATGGTGGAAATCTCCGCCCAGCCCTCGGTTGCGATCATGCCGTCGCGCGCGTCCACCGCGACGACGATCCCGCCGGGGAAGGCCCTGGCCATGTCCCTGACGAAATCGGGGTCCTTGAGGGCCGCTGTGCCGATGACGATGCGGCTGACGCCCAGGCCGAACCAACCTTCGACCGCCACCGGGGTACGAATGCCGCCGCCCAGTTGAACGTGGCCGGGAAAAGCCGCAAGGATGCTCTCGACCGCGTCGCGGTTCCGGGCGTGGCCGGCAAAGGCCCCGTCGAGATCGACGACATGCAGGAATTGCGCGCCCGCCTCGGCGAACAGCAGCGCCTGATGCGTGGGATCGTCACCATAGACGGTTGCGCGGGCCATATCGCCCTCCGCCAGGCGCACGACCTGGCCACCTTTGAGATCGATGGCTGGAAAGACAATCATTTACGGCTTCCACTCAAGAAAATAGCTGAGCAGTTCGAGGCCATAAGACTGGCTCTTTTCAGGATGGAATTGCACGCCGATGATGTTGTCACGTGCCACCGCCGCGACGATGCCGCCGCCGTGATCGGTCATTGCCGCGATGTGCCGGCCGCTTTCGGGCACGAAATGGTACGAATGCAGGAAATACGCCTCGCCCGGCTCGATCGGGCTGTCGCCCTCGGCATGATGCGTCGGCACCACATCGTTCCAGCCCATGTGCGGGATCTTGATCGCTGGGTCGGCGATGTCGATGTGCCGTACTTCGCCTGGAATCCAGCCCAGGCCGGGGGTGATGCCATGTTCCACGCCCTGGTCGGCGAGTAATTGCATGCCGACGCAAATGCCCAGGAACGGCGCCTCGCCAACCAGGACCCGCTCGGTCATCGCGTCGACCAGACCGGGGATCGCGTGGAGCCCTTCTGCACAAGCCTTGAACGAACCAACCCCAGGCAGCACGATGCGGTCGGCGGCGCGAACGACATTGGGATCGGCGGTGATCGAAACGCCCGGGGCGCCCGCCGCCCGCAGCGCGTTAGCCACCGAATGCAGATTGCCCGCGCCGTAATCGATCAATGCCAGCGTCTCCGCCATACCGTTCAACCTTTCAGCGAGCCGACGCCCAGCAGGCCCTTGGTGGAAGGAATTGCGCCGCCCTTGCGCGGATCGAGTTCAACCGCAGTACGCATGGCGCGCGCGAAGCCCTTGAAAATGCCTTCGATTATATGATGATTGTTATGGCCGTACAGCACTTCGACATGCAGTGTGATGCCTGCCGCCTGGGCGATCGAATGGAACCAGTGCTGGAACAGCTCAGTGTCCATTTCACCCAGCCGGGGCTGGGTGAAAGCGGCATTCCACACCAGCCACGGCCGGCCGGAAATGTCCAGGGCGACGCGCGCCAGCACCTCGTCCATCGGCGAATAGGCCATGCCGTAGCGCCCGATCCCGGCCTTGTCGCCCAGCGCCGCGACGATGCACTGGCCGATGGCGATCGCGCTGTCTTCGGTGGTGTGGTGCTGGTCGACGTGCAGGTCGCCCTTGATACGGCAGGTGATGTCGATCAGCGAATGTCGTGCAAACTGCTCGATCATATGGTCCAGGAAGCCGATGCCGGTGGCCACGTCATAGGCGCCGGTGCCGTCGAGATTGACTGCGACGGCAATATCGGTTTCGTGAGTCTTGCGAGCGATTTCGGCAATACGCATGCTGTGGCCCTATAGAAAACCGGCGCCAATTGTCCAGTCCGGTGGCGCGCGCCCGCTTCATCACGGACAGGTGTTCGGTCGCACAAAACTAAATAGTACAACAATCGCACCTTGACCCGCCCGCTTGCCGACGCCACTTGATGCTCGCCATGACCGATACGACCGACAGCCTGATCCCTTATGATGAAATCGTGCAGGAAGCGCTGCGCGCCGTGGTGGGCCGGGTGCTCGGCCAGGTCGAGGCAACCGGCGGCGATCTGCCGGGCAATCACCATTTCTATATCACCTTCAAGACCGGCGCGCCGGGGGTAGCGATACCGGCGCAGTTGCGCGCGCGCTTCCCCGATGAAATGACGATCGTGATCCAGAACAAGTTCTGGGAACTGAAGGTCACAGACACGGGGTTTTCGGTTGGCCTGAGTTTCAACCAGATCCCGTCCAAATTGAATATCCCGTTCGCCGCGATTACGGCGTTCGTCGATCCGGCGGTTGATTTCGGCCTGCAATTCCAGTCGGCCGGCGGCGAATTGCCGCACGAACCGCACGACGATGCCCAGAATGATTCGCCTGAAGGTGCCGAGCCAAAACCCGCTGCCGCCAGCGATGACGGTTCGAACGTCGTCTCCGTAGATTTTGGCCGGAAAAAGTGAAATTTGGGGAGAATACGGCGGTGGATAAGCGTGTCATTGCCCAGATCGCCCGCGAGCATGGACCCCGGCTGTTGCAACAGGCAATCAATCGCCTGTCTGCCGATCCGCTGGTTCAGGACGAAATATTGCCTGCCAATGAGCCGCCGGCAAAGCCTTCGCTGGGTAAGCGCATTGCCGGTGCGGCCTTGTTGCGCCTGGCAACCCGGTCGGTCCCCGGCGCCATCCTGGTCAGTGGTGGCTTGATCGCCAAGGCGCTGCACGACCGCCGCAAGGCAAGGCGCTCGGCGGGTGGTCTCGGCAGGTTTCGTCGATGATGGGCTCGTGAGCCGAAGCGCCTGCCTGTATCGAACTGCGGCATGACATCATCGGACACTCTGCATCGGCGCGGCCTGATGTTCATCCTGTCTTCGCCATCGGGCACCGGCAAGACGACATTGGCGCGGCGGCTGTTGCAACATGACAGCGATATCGCGATGTCGGTATCATGCACCACCCGGCCGATACGTCCGGGCGAAGCCGACGGTTGCGATTATCGCTTCGTCAGCAAACCCGCGTTCGAGCGCATGGTCCAGGAGCAGGAGCTGCTGGAATGGGCGCAGGTGTTCGGCTACGACTATGGTACGCCCAAGGCGCAGGTAAAGGCCGGGTTGCGGCTGGGCCAGGATTTCCTGTTCGACATCGACTGGCAGGGGACGCAGCAGCTTTACCAGAAGATGGAAACCGATGTCGTCCGCGTGTTCCTGCTGCCACCCAGCATCGACGAACTGCGCCGCCGCCTGATCGGGCGCGGCACTGACAGCCCGGCCACGATCAACAGCCGCATGGAACGCGCGCAGGCGGAAATCAGCCATTGGGACGGGTATGACTACGTCGTCGTCAATGACGATATCGACGCCTGTTTCGACAAGGTGATCCATATCCTCACCGCCGAACGGATGCGGCGGGCGCGGCAGACCGGCCTGATCCCGTTCGTGCGCGAATTAATGAAACCAGCGCCCTGATCGATCATTGAACGCGGTGGCGCCGGCGAGAATGATCTTCCCACCGACCTTATCAATTCCACTTTGCCGAATGGAAAACGCATGTCCAAGACTCCCACCAAAAAAACGGTCGCCATGCCGGCGGCCCGGACCCTGCAACTGACCCTGACTGACGATGAAGCCGAAATGCTGGTCGATGCCCTCGAAGCGGATCACGAAGGCTATGTCGAAGCGGTGAAAGAGGCGCGCGGCAACAACAATCGCGAGGACGTCAAAACCTTTTCCGAGGCGGCGACACGCATCCAGGGATTAATGGCCAGGATCCAGGACCTGCTGGGCGACGAATGAACGGTGCGGCATAAAACGCTTCATTTCCCCGGCGGTGGCGTTAGAGGCCTGCCGATGGCTTACGATCGTGATCCCGTGCTGCTCGCCAAGGCTGAAACGCTGGTCGAGGCCTTGCCTTATCTCCAGCGCTATGCCGGCAAGACCTTCGTCGTCAAATATGGTGGCCATGCCATGGGCGATCCGGCGTTTGCGCGCGATTTCGCCGAAGACGTGGTGCTGCTGAAGGCGGTCGGGATCAATCCGGTAGTGGTGCATGGCGGTGGCCCGCAGATCGGCGCGATGCTGAAAAAGCTGGGAGTGGTCTCGCAGTTCGTCGATGGCCTGCGCGTGACCGACAAGGCCACCGCGCAAATCGCCGAAATGGTGCTGTCGGGCGCGATCAACAAGGAGCTGGTCAGCTGGATTTCCCGCGCCGGCGGCAAGGCGATCGGCATTTCGGGCAAGGACGGCGGGCTGATCACCGCGCACAAGCTGACCCGTACCGTCCGCGATCCGGAAAGCCTGATCGAGGAAGCGCTCGACCTGGGCTTCGTCGGCGATCCCGAAGTGACCGACCTGACGGTCATCGATACCATCTGCGCGGCGGGGATGATCCCGGTGATCGCCCCGATCGGCGTCGGACTGGACGGGGAAACCTATAACATCAATGCCGACACCATGGCCGGCGCCATCGCGGCGGCGATGGGCGCCTCACGCCTGTTTCTGCTGACCGACGTGACCGGGGTGCTCGATGCCGACAAGCGCTTGCTGACCCGGCTGACCCCGGCGGATATAGAAAAACTGCGACGGGACGGCACCATCCAGGGCGGGATGATTCCCAAGCTGGAAACCTGCGTGCGTGCGGTGGAGGCGGGCTGCGAGGCGGCGGTGGTGCTCGATGGCCGGGTGCCGCATGCGATGCTGCTGGAAATATTCACTTCGCGCGGTGCCGGTACGCTGATCCAAATGGAGTAACCCGGCGCAGTCGGAAGCGCTTCGGTTGCTCTTCCGGCGGCCTTTGGCTAGGCAAGCCGCTTCGCTGGGAAGGACCCGCCTGTGCTGTTAATGCTCGTCGATATCATCACTTACCTCATCAACATCGTGGTGATGCTGGTGATCGTGCAATTCGTGCTGAGCCTGCTGATCACGTTCAATGTGGTCAACACCCATAACGAATTCGTGGCGGCGGTGTGGAAAGCGGTGAATGCGCTGCTCGATCCGATCTTGCGACCGGTGCGCCGATTGCTGCCCAATACCGGCACGATCGATTTTTCGCCGATGGTGTTGATCATCGGGCTGACGGTGCTGCAGAAAATCCTGGTTCACCTGGCGATGGTGTCTGTCGCGCCATGAATTTTTCGTGAGTCTGGCTGGCATAATCGACGGTAAGGCTTTCGCCGAGGGACTGCGCGCGCGCGTCACTACCCTGGCATTGTCATTCGCCGAACAGGCAGGTCGCCAGGCCGGGCTGGCAGTGGTGCTGGTCGGCGAAGATCCGGCCAGCGAAGTATATGTGCGCAACAAGGCCAGGCAGACGCTGGCCTGTGGCATGGCCGGTTTCGAGCACAAGCTGGCGGCCGCCACGTCGCAGCAGGCGCTGATCGCGCTGGTCGAGCAATTGAATAGCGACCCTGCGGTAGACGGCATCCTGGTGCAGTTGCCGTTGCCCGCTCATCTTGACGAGCAGGCAGTCGTCGCGGCGATCGATCCGGCCAAGGACGTCGACGGGCTGACCCCGGTGAGTGCCGGACGGCTGGCGCTGGGCCTGCCGGGGCTGGTACCCTGCACTCCGCTGGGCAGCCTGATGTTGCTCAAGGACAGGTTGGGAGATCTGTCGGGGATGGCGGCGGTGGTGATCGGGCGCTCGATCCTGGTCGGCAAGCCGATGGCGCAATTGCTGCTGCGCGAAAATTGCACGGTGACCATGGCGCACAGCCGCACCCGCGATCTGCCCCAAGTCGTGCGGCGCGCCGACATCGTCGTCGCGGCCGTCGGCCGGCGCGAAATGGTCAAGGCGGACTGGATCAAGCCAGGCGCCACGGTGATCGACGTCGGCATCAACCGCATTCCCGCCGGTGACGGAAAAACCCGGCTGGTGGGCGATGTCGATTACATCGGCGTGGCTGCGGTCGCCGGCGCAATCACCCCGGTTCCCGGCGGGGTCGGCCCGATGACCATCGCCGTGCTGCTGCGCAATACGCTGGTTGCGGCTTATGCCCACGCCGGCCTGCCGCTGGCGGCGGACCTGATCTGATGCGCGCTATGGGCATAGCCATGGCCGTCGGGCTGGCCGTGGCGGCGACACCAGTGGCCGCCAAGCGCAGCCCGCCGGCGGGCTTTGCCGAGCCCGCCGACATCATCGCCGCCGAAAGCAATTTCACCGCGTTGAGTGCCGCCAAAGGCATGACCGCCGCCATCCGCGCGACCGCCGCGCCGAACGCCCAGATCTTTGCCCCGGAACCGCTGCGCGTGACCCAATATATCGCGCACGCCGACCCGAAACTGGCCGTGCAATGGCATACCCGACAGCTCTGGATGAGCTGTGATGGCAGCGTGGCCCTGACGCATGGCGAATGGCTGCACGGTCCCGCGTCCGGCTGGTATGTCACGGTCTGGCAGCGGCAAAAAGGCGGCGGCTACAAATGGGTGCTGGCAGAGCACGGCTCGCCCCGAATACCGGCGCCCGAATCCGATATGATAAGCGCCGGCGTCGCCGACTGCCCGGTGCGGCATGCGCGCGCAGCGGCGAACACGATCGCACCATCATCCCCGGCGCATGGCAAAGCGCCCATGCCCGATTATCTGTCCGGCCAGTCCGACGACGCCACCCTGCAATGGGATACCTCCCCCGCCGCCGACGGCGGTCGCAGCTTCGTCTTGCGGCTCAAGCGCGATGGCCTGATGCACGAAGTGCTGCACGCCATCGCTGCGCCGGGCGCCTGAGCCGTGCTGGACCTGTTCTTTTCCACATTCGTGACGCTGTTCGTGGTGATCGACCCGCCGGGCTGCGCGCCGATTTTCGCCGGGCTGGTCAGTGGCGCCAGCCACCGCGAGGCGGTTGCCATCGCCGTGCGGGCCACACTGGTGGCATCGGTGATCCTGCTGACCTTCGCGCTGGTCGGCATCCAGTTGCTGGCCGGCCTCCATATCGAGCTGGATGCATTTCGTATCGCCGGCGGCATGATGCTATTCCTGATCGCGCTGGAAATGGTCTTCGAAAAGCGCACCCGGCGCCGCGAGGAACGGGTCGAACAAGTCCTGCACGAGCCACAGCCGGTAGAGGATATCGCCGTTTTTCCCATGGCGATGCCGATGATGGCCGGCCCCGGATCGATCGCTACGGTGATGCTGCTGATGGCGCGCACGACCGGGTGGGACGGCAAGCTGGTGGTGCTGGCGGCGTTATCTTCCGTCATGGTGCTGACGCTCGCCGCTCTCGCCGCGGCAGGCCCGCTGATGCGACTGCTCGGCACTCGGGTCGAAGGTGTGATTACTCGCGTATTGGGGGTGCTGCTGGGGGCGCTGGCAGTGCAATACGTGATCGACGGAGTACGCGGCGTGCTGCGTTAAAATCCCGTCCAAGGGAGGGAAAGTCACGCCTGCGGCCCATCATTGCATGGTCGCCTGGCCATCATCGCCGTCCCTGCGGCCAAAGAACTGCATCAACTGCACCAGCAATTCGCAACGCCCGGAAATAGTGTCCGATTCCAGCAGCGCCTGTTTCGCCGCCGCGTCGAAAGGCGCGATCTGCGATACGCCGTTGATCAGCGAGGCATCGTCAAGCCGGGTCACCTGATTCCAGTCGACCTGATAGCCCTGCGCGTCGGCAAAGCGCCGGGCCTCGCGTTCGAACATCGCGCGTTCTACAGACGCCAGAACTTGGCCGTCGCTTTCCGGGATGATTGCCCCCTCGATCTGGCGAAACGGTGTGGGCACGATCAATTCGCGTAGCACGCGAAACCGGGTCTCGCCTTTCAATATGACGTTATAGCGACCGTCTTCCAGCGCCTCGACCTCGCCGATATGGCCCAGGCAGCCGATTTGATACAGCGGCGCGCCTTCGCGCGAACGCTGTGGCTGGATCATGCCGATCCGTCGGTCGCGCGACAATGAGTCGCTGATCATGGCGCAATAGCGCGGCTCGAAGATGCGCAGCGGCAATTGCAGGCCGGGAAACAACACGGCCCCCACGAGTGGAAAAATCGATATGCGCTTGCCGTCCATGCCTTGCGTCAGCCGAACAGGATCGTGGACAGCTTGCGCCGGGTCGCCGATGCCCAGGGATCTTCCAGCCCGATTGCCTCGAACATCTGCAACAACTTGGCCTTGGCGGCGCCCTCATGCCAGTCCCGGTCGGCGGCGATCATCGCCAGCAGGCGGTCCGCCGCCGCATCGCGGTCACCGCTGGCAAAGGCGGCGCTGGCATAGGCCAGGCCCGCAGCCATGTCCGCGGGATCGGCGTCGGAAGCAGCGCGCAATTGCGCCAGTTCCCCGGCTTCGGGTGCATCCTTGGCCAATTCCAGCGCCAACCGAGCGCGCTCGACCGCGGGGTCGGCGGTAATTTCCGCCGGCAATGCTTCGAACACGGCCTGGGCTTCCACAACCTCGCCAGCCAGGGTCAACGCCCGGATCAGCCCGGCGTGCGGTGCGGGCTGTTCCGGCGCGATCTCGATGATTTGCGAGAACACTCCCGCCGCGCGCTCGAACTCGCCGCCGGCCATGAGCTCTTCGGCCATTTCCAGCAGCGGCACGATATCAGGCGCAGCCTCTACTTCGTCTGGCTGCAACGGCAGCTTGGCCAGCAATTGATCGAGCAACCCCTTGAGCTGCGATTCGCTGCGCGCCGCGGTGAGATCGGCCACGGGTTGACCCTGGAACATCGCATATACAGTGGGTATCGAGCGGACCTGGAACTGCGCAGCAATGAACTGGTCTTCGTCGACATTGATCTTGACCAGCACGACGCCCTTGTCGGCGTATTCGGCAGTGACTTTCTCCAGCATCGGCGTCAGCGCCTTGCATGGCCCGCACCATTCCGCCCAGAAATCAAGGACGACCAAGCTGTGCATCGAGGGCTCGACGACGGTCTTGCGAAAACGATCGACTGCCTTCTGTTCGTCGAGATTCAGACCAAGGCTTGCCAATGCGAAACTCCATCACTTGCCGATGCATGTGTCCATGTGGTCATTGCCGCGGATTTGTGAAGGGTGAAAGCGCTATTCGCAGCGCCAACCGTCGGATATTGCACGCTTGGCGCGATACTGAAACTTTCCGCTTGCCGGGTCATGGACCCGTTGCTAATGGCGCCCCTCCCCCGGCCCGATGCCCTAGCGCGTCAAGGCCGAACGTCCGAGCGGGCGTAGCTCAGTGGTAGAGCACAACCTTGCCAAGGTTGGGGTCGAGGGTTCGAATCCCTTCGCCCGCTCCAGTTTTTCAAGGGTTAAGGGTGATCCCTGTTCCCTGAAATCCCAAAACAGACCATGTTCGGGTCGTGTTCGGATTCGATCGGGCGACGTGACCCCCGTCTTTCATCCAGCGGCAACCAGAGACCGACCGTTTTCGGCGCGCAGGAGCGCGGGCCAAGCAACCGACGGGTCTAAACCCGCCCGTTCGCGCACCACCCCGAGACCTGAGATCGACGTGTCGAACACCGCCCGCAAGCACTACCGCGTCATGTCATCGACGATGTTGAGCATACGGAACCGCTGACCCGTGGCCATCTGATCATTGACGAAGTCCAGGCTCCAGCGCTGATTGGTAGCGCCAGCACCGGGGTCGGCGGCCGCGCGCCGACAGCGCGCTTGCGTCACCACCGCGCCCGCGTCGCCTTCCTTCAGGATGCCGATGATCTGCTCTTCCGTAAACTGCTGCCGCTTCATCTGTCCGTCCCTTTCCGGGGCCGGACTCTAGCTTCAACTGGAGGAAAAAACGGGGGTCATGTCATTGGAAACTCAATCCGATAATGGACTGCCCCGATCACCGGCCCCGGACCACGTCGTGCCGGCGCAGGGTGGGGTTGAGTCGTGTGACACTGCACACCCCGGCGATCAAAGCGAGACCAGTGGCGACCAACGGCGGCACCATGCCTTCACCGAGCCCGAGAGCGAGCAGCGTTGCCACCGTCGTCGCACCGAGCGTCTGGCCGACCAGTCGCGTCGTCGAGATAAGGCCGCCCGCCGCCGCCGCCCGCTCGCGCGGAACGGAACCCACAACCAGCCGCGAATTGGGCGATATGAACAGCCCAAAGCCACTGCCGCACAGCGCCATCCGCCACGCGATATCAAAATAGTCCGGATGGGCGGGCAAAAGAGCCAAGGCGACCAACGCGACCGTCGCGATCGCCATGCCGATGCCGCCGAGAAGGCCGGCGGACACCTTGTCCGAAAGTGTGCCCGCCAGCGGGGCGACGAACATAGTCACGAGCGGCCAGGGCGCGATCATCGCCCCGATCTTGGCGGGAGCGAAGCCATAGCCATGCTGGAGCCGGAACGGGAGCGATAGCAGAAGCACCATCGAGGCCATGAACGCGGCTAATGCCCCCACGATCGATAGCGCTAACACAGGACGAGCCAGCAGATCGACCGGCATGATTGGATGCGTTTGGCGCAGTTCGTGGCGGACGAAGGCAAAGGCGAACAGAACGCCACTGCCCAATACCGCCGCGACGATCACTACGGGTCCGCCGTGCACGCCCGCTTCCAGCCCGAAAATAAAGACTCCGAACGTCAGCGCGCAGTAGAAGGCCCCAAGACCGTCATACCCTACATCGCGCGGCATTACGTCAGGCAAGCCGTATTTTCCGAGCAGAAGCGAGAGTAGCGCAAGCGGCAAGCCCGCCGCAAACACCCAGGGCCAAGGCGCCACCGAAAGGATCGCGCCACCGACGGTGGGCGCCAGCGCCGCGGCAACAGACACCGTCACACTGTTCAAGCCTAACCCGCGTCCGAGTTGGTTGGACGGATAAATGCTGCGGATCAGCGCCGACATCACGCTCAGCGCCGCGGCCCCGCCCAGCGCTTGCGCGGCGCGGACGATCAGCAGGAACGGTAAGCTCTTGGCGAAGAAGCACAGCGCCGTGGCCACGGTGAAGATGATCTGGCCGATCTGGTATAGCCGCTTCAGCCCGATCCTGTCCCCCAGTGCGGAGAAGGGCAGCAGACTCATCACCAGCACCGCCTGATACACAGTGACGACCAGTACGACGGCCGATCCACCAACGTGCAGATCACGCGCGATTGTGGGCAACGCGATGTTCGCGACTGCGCCATCGATGATGGTGAGCGCGGTGCCGAGACACAGGGCGGCGATCGCCATAAGCCGGCGAGGCAGGGGCAGACCGTCTATCGTGGTGCCATGACGCTGACGCGAATCCAAGGTTCTCTGCATAAGATCCGATCTGCCGTTAGGAAGAAGTCATTCAGAGCGGCGCTCCGGGATTTGGGCAGCCGCTCCAACGCTCGGATAATATTGATTAAAGTCGGAAGCGATGGCAAGTATATCGCAAGCAATCAGTCTTTTTGCCGGCATCGTCGTCTGGACTATAGTCTGCCGGGCCGGACGCGAATTGGTATCGGGAAAAGCGAGGAGCCAATGTTGGTCCACGACAGCCCGGACCGATTCGTCGCGCAGGTACACCGTCATCTTAATGATGTCCTCCAAAGTGATGCCGGCGGCCTTCACGACCTCGCGAAGATGACCAAACATCAGCGCGCATTGCTCGGCCGCACCATCGGGGTGCTTGCCTTCGGCAAAATCATACCCGAATATGTTTCCACTGGCCACGAACGGGCCGATCCGCGACGCAGCCGGAATGGGCAATTTACCGTGGTTGAAGCCATCTGCTTGAACGCTTTGGCGAATGCCGATTGTCATTGGAGTCCTCGCTTGCTGGCATCGGGGCTATGGCTGGCAGTCTGCTCGCTTGGCACGGGAGACTGGCGTGATGTTGCCAGGCCGGCGAAGTCCGCAGGCTCGAACCCGATTGCCGCGGCAAATTCTTCGCGCACCCTTTCGGGCTGACCGGCCTGGAAAATAAACCCGGAGTATCTCTGGCGATGGGCCGCATCGGACTTGATC
>CAZZYX010000098.1:0-13113 GCA_964658485.1 uncultured Acetobacteraceae bacterium | reverse complement strand
ATATCGTCGCGACCGTGCTGAAGGCGTTGCGGTGGAACGAAACCGGGATCGGGGACATGCGAGCTTAAAGCGGGGTCAAACCGGCAATCGATTCGTGATTAATCACGCGAAACAAGATTCTAGAGCATGACGCGATGCCGTCTGATCGCGTCTGGCTCGAAGGCCTGCGCGGTGATCGTCGTTTCCGCTGCCTCACTGCCAGCAGGTCGAAATTTGGCTGACATGGCGGTCAATTCAATAGCTGACTCGCGCTTGGGAGCAATGATCTTTTTGTTCTAAACGATCAAAAGGTCCAATATAGTATCTGTATAACCCCCAAGCTATTCTCGCTTGAGTGTCACTGGCGATTACACAATTATACTGTTTATACTTTCAAATCTATATAAGTATATGAATTATAAAGATATTTACTATTGGCACGAACATTGCTGTGTAGGGGATGCGCGAGAAAAATGCTGTTGTTGTTAGTCTCGCGTCAAATATAAAATCGCAGTTGTGGAGAGAAAAATGAAAAAGGCCATTCTTAAAATCGCGATTCTTGCAGCAGCCGCAACGGCGCTATCTACGCCGGCGCATGCGGCATTTACATTTGCGAGCTCCAACGGTGGCGATGGCTATCTCATCGTCAATAATAGCGGGTACGATTTATTTGGCGCCGACAATGCCGTCGGGGCATCTCTCACCACGTTTACCGATACGGCCGACACCGCAGAAACCCTCACTTTCAACTATGACTATACGACCAATGATTGTTGCGGGTCGCAATGGGATCCTGCAGGCTATACCATCAACGGTACCCTGTTTCAGCTTTCGCCGGATACTTCCGTTCCAGGCTATTCAGGCGGTGGTACGGTCTCCTTGGTCCTGGCCGCCGGCGACATTTACGGTTTTTATGTATATTCGCCGGATTCCGTCCTGGGCCGCGGTGACATTGCGGTCGCGGCCGTTCCCGAGCCAGCCAGCTGGGCGCTGATGCTTGCTGGCTTTGGCCTGGTCGGCTACTCGATGCGCAAGCGTCCAGCAGTCCGTACCTACCGCTTGAACCACGCCTAAATTATTTTGTACGGGGCCGAGGATCATAATCTTTGGCCCCGTTCGCCCCGCTTGAACCAGCACTCTGCGCTACGCCTGCGGCATGGCAAAATGTCGCCTGCCAAAGACGATTTTCCAGGAACACGACAGCCTCGGCAGGCAATACGACACCGCCCGGCTGAAAGCGCCGGATATCGCCGCGACCGTGCTGAAAGCGCTGCGGTGGAACGAGGCTGGAATGGGGGAGTGCGGGCCCAGGTCACCACACAGGTCGCTAGCAAAGCCGCCATAGACACACCCATTTAGACTAGAAAATACCGGACTGTATGGGCGCTAGTGGCTTTGCCATGCGTCCTACGCCTGATCTATCAGGACTGCTTTGGCAGGCTGAAGCGATAGCTACAAGGCGGGTGCCGGCTGATGTCGGCTGCCCCAAATCACTGGCAGATGGTTGTTCATTGGTCGGGGTGCGTTCCATTCCAAACCATGCCTCCACTCAACCCACCCAGCGCCAAACCCCCGCAGGCACATAGGCCAGCGGTATATGTGCCCAGGTAATTGCCAGCCAAGCCAGCACGGCACCAGCCCACAGCAGCGGCGACACTTGCCCCAGCGCGCCAAGTCGCGGCCAGTAATTCGTTCGCGCTTCCCAATCGGTCCAGGCCGTGCCCAGCAGCACCGCTTTCTTGCGGTCCTGCAGATGCGCGCCGACCAATGCCAGCACCAGGATCGCGCCGGCCAGCACCAGCGTGCGGGGTTGCGGCGCGACCAGCATGTGCGACACCGCCCACAGCGCGAAGCTCCACATCATCGGGTGGCGAGTGACCGCGAACACGCCCCTGGCCTGCGCCGAGGCTATCGCGTCGGTCTTTACTTGCGGCAGCGCCGGGTTGCCGCGCAGCGATCCCAGCAGCAGCGCCAGCGCGAGGACCGTCAGGATGCAGGCAACAATCCAGATCGCATCGTTACTGCCATCCCACAGTGGCGCTTCCTGCATGCCCACCGCGCGAAATGCCCAGACCATCCAGCCCAGCGTGACAAACGAAACCAGCGAATAGAGCACCGCGAAACCGGGTTCGCCTATCGCCTTCACCAACCCCTTTCGCAAGGGATGCGACATGGCGAAATGCAGCCCGACAAAGGCGACGCTCGCCGCGATTAGGGATATCAACGGATCGATCATATACCACTCCGTGTTGTCAGGTCACGCCATGCATCAACCGCCGGATCGGCACGGCCAGCGCCAGCAGACTCGCGCCGATCGCCACTGCCGCCCAGCCGATCCCGGTAAATACATGCAGGTAGGTTGCCAGGCTGAGCCTTGGATCGGTGACCTGGCCTCCCACCGTGGCCACGCTGCCCAGTTGCGCGACTACCCCGGCGACATATTCCGCCACCGCCATCGACAGGAACCACACCCCCATCATCAGGCCGACGACGCGCGCCAGCGACAGTTTTGTAATCATCGACAGCCCGACCGGCGAAATGCACAGTTCCGCGACCGAGTGGATGACGTAAAGCCCGGCCAGCCACCACAATCCGACCTTGAAATCCGGCCCGGCGAATTGCGCGCCCAGCACCAGGAACAGGAAACCGCCGCCCACCCCGATCAATCCCATCGCGAATTTGATCGGGATCGACGGTTCGCGGCCCCGTTTTGCCAGCCATCCCCACAGCGCGCTCAGCACGGGCGCCAGCACCACGATCGACAGCGAGTTGAAGTTCTGCGTCTGCGGCGCGGACATGGTGAACAGGCCGAACACCGAGCGATCGGTGTTGCGGTCGGCGAACAGCGTCAGCGATGATCCGGCCTGTTCGAACAGCGTCCAGAACACCACGTTGAAGATGATCAGCACCATCGCCGCGATCATCATCTGCAGCTCCTGCCGGCTGCCGTTCAGCGCCGACCAGCCCAGGATGCCCGGCACGCCCAGGATGAACGTGCCGAACAGCAGCTTGGCCATCAACGGCAGCGCCAGCAGATATCCGGCAAAGCCGCTGCCTGCGGCCGGCTCGGGCGCGGCCATCAAATTGACGAACAGCAGATAGGCGAGCGGGATCGCCAGCACCGCGCCGCCATAGATCAGCCACGCGCGATCGCCGCCTTCCCGCGCTGGCGTATCGCCAACCCCGTCGAGCCGCCCGCCGTGATAGCTGATCAGCAGGAAGGCGATCACCATGCCGATCCCGGCGATGCCGAAGCCGGCCCACCAGCCCAGCCAGTCGGCGAACAGCGGACACAGGAACTGGCCCAGGATCGAGCCGAGATTGATGCCCATGTAGAATATCGTGAACCCTGCATCGCGGCGGCTGTCTCCCTGGGCGTAGAGCGCGCCGACCATCGTCGAGATATTGGGTTTGAGAAAGCCGTTGCCGATGCAGATCATCGCCAGCGCGGTCAACAGGATCGCCACCATCGTCGGGTCGGGGTAACTGGTTTCGGTGAAGCTGGCTTTGCCGAGTTGCCGAACGATGCGACCATCGAAGGTGGAAATCGTCAGGCTGCCGTCGCTGTTGCTGCGCAGCGCCAGTTGCCGGCCGTGATCGACGATCTGGCGGCTGTCGTCGCTGGCGCTAGTCGGGCCATCGTGAAAATGTGTTGACATTACAGGGTGTTGGACACTATCAAAGGTAACTGATGACCGAGTCGGAGAGCCACCGATCGCCAATGCGAAATAGCCCAGCGCCATCAGCGCCGCGCCAAAACGCACCGACCGCTTCGAGCCGAGATATTGGTCGGCAATCAACCCGCCGACCAGCGGGGTGAGGTACACCAATGCGGAAAAGCCGCCGAACAGCCCGGTAGCGGCGCGGTCGCCCAGCACAAAATGCTTGGTGAGGTACAGCGTCAGCAAAGCGCGCATGCCGTAAAAGCCCATGCGTTCCCACATCTCGGTGGTGAACAGCCGCGCCAGCGGACGCGGATGACCGAACCAGCCGCTATCGATAGAGCCACGGGCTGACGCAGCGACCGGTGCGACAGGAGAAAAGCTTGGCGTGATCATTCCGACGCGGTCCTGAGCCGACGGGAAACGCGGCGTCGATGATACTAAAGCGTGTCGATTGCCGTAGAAACTTGTTTCTTCGGCCAGAATCGCGCAAAAAACAGAGTCTCTTTAGTATGTCCCGAATCCGGTTAAACGGATAAAGCTAGTCCGTATTAATACCTAGAAGCATGGAAAAGCTGGACGTATTGAAGAAATAATACAAAATAAAAAAGACCAGGATTGCATTACTCACAACGATCTGGTAGTTCAGAAACTCGGTAAATTTAATTTTTGATAGCAATATGCGGTCCTTTTCGACAATCGAGTCTGGCAGTAGGCTGGGCCGGAATTCTGCCTTTGGGAGTTTTACGATGATTAGATCCGAACTATTACTGGCGCTGGCCAAGGAAAATCCTGAGCTGCGCGCCGACGATATCGAGCAGGTCGCCGACATTTTTTTCGATGAAATCGGGCAGCGGCTTTCCGAAAGTGGTCGGGTGGAACTGCGCGGATTCGGTGCTTTTTCGACGCGTGATCGCGATGCCCGCAAGGGTCGCAATCCGCGCACCGGCCATGCGGTGGAAGTGCCGGGCAAGCGCGTACCGTTCTTCAAGCCCGGCAAGGAAATGCGTGAGCGCCTCAACGTTTAGGGCGCGCGCGTATTTGGCCCATGCCGGGCTGCAACGACCTCTTGCTTTTTGTTCGAGGCGATTGCTGCGGGATCGCTTTGGGTTGCCGGTGCTCGCGGCTCCAACGGCCGCTGCGCTCCGGTTCTCGACAGCAGCCGTTTCTCGCTCCGGCCTGAGCCAGATCCCCGCACACCCTTGAATCGCAATGTTGCCCTGGTCGCCCGCTTCTGCCAGAGGCGCCCAGGCGCGGCTTTGCGGACGTGGCGGAATGGTAGACGCAGGGGACTTAAAATCCCTTGAGCTTGGCTCGTGCGGGTTCGAGTCCCGCCGTCCGCACCAGCTTTAAATAGTCGCCCTGGCTGTCTCGCCTGGCTCGGTTGCCGCTATGCCATTGGCGATTCGTCGCCTGGTTATTCCGCCTCCACGAATTCGATCAGATCGCGGCTCAATGTCACCACGAACGCCACGCGGCGATTATCGATGGCGGGCGCCGCCACGGGTTCGCACACGACGATGGCCTCGCCGCTGTTGCGGAGCCGGTCCAATGTCCCCACGATGTCTTCGACTTCATAACACATGTGATAAAGCCCCCCGCCGGCCTTGAGGTGCCTGGACACCGGGCTCTTGTCGTCGTGTGGTTCGAGAAGCTCCAGCAGCGATCCGTTACCCATATCCAGGAACTGGATCCGGACTTGCTGGGTAGGATCGTACACGGGTTCCGCTATCGGCTTGAAACCCATGAGTGCCGCAAGCTCGGACGCCTTTTTCTCAAGGTTTTTCGTGGTATACGCTACATGATGAAGTTTCATCGCAGTTCCCAACTTAAATCAAGCTATTGAATCAGACAAAAATGCGCTTGATCGAGCCCGATCGCGGTTCGATGCATTTGGCGCGCTCTGCGGCTTCATCGGCGATGGATAATCGCAGTGATACCTTGTGCACATAAGCCATAGCGCTTTCGATGCAACCGATCCGGAAGCAGCACCATTGCAAAAGGCTTTTCCGGCAAGCAGGATGCAAAAAGCCCGCGATACAAATCACTGAAATGGCTGCGATAAAAACAACAGGAAAAACCGATACCCGATACGGCTCTTGTTAACCGGGGCTGCGTGAATGATAGGGGTGCGATGATGGGAGCTGATACCGATACGGTGAATGGACGACCGCCGATCCTGGCGAAGGATACCGCCGTGGCGGTGTCGCTGATCATGCCGTGCCTCGACGAAATCGACAGCCTGCCGCATTGCATTGCCAACGCGCGGGCCGCGCTGGCCCAGATCGAAGCCGGTTATGGCCTGACCGGCGAAGTGGTGATCGCCGATAACGGCTCGACGGATGGCAGCCAGGCACTTGCCGAAAGCCTGGGCGCGCGGGTAGCGCCGGTGGCACGGCGCGGCTATGGCGCGGCGCTGATCGGCGGCTGCCAGGCGGCGGCGGGGCGCTACCTGCTGATGGGTGACGCCGACGGCAGCTATGATTTTCGCGATGGCGTGGCCATGATCGGCCGCCTGATCGACGGCGCCGACCTATGCATTGGTTCGCGCTTCCAGGGTGGCATCGCCCAGGGCGCGATGCCCTGGAAAAACCGCTATATCGGCAATCCGGCACTGACCGGCGTGCTGAACCTGTTCTTTCGGTCGGGCATCGAAGACGCGCATTGCGGCATCCGGGCGATTCGCAAGCAGGCCTTTCTCGACTGCGGCCTGTCGTCATCGGGAATGGAATTCGCCAGCGAGATGGTCGTGAAGGCCAGCCTGCGCGCTATGCGGATCGACCAGGTTCCGGCCACCCTGTCGCTCGACATGCGCGATCGCCCGCCTCATCTGCGCCCGTGGCGCGATGGCTGGCGGCATTTGCGCTATCTGTTGATGCTCAGCCCGACCTGGGTGTTCGGCGTTCCCGCGCTGCTGGCGATGCTGGCGGCGGTGGTGATTTTCGGCGTGGCCGGGTTGTACGAGCTGGACTGGCTGCCCGGCACGACCCCATTCGGCACCAGTTGGCAAATCCTGGCCGGGTTTCTGCTATCCGTCGGGCATTTTGCCGCGATCATGGCGGTGGCGACGCATTTCTACGGGGTGCGCAGCGGCTATCGCCAGTTGCGTCCGGTGATCGCTCGCTGGGGTTATTTGCTGACGCTGGAAAACGCGCTGGCGATCGGCCTGTTGCTGATCGCGATCGCGGCGGTGACGCTGGGGCTGATCGGCATCCGCTGGAGCACGGGGGGGTTCGTCGCGCTGCGATCCGTGCTGCCGCTGATCGTGGCCAGCGCGGTCGGCGCGGTCGGCGTGCAAACCGCGCTGGGCGGTTTTTTGCTGTCGATCATCGCCGGGCATGAAGCCGCCTTCGCCCCCGATTCCCGGCCAGCGAATATCGGCCGGCAATGAGGGCTAGCCGCAGCGCACCGCGCCTCTGGGATACCGACTGGCTGGTGCTGAAACCGCTGGCCCGGCTGCTACGCCAACAGGCGATGGCGTATGTCGCGCCGGGCGCGGTGATGGTCGATTTCGGGTGCGGCGACATGCCCTATGCCGCGGCGATGCGCGCCCTGGGCTTCGACTATCGCGGCGCCGACCTCGATACATCGGGGGATGTGCAGATCGACGCAAGCGGGCGCGTCCCGCTCGCCGATGGTTGCGCGGGGGCGGTACTATCCGTGCAAGTGCTCGAACACGTGCGCGACCTGGGCGTATATTGCGCCGAAATCCGCCGGTTGTTGCGCGATGACGGCACATTGCTGCTGTCCACCCATGGCAACTGGCTGTATCATCCCCATCCCGAGGATCATCGCCGATGGACGCATACCGGGCTGGCGCTGGACCTGGCCGCGCATGGGCTGGTGGTAGAACAATGCCTCGCCATCGCCGGACCGCTGGCGACGACCACACTGATCCGCATGACCGGTTTTGTGTTCGTCTTGCGCAAGCTACCCTGGATCGGCGCGGCGCTGGCTGCCGGCCTGGCCACGGTGATGAACATTCGCGCCTGGCTGGAGGATGCGATCACGCCAGCGCAGATGCGGATGGATAACGCCAGTGTCTATCTGGTGCGCGCGCGTAAGGTTGCGGCATGATCGGGCGCACCACCCTGGTCTATGGCGCGGTGGCGGGATGCTGCCTGCTGCTGCACAACGCCACCATGATCGCGGCGGATCGCGCCGGGGCACCGCTGCTGGCGGGCGTGCTGCTGTCGTTCATGCTGGTCGCGCTGACCGGTTATGCGCTGCACAGCCGCTTTACCTTTCGCGAGCCGATGCGGCTGCGCGCATTGTTGCGCTACGGTCTGGCGATGTCTGCCAATGTGCCGCTCGCCTTCGTCACCACCTGGGTATGGCATACGCCGGTCGGCCTGCCGATGGTATGGGCGGCGCCGCTGGCTTCGATCAGCATGCTGGCGCTGAATTACGGGCTTAGCCGCTGGGCCATCGCCGGTCGGCGAGCCGGCGCGGGGGCAAACTGATGGCACCTACGGTCAGCACTACCGTGGACGCGCAGGAATTGCAGGCGATCCTGTCCCCCCATCTGGCCATGTATCGCGGCAAGGTGCCGTATTACCAGGCCCATATGCTGTCGTCGCTGCGGCAGCTCTGGCAGGGGCGCCACCGCCGGTTGCTCGATGTCGGCGGCGGGACCGGGGTCATCGCCGAGGCGATGGCCCAATTGTTTCCGGTCGACGAAGTGCAGGCGATCGATCTGGTCGATCGCTTTTGCCCCTCTCTCAGCGTCGGCACGGCGCGGTACGACGGGGAGCATATTCCCTTTGCCGACGGCTATTTCGATGCCGCCACGCTCAATAACGTCCTCCATCATGTGCCGGTGGCGGCGCGGGTCGCACTGTTGCGCGAAATTCGCCGGGCGGTATCCGGCCCGTTGTATATCAAGGATCACGAGCGTCGGGGCACGATCGATCACTGGCGGCTGACCGCGCTCGATGCGATCGGCAACATTCCGTTCGGGGGCATGCTGTGGGCGCGCTATCTTTCGGCGGCGGAGTGGCAGGCGCTGGCCGATGCCGCCGGCTATCGCATCGCCGAGCGCGCCCGCCCGCAGCGTTATCGCGCCGCGCCTTACACGCTGGCGTTTCCCAACCGGCTGGAAGTGACGATGCGCTTCGAGCCGACCTGATCGTCGTGCCGCTGCGCATCCTGATGGTCAGCCACTTCTATGAAGCGCACGGCGGCGGCATCGAACGCGTTGCCGGCCACCTTTGCCGCCAGTTCGTCGCGGCGGGGCATGACGTGGTATGGGCGGCGAGCGCTGCCGATGCGCCGCCCACCGGCGCGTTCACCGCGCTGCCGCTGCGCTGTATCGACCCGGCCGAGCGGCTGACCGGCCTGCCCATGCCGATCCCCGGCCCGCGCAGCCTGCGCGCCCTGGTCCGCGAAGCGGGACGCTGCGATGTCGTGATCGTCCATGATTCGCTTTACGTCACCTCGATCATCGCCATGCTCGCGGCGCGGCGCGCCGGGCGAAAAGTGGTATTGATCCAGCATGTTGCCGGCATCGCCTTCGCTTCGGTCGTGCTGCGCCGGGTGATGGCCCTGGCCAATCGGGTGGTGACCCGGCCGTTGCTTCGCGCCGCCGACCGGCTGGTATTCATCAGCGACACGGTCAGGCGCGACCTGCTGGGCCAGCCGGCCACGCGGGACTATCGATTGGCGTTCAACGGCGTCGACACCACGGTATTTTATCCCGCCACCGCACCGCCGCACGCTACTGCGCCGATCCTGTTCGTCGGCAGATATGTCGAGAAAAAGGGGCTGGCCGTCATCCGCGCGCTCGCTGCACTGCGCCCAGATCTCAGCTTCCAGCTGGTCGGCAGCGGCCCGATCGCGCCATCGGTGTGGGGCCTTGCCAATGTCCGCGATCTCGGCCCGCAGACGCCGCAGGCAGTGGCGGAGCTTTACCGCAACGCCGCGCTGTTGCTGCTTCCCAGCGTCGGCGAAGGCTATCCGCTGGTCATCCAGGAAGCCATGGCCTGCGGTCTCCCAGTGATCTGCGGCCAGCCCAGCAATCACGCCGATCCCGTTGCGGCGCAGTGGCTCATCGGGGTGTCGATCGATCTGGGCGATCCGGTCGGGTCGGCCCGGCGCTGTGCTGCAGCGATAGACGGCTTGCGCCGCGACCCCGACACGCGTGCGGCAATGGCCGAATATGCGCAGCAGGCCTATAGCTGGCCGGTCATGGCGAAAGCAATTCTGGAATAGCCGCCAGGTTTGTGCAAGCCGGTGTAGAAGCCCGATACGTTGAGGCGCAGGCGGCCAGAACTTGTTTTTTGATCCGCGTCGTAAGTTCACAGGCTTTCCGACGAAAACTGCGCCTGCCGGGCGGTCTGGCCGATCGCCTGGAAATCGCCATTGCACACGGAAGTCGGCCCAAACTGCTGCTGCTAGTACATCCTGCAAGTGCGAACACCCTGCTGCACTTGCGAACAAAAATTGCCTCAGAGGAGACCATCACGATAGGTGGACAATTCCGATGATTGACATAAATTCCATCTATGCCCACTCATGATGCATGTCTTGTCGTGAGTGATCGCTTGCACAATCAGTCTCCGCGCATCGACCGGGATTTCGCCAGCCGGGTCGACTGGAACCTGCTGCGGCTGTTCGTGGAAATTGTCCGCGCCGGGGGGATCGGCGCGGCTGCCCGCCGCCTGAACCGGCAGCAACCGACGATCAGCGCGGCTTTGAAGCGGCTGGAGGATCATGCCGGTGTCCAGTTGCTGTTGCGGTCGGTCACCGGGGTCGAACTGACCGCAGCCGGGCGCGCGCTGATGCTGATCTGCGAAGATATGTTCGAGGCGGCCCGCATGGCGCCGCACCAGATTGCGCAGGCCATGAAGCACGTCGAGGGGCTGGTTCGCATCCAGATGATATCTTCGATCATCTCGCCGGAATTCGACGAGACGATCGCCTCGTTTCGCCACCGCCACCCCGCGATCCAGATCGAGCTGCGCGTCTCGCCGTGGCGCGAGGTCCTCAATGCGCTGGAGCGCGCCGAGGTCGAGATCGGCGTCGGCTATGACAGCAGCGTGCGCAGCAGCCTCAGCTATGAGCCGCTGTTTACCGAGGTTCAGCAGCTCTATTGCGCCCGCAACAACCCGCTGTACGGGCGGCGCATCACCCGGCTGGGGGAATTGCGCGAGGAAGGCTTCGTGCTTACCGGCGGCGATGAGCTGGAAACGATTACCCGGCTGCGCCAGCGTTACGGCCTGGGCACGGTGGTCAACGGTCGCGCCGAAGACATTCACGAAGCGATGCGGCTGATCGTGCTGGGGGTCGGCATCGGCTTCCTGCCGGTGCTGGCGGCGCAGGAGATGGTCGCCAAAGAGCGCCTGTGGCCGCTGCTCCCGCACGATGCCGAGCCGTCCTACGACATCTATCTGCTTGCCCGCGCGACACCATCACGCGACACCCCGACCCAGCTGTTCCTCGATGAAATTACCCGGCGGCTGCGCGCCAAGACAAGGTCATAGATGAAAATTATGTCAATCATCGAAATTCGATAGCTATCGTGATGGCCTCGGCAGCGGCAAGAGCAACCGCAAGGTCCGCACGCGCCTGTTATCACCCAGTACAAGGAATGTCGTTGTGAACCGTCCGATATCGCCGATCCGGAGTTTGGCGCTGGCCAGCCTGCTCATGTTGAGCGCATGCGGCCATAACGCCAGCCAGGGCAGTACCCAGGCAGCGCCTGAACAGGCCAAATCCGAATTCAATATCGGCTGGTCGATCTATGCCGGCTGGATGCCGTGGCCCTATGCCCAGCAGTCCGGCATCGTCAAGAAATGGGCCGACAAATACGGCATCAAGATCAACATTATCCAGGTCAACGATTACGTCGAATCGATCAACCAGTACACTGCCGGCAAGCTCGACGGCGTGACCGCCACGACCATGGACGCGCTGACCATCCCCGCGGCGGGCGGCAAGGACAGTTCGGTTGTCGTGATCGGCGACTATTCCAACGGCAACGACGGCATCGTCCTGAAAAATGCCAGATCCATTGCCGATATCAAGGGCAGGTCGGTCAACCTCGTCCAGTTCTCGGTGTCGCATTACCTGCTCGCGCGCGGGCTGGAGACGGCGGGCATGACGCTGGCCGACGTCAAGACCGTGAACACCGGCGATGCCGACATCGTCGGCGCCTTTGCCTCGCCGCAAGTGACCGCGGTGGTAACGTGGAACCCGCAACTTTCGGAAGTCAAGAAGGCGCCGGGAGCGACCGAGGTGTTCGACAGCTCGAAGATCCCCGCCGAAATCCTCGACACGATGATCGTCAGTAGCGCCACGCTGAAGGCCAATCCCAAGCTCGGCAAAGCACTGGCCGGGATCTGGTACGAGACGCTGGCGATCATGACCAGGGATGACGCCAGGGGCCGCGAAGCGCGCGCGATGATGGCGAAGGATGCGGGCACAACCCCGGAAAGCTTCGACGCCCAGCTCAAGACCACCCATCTTTATCCTTTGCCGCAGGATGCGGCGGCGCTGGCGATGTCGCCGAACCTGATTACGGTAACGGACCGGGTCCGCCATTTCAGCTTCTCGAAAGGCCTGTTCGGCCCCGCTTCGCCCGCCATGGATGCCATCGGGATCAGCTTTCCGGGCGGCAAGACACTAGGCGACCCGGCCAATATCAAGCTGCGGTTCGATCCAAGCTTCATGCAGATGGCGGCAGACGGCAAGCTTTGACGCTGGCTACGTTGCAAAGCTGGGTGGCTCAATGAACCGTATCGTCAATATCCGGCCGAACCGCTCGGGCCGCCTGATTGCCGGGCTGGTGCCGATCCTAGTGATCGTCGCGATCTACATGCTCGCCTCGCTCGCCCGGCATGCCGATAATCCGGCGGACAAGGTGCTGCCGACGTTCGGCGCGATGGCCGATGCGATGGTTCGGCTGGCGAGCACCGTCGATCCGACCACCGGCAAGATCACGCTGCTCTCCGATACCCAGGCCAGCCTGGCCCGGCTGGGCGTGGGACTGGCGCTGGCGACATTGTCGTCGCTGGTGCTGGGCCTGGTTATCGGGGTCGTTCCGCTGGCTCGTGCCATCCTGGGCCCGGTGGTGACGATCATCGCGGTGATCCCGCCGATCGCGGTGCTGCCGATCCTGTTCATCGCGCTGGGGCTAGGCGAGGCGTCGAAGATCGCGCTGATTACGGTCGGGGTGGCCCCCTATATGACCCGCGACCTGGCCGCCTATATCGGCGGGCTGCCGTCGGAACAGTTCACCAAGGCGCAGACGCTTGGCGCCAATAGCTGGCAACTGGCGATCCGGGTGGCGCTGCCGCAACTGATGCCCCGCCTGATCGAGAGCTTGCGCTTTTCGATCGGCCCGGCCTGGGTGTTCCTGATCGCGGCGGAAGCGGTCGCGTCGGATTCCGGCCTGGGCTATCGGATATTCCTCGTCCGGCGCTACCTCGCGATGGACATCATCCTGCCCTATGTGGCGTGGATCTCGCTGCTG
>CAZZYX010000097.1:0-13148 GCA_964658485.1 uncultured Acetobacteraceae bacterium | reverse complement strand
TCAATGAGGCTGAACGCGCCCAAGCGCTCGAAGCAGGCGTGGTCAGGCAGGCGCTCGACCATGCGGTGATCGAAGGCGTCCGCAACGCCAAATACACGGTGCAAGGGTCAAGCGATCTGCAGCCCAGCGAGATCTCCGACAATGGCGAGTTCACGGTGCTGCGCTATCCTGGGCACGCCGATATTCCCTCGATCTTTGCAGCCAATGCGGACGGACGCGAAGAGATCGTGCCGTATGATGTGCGCGACGATTTCGTGGTGATCCATGCCGTTTACCGCCAGCTGCGCCTGCGGCGCGGCCAACAGGTGCTGTGCGTCTATAATGAAGGCGCGCCCCGCAATGACCGGGCCACGCGCACCGGCACCGTCTCCAACATCATCGAACGCGCAGTGAAGGTGCAAAAGGATGACTGAATTTCTGGTCGACCGTCATGGACTGGGCAGTGGCGGCGATGCGGTGCCGTCTGCAGACATCGCAGCGGGTAGCACTCGAGCCAGAAATTGGGAGACCATCGCCTGGGTCGGCGGCGGCACCGCGCTGGTATCAACTATTTTGGGCCTCTCGCTTGGCTACGCCGCCTTTCATTCCAGCGGGAAGCTTGCCGCCAATGAGCAGGTAGGCAGGCCTGGCGGGCGCAACGTCAACGATGTGATCCCGGATGCGCAAAAGATGACGGTGCCAGCGCAGCAGCAACAGCTGGCCGGAATGCTGGGGGGACCGGCCGCGCCGGGTACCGCCCCCGGAAGCGCCGGCACCTCACGTGACGTGAATGGCAATCCGCTGCCTGCGAACCAGGCGGCGATGCAGGGCACCAATGCCGGCGGGGCGACGCCTGCCAACGCGCGGGCTGATCAGGCCCGAACCATGGGTGAGGCCGCGCGGCGTTCGCCGATCATGGCGTTTGCCATCAACAGCGGACCGCTGGGCGGCGACACTGCCGCACCGGCTGCTGCTGCGCCTGAGACCGCGCTAGCTGCGGCGGGTCCGGACGGAGAGGACCCGGCAAGCCCGCCCACTGTTCGCAACAACAGGTTCAGGTTTACAGGCCAGCATGGCGAAGGCGATGCCCGCTCACGCGGCGAGGTCGGCCCCAGCGATTTCAGCGGCCAGCTCGCACATGCCGCGATCCAGACGGTGCGCGCCACACTGGTCAGCAATCGCAGCTTCCTGCTCTCGGCCGGCACGCTGATCCCCTGCTCCTTGCAGACCGCGATCAACTCGACGCAGGCCGGCTATGTCTCCTGCGTCATCAATCACGATGTCTATTCCGAAGACGGCCGCATCGTGCTGCTCGACAAGGGCACCAAGGTGCTGGGGCAATATTCGGGCGGGCTGCAGCAGGGGCAGGCGCGGTTATTCGTCGTATGGACGCGCGCGCTCACCCCGCGCGGCGTGGCGATTGATCTGGGTTCACCCGCCGCCGACGAGCTCGGGCGCTCGGGTATGGCCGGCGGCGTCGACACCCAGTTCTGGCAACGGTTCGGCGGCGCCTTGATGCTTTCGGTCATCGAGGATGCCGCGAACATCGCCGGCCGCGCAGTGGCAGGTTACGGCACCAACACCACCGAGGTGCCAAGCCAGACCGCCGGCGTCGCATTGCAGAACAGCATCAACATCCGTCCGATCCTGCGCAAGAACCAGGGCGACGACGCCAGCATTTTTGTCGCCAAGGACTTCGATTTCAGCCCGGTCTACAATGTCCGGATGCGGCGCTGAGAGATGGCGGAAACCAGCTCCAGCGCGATCTACGAGTCATACGCAGGTCCGCTGGCGCCGTTCCTCGCCCGGCCCGATGTAACCGAACTGGTGATCAACAGGCCGGGCGAAATCGGCATCGAAACCCGCCAAGGGTGGGAATGGCACGAGGTGGCCGATCTCGATGCGGGATCGCTCATGACGCTGGCGCGATTGATGGCCGGCCTTACCAAGCAGGACATCAGCGGCGAATACCCGATCTGCTCCTCCGTCCTGCCCGATGGTGCGCGCGTCCAGGTGGTCGTGCCGCCTGCGGTCGAGCGCGGCCAGATCTCGATTACCATCCGCAAGGCCTCGGCACTGACGATGGACCTTGGCGACTTTGAACGTGCGGGGCTATTCAGCGAGGTGCGCTCTCATGGCGCCAACGAGGATGTAGATCAGGAGTTGCTGCGGCTTCGGACACGCGGGCAATGGCCAGACTTCTTTCAGCTCGCGGTGGAAGCACGCAAGAACATCCTGATCTCCGGGGCAACCGGCTCGGGCAAGACCAGCTTTTCCAAGGGTCTGATCAAGCTGATCCCTGATGAGGAGCGCATCCTCACCATCGAGGATACGCGTGAGCTGGTAGTGCCTCACCGCAACTGCGTGCACATGGTCTATGCCAAGGACGGCAAGAGCCTGCAAAAGGCCGGCGCCAAGGAACTGCTGGAATCGGCGCTCCGCATGCGGCCTGACCGAATCCTCCTCCAGGAGCTGCGCGACGGGACGGCCTTTTTCTATCTGCGCAATGTCAACTCGGGCCATCCCGGCTCCATCACCACGGTGCACGCCAATTCGGCCGAAGGCGCATTCGAGCAGCTCACCTTGCTCGTCAAGGAATCCGAGGGCGGCAACGATCTCGACCGCCAGGACATTCGCGCCATGCTCACCTCGCTGGTCGATATTGTCGTGCAGATGCAGCGCGTGCCGCCCGGCGATGGTCAGCCCGCCCGCTACCGGATGACGCAGGTGTGGTTCGAACCCGAGGCCCGTTCCGGCCACTGACCACAAGAGGGTGCGATGAATGGCAAGTGGACGCGCAGCGCAGGCGGCAATGATCCGATAGCGCTGCTGGGCATTGGGTTGCTGGGCAGCGCTGTCAGCGTCGCAGTTGGCTGCATCTCGGCGTTGGCCAAGGCGCATCTGCTGTCGGTCCACACGCCATGGCGCCGGGTGCCATTCGCGCTCTGGATGATGCGGCATTACGCGGTTGTGTGGAAGCCTTTTTCAGTCGGCTTTGCCATTGGTCTGGGCTGCACGGGTGTTGCGATCTTGCTTGCAATCTTCGAACAGCAAAAGCTTCATGGCGAAGCCCGCTGGGCAAGCCCGCGCGAAATTCGCAACGGCAGACTTCTCGATCCGCGTGGGATCGTGCTGGGCCGTCGGAGCGGCAAGTTCTTGCGGTTCGGCGGATCCGAGCATGTTTTGCTGGAAGCTCCAACCCGCGCCGGCAAAGGCGTAGGCGTCGTCATTCCCAACCTGCTGATCTGGCCGGACTCGGTGGTGGTCCTTGATGTGAAGCAGGAGAACTGGGACCTGACCGCTGGCTTTCGCGAAAAGGTGCTGAAGCAGAAGGTGCTGCTGTTCAACCCCCTCGACGCCAATGGCCGAACAGCGCGCTTCAACCCGCTCGGCCACATTGACCGGACGAATGAGATAGCGGTCGTTAACGAGCTGCAGAAGATCGCGGCCATGCTGTTTCCACCACCGCAACGCGGCGAAAGTTTCTGGAATGACAGCGCGCGCACCGCATTCATCGGTGTCGCCGCCTATGTCGCTGCCACCATCGTCGACGGCCCGGACGCCCTGCCCTTCAGCATGGGCGAGATTTATCGAAATTTTGCCGCAGGCGATGCCAAACGGCGCTTTCCCAGAATCATCCGCCAGCGTGCGGCTTCCGGCAGAGCGCTATCGGGGCCCTGCATCTCGGCGCTGAAGGATTGGTACACTTCATCCGACAATACCTTCACCGGGATCCGCCAGTCGGTAACCGCCAAAATCAACCTGTGGATGAACCCGCTGGTCGATGCTGCCACCTCGTGCAGCGATTTCGAGCTGGCTGATTTTCGCGAGCGACGGATCTCGCTCTATCTTGCGGTCACGCCGGATGATCTTGAGCGTATCGCGCCGATCTATAATCTGCTGTTCCAGCAGCTCATCGACCTCAATGTTCGCGCGCTGCCCACCGCAACGCGCAACAATGTCCAGCTGCTGTTGCTTCTCGACGAGTTTGCCCGGCTTGGCCGGGCCAGCGTCATTGCGTCGGGGTTCAGCTATGTCGCCGGCTACGGCATCCGCCTTTTGCCGGTCATCCAGAGCCGCGCGCAGCTGCGCGGCGTCTACGGCAAGGAAGTCACCGACGAAATCATCGCCAATTGCGGCGTCGAGCTGGTCTTTCGGCCCAAGGAATGGGATGCGGCTAGGGAAATCTCCGACAGGCTCGGCACCTACACGTTTCGCGCCCGTTCGCGCTCGATGGCCAGCTGGGGCGGTAAGGGCGGCTCAACCTCGGATAGCGATCAGCGCCGAGCATTGCTGATGCCGCAGGAGCTCGGCCTGATGCCCGAAGGCGATCTCATCGTCATGCGACCGGGGATCCGGCCGGTGCAGGGCAGGAAGATCCGCTACTATGCAGACAAGACCATGCTGGCCAAAACACGCGCCGTCAGGCCGGATATCAAGCCGGTGCGGATCGATCCGGCGATCGCGGCGCGTTCGCTACAGATTATCGAGCTGGCAGAACGGGATGATGGCGCCGATGCCGCTGGAAAGCAGCACGGGCGGCCTCGTGCCGGTCAGGATCAACTGACGAAAAACATGGTGAGTGCAGGGTGGACAAGCTGGGCGGACAAGATGAATCAGGCGGCCGTTGCGCCATTGCCAGGTCAGCCACAGGATATGTCGAGAGAAACAGGCGACCATCTGACAACTGGATGATCTCCTGTCGCAAGATGCCAGTGGCAAAGGCGAACTGAAATCGCTATATTCCGCTTATGACAAAGCAGGGCAAGATCGAGCGTTCGTCACCAGTGATGACGTTCATCACCATCGACAAGCGTGCCAAGGCCGGCAAGGGCCAGAAGACGACGTTTGGCAACATGACGGTGCAAGGGATAAAGCCCAGTGATGAGCGCGTCAAAATCAATGTCGCGCGCAGCACCGAAGCCCTGGAGCGACTGGCAAAAAGTCTGGTCCGTCCCGGCGTCTCTCTTCCCCGGAAAAAAGACGTTCCCCGGTACAGCGCTGATGAAAACGAAGCCGGGGTCTACGTCCGCCATCTCAATAACCAGGTCTCTCGCGGGCAGCTTGTCGATGGCGATTTCATAGAGCTCAAGTGACCAGGCTCAAGGACGCCGTCGACCAGATCCTTGAGGCTCAAAAGCGCACGAAAAAACCGCTTGCTATCATCGTCGCCGGCCACAATGGCTCGGGTAAATCGACCATGTGGCGCAAGGTTTTGTCGGACAAGCTCAGAATTCCGCTGTTGAACGCCGATCGCATGATGCTCTCCATCCTGCCTGAGCCGGACAGCTCGGGCGCCTTGGTGGAATGGGCGCAGCAGCTCAGGGATACAGATCTGGGCTGGATGCAGGTTGCCCAGGCCGGCGTAACCGCGTTTGCCGTTCAGGCTATGCAGGCGCAGGTGCCGTTTGCGCTTGAAACGGTTTTCTCGCACTGGGTCGTGCAGGAGGACGGGACCATCCTGTCCAAGCTCGACACGATCCGCGATCTGCAAAAAGCCGGTTACTTTGTCATCCTCATCTTCGTTGGATTGAGGGACGCGGGTCTTTCGGTCCTGCGCGTGCAGGGTCGCGTGTCAGAGCACGGCCATGATGTTCCCAGGGATCGCCTGAAGACCCGCTTTCCGCGCACCCAGCTCGCCATTAGCGAGGCAATAAAAATTGCTGACGCATCCATCCTGACCGACAACAGCCGGGACGAAAAACAGGCCTTTACGGTGTGCCGCGTTCAGGTCGGCAGCAAAGCTGTGTTCGACATCCGACAGGACGCCGGCAGCGTCCCTGCCGTGATCTCGGAGTGGCTCAACAAGGTCAGTCCAGTTGCGTGAGTGAGCGGGGGTAGCTTGCGAAAGTCCGTTGGCTTGGAGGGCGATAGTTCAATAGCGTCGCCAGCAAACCAACCCGCACCCATATCTCATCCGCGCCGGTTTAAACTTTGCGACAGAACCGTTTGCCCGGCTTGGCCGGGCCAGCGTCATTGCGTCGGGGTTCAGCTATGTCGCCGGCTACGGCATCCGCCTTTTGCCGGTCATCCAGAGCCGCGCGCAGCTGCGCGGCGTCTACGGCAAGGAAGTCACCGACGAAATCATCGCCAATTGCGGCGTCGAGCTGGTCTTTCGGCCCAAGGAATGGGATGCGGCTAGGGAAATCTCCGACAGGCTCGGCACCTACACGTTTCGCGCCCGTTCGCGCTCGATGGCCAGCTGGGGCGGTAAGGGCGGCTCAACCTCGGATAGCGATCAGCGCCGAGCATTGCTGATGCCGCAGGAGCTCGGCCTGATGCCCGAAGGCGATCTCATCGTCATGCGACCGGGGATCCGGCCGGTGCAGGGCAGGAAGATCCGCTACTATGCAGACAAGACCATGCTGGCCAAAACACGCGCCGTCAGGCCGGATATCAAGCCGGTGCGGATCGATCCGGCGATCGCGGCGCGTTCGCTACAGATTATCGAGTCGGCAGAGCGGGATGATGCCGCGGGAAAGCCGCACGAACGCCCTCTTGCCGGCGAGGATCAACTGACAAACAGGATCGCGAATGAAGGGTGGGCAAGCTGGGCAGACGTCATGAAACAGGCGGCCGTTGCCCCACTGCCAGGCGAGCCACAGGACGCCGGGGTATGACGGATGTTGTCGTCCCCGTCGAACAGATCGCGAAGGCACGCCGCATCGCCGGATACGTCCTCATTCGACGTGAGAATCACGTTTGGGTCCATTGTCATCGCCCCCAAATTCCCTTGCAGTGTCGCGAGGGTTGAACGACTGGTGTGTTCAGGAGGAAGCATATCGATCCTGGAAGCTGTCATCTGCAGGAGTTGGCGAGCACTTGGCTTTGATCTACCGATTCAGGGAAATTGCGGTTAGCCAAGCTAGCTAGCTAGCAAACAAATTTATTGAAATTAGCAAATCTACGGTCTAAAATTTCCAACTAAAATGGTATGGGAGCGTAATGTGATGAAAATTAATCGCTTGCTCTTATTGGCCTTGTTTGTGCCACTTGTATATGCTCGGCCCAGTGGCCAGCCACCAAGTAGCGTAACTTTTCCTTTTTTATATAGCGTTGCGAGCGCGGCTGGTACGACCAACACTACATGCGCAAATATTATGTCTTTTGGAGGCGATAATACAAATACAAGTGATAATACATCGGCGTTTAATCAAGCGGTAGCATCCTCTTTAAGTTCGGGCCATGTGTGCGTATATGCACCAAGCGGCACTTATAAATTTAATAGTTCATTAACTATTTCTTTAAGTTCTAACATCCCTATTAGTAGTGTAATGATAGAAGGTGATGGTCAAGATATCACAAATTTCAATTTCTTTAATGGAAGTAATGGATTAATAATAAATCTGGCAACTCAATATCAGTCGCTTCATATACGAGACCTATCGCTATTAGCTGGTAATGTGTCAAACAGCACATTAGTATTAATGTAAACCAGCAACAATCGAATATTGCGAATCCAGCTAATTCAGGCCTAATAGATGTTACAGGCGTTACAGTAAGAGGTAATGATGGATACGCCATGAGTAATCGTTGGGGATATGGCCTCAATTTTTACGGAGCTTCTAATATTAACCTTATTAGCGACAATATTGTCGGTAGTGGGGCAGCATATGCATCGGTTGGAGTATGCATTCAGGCGACAGGAACAAGTTCCATTATTCCGGTTGTTGTAAACCTTACTGCTGTAACTGCTAATTATTGTGGATACGGTTTTGTATATGGTCCATATTTACAGGGTGTTACTATTTCACAAAGTAATTTCACGGGAGATGCGGTGGGTATATATGTACCCTCTGGCCAAGCAGGAAATGACCAACTAGTTGTTAACTCTACACAAATAAACGCCAGTCTCTATGATATCCAGGTTATGTCCGCATTACCTGCATTTTTGGTTTCTGGAAATACGCTCTATATAAATAGTAACTCTGGTGGGGTGGCTCTGTATATGGCTAATGCCGCTAATTATGCAATCACTGGAAATTCATTTATAGGAATAGGTACCAGTCAAAATGGCCTAGTTGAGGGCTCTTGGCAAAGTGCTGGCGGAGTAATAACAGGTAATCAATTCTATAATTTTACCACAGGAATTTGGTTGCAGTCAAATTCAAGGTTTGCTACAGTTGGATTAAATAGCTATTCGTCTGTCAATACTAATACGTTGAATAATGGAACAAATAATACCATAATAAATTAAAGCCATTTATAATCGAGCTGTTCTCGCAATATCAGATTGGTCGTGATCTTCTCAGTGCAGAGCTTGCCTGCCGTAACCACTGTCTGCTTGCCCGCGTTCGTGGTGCAGGGCGAGATCGCGAACAGAATGACGATGATCGTGCCGCAGACGCCGATGCTAACCGCCAGGCAGCTAAAGCGATTTGAGACCAACTGCGAAATACAGGTCTCCCTGCAGATCTCGGACTTCTTTTTCAGCGACGCGACGGCTGCGTCGGCTACGGCTTGATCCGCGTTCGTCCGCGCCAAGCCTTCAGGTCCGCCTACATGTCGAAAATGCCTTGATTGACCCCTAGTTAGCGAGGGTTGATCCGATTCGCTGGTCGACCTTGTTGCGCACCACGCGAAACTCACGCGTCTCGGAATTGGCAAACTCCCCCAGTTGCAGGATGTCCGAGCGTCACACGCGGACGGCTATCCAGAAGGGAACCCAGCAGAGTAGTGCCGCCGTGCCTAGCGTGCTGGCGGCGATGCAGAAGGGCATCGACCACAGGGGCAGTGTGGCGAACAGAGGGGTCGTGCCGCTGCCGACCAGCAGCGCAATCGCGCCGAACACCCGGCCATCATCCATTTGCTAGTATAACGCAGGCTCGCGCGCCCGTCCTTGAGCGAGTTGGGCGCCGCGTCAACCATGGCCTTCGGCGCCGAGCACGATCACCTTCGGGTCCCCGTGCACCAGTTCCGCCAAATAGGCCCCCATCTGCCGGCGGCTGAGCAGTCCCGCTACCCTGTCGAAATCGATCTGCGCAAGACTATGAGCTTGCATTCACGACGATCCGAACTGGGCTTGGTCAGGACGCGCTCGACAGCGGTTCCGTCGAGCTGTGTTCAACATCGTCGGGCGCAGCCAGGAGCTGTCAGGGCGGCGGTCGGCGAAGTTACCGAGGCCATCGTGCAACGGCGTATCATCGCCACAGATGTCGGGGTAACGCCTGACTTTGTCGATGACGTCGAAGCCCATTTTCGGCTCGATATTCGATAATCTGGCAGCAGGCCACACTTCCGCCGCTTCGCCACCAAGTATGACAAGCTCGCCGCAATCGGCCATTTATTTCCGATCCGAGCCTTTCGTTGCGCAGACCGGAATGTTCCAGACTTTGCAGTTCGATTGCTAGCTGGGAATGCCAAAGAATGACGGCCAATACATCAACTGCCCCATAACTTAGTCGCAACGGCCAATGTCCGGCTCGACCTGCTTTTCCACCGCGAACAGCGCCTGCTCTGGCAATCGAGGTGGATAAGGCCAATGGCCAGTTTCCAGTGCACGGGCAACCTCGGCAACCAGCCCTGGAACATCCGAGCGATTGACGCTTAACCAATGCTCAAGGGCGAGAACCAGAGAAACCAGTTCAGGCTCCGCGCATAAATCTTCACGTGGACCTTGCCACAAGCGCGCCAACCTGCGCGCCTCATGTTCGCGGCTCGCTGCGTTCAACGCTGGCTTTTCGATATGGTCAGGAGCGGCAGGGATGGGCTCGCCGCGATTGATCAGCACGGCGCGCGATACTGCGGCCATCTGAAAGCGCAGGACCAATGTTGCATCAGTATCGGTGGCCGACACCCGGTATTGTCGCTCCAGCACCGCTGTCAGCTCAGCGGTGGGCAATTCAGAGGCAACGGATCGCCAGGCGGCTATAGCGGCATCATCATGTGTTTGGAGACCGTCCGGAAACCTTAAGAGGAACCGCTCCAGTACAGGATCAGCCAGAACATCGACCGGCAAAGGCTCGGGTTTGCCGCAGGCGGCAGCGTAGGCCTGCGCAGCCAGCTCAGCCAGGCGCTTTGCATGCGATTCGGCCGCGCTGCGAGATTCGATCGCATAGGCCAGCAACGTTTCCAGGTTCGGGGCAAGGTCTGTTGTACCGGCCTGTGCGGCATCGATCGCATCAAGCCGCTGCTCCACGGCAGCGATGCGCTCCTGGATGTGCAGCACCGTATCCAGGATTTCCACGAGCAGCACTTGCGTAGTGTCTGCCGGCGAGCCTGTCATTTTTGTGGGCCCTCCCGGTCCTTCGATCGGTCGAGATCGCGGTCACGGTCGGCGCGCTCGACCCGGTTGCCGATGTCGTGGATGTCCTTGTCAGCAGCAGTTGACCGCACTCTCGCCTCCTCGACCATCCGCTTCATCCGCTCGGCAGAAGTCTCAGTCAGAATGGAAGTGGCAGTCGGTGTATTGACCGCAGGCATGTCTGCGCGCCGCTGTGCGCGGGCAAGTTTCGCCCGCTCCAGAACATCGGCGACCGGATCAATGACCTCCCGTTGGGCATCGTTGACGATACGGCCCTCAATCACCTGCCCCGGCGCATCCCGCTCGCGGGCTATCTCATAGGCCAAGTGCGAAAGCCGGGTTGCAGGCGCCGGCATTGCATCCACAAATGAATTCAAGCTGCTTGCAACCGCCTGCATCTCGGGATCGGATGACGACGCAAGCTCCGCAATAGAGCGCTGGTAGACCTCCTTGGTAAACGACTGGTCCGCAGCCGCGCGCGCCAGCGAAGCATCCGGCTTGGTTTTCTCCATGATCGCTCGCGCCATCGCGACGCGCTTTTCATCGAGGCGCAAAATCGTTCCCTTGTCGCGCAGCTTGCGCACGGCAATGGGCTCATGGGTTGGCTCTACGCCACGCGCTCTGGCCGGCGTGGCATTGGCCTCGATGCCCCGGTCGCGCAGCTTTTGCGCAAAGATCTGCCGGTACCGAAACAGGTCATCCTTGTTTGGATGGAAGCGCACCCCGTCATGATCCCGGCGCGCGACGGTCAAGTGAACGTGGGGGTGATCCTTGTCGACATGCAGGGCTGCCACCCAATAACGATTGGCCATTTCCTCCGCAGCGAAAGCGAGTGCGGCCTCCTGCAACGCATCGGGATCGGTGCCGCTGGTCATCGACAGGATCATGGAAATGGACGTCGCGCCCTTGCGCCGGTGATCGCCGGACATTTCATGATCGTGCCAGTGCTCAGCCAATTCGCGCATCTCGGCCGCGCTCGACAGAACTTCCTTTTCAGACGTGAACAGCTCGACCTGCTTGTCGTCGCCATGCCCCAGGCGGGAGATGTAGCTGAAGTTGGCCAACACATGCGCGCCACCCTTCTGGCTCCCGGTCACTTTGACCATGACCTCGGGCGATCGCTGTGCCGTTCGCTTGAGCGTGGCAATTGCGTGGGTAGAACGGGAGGTGTGATCTCCAAAGCCGAAGGGCCAAGATGTCTCACCCGGTCTCCCGCCGCGAGACGTAGACCTGGCAGGCGAGAAAATACCGGTCAATGAATCCAGAGTGCCCGCAGACAGCTTGAAGTTCATGCGTCCAGCTCTGCGCTGCGAGCAACATTCCCATCAGCCTCGCCGACGATGCCCAGTTCCTTAAGCGTTTGCGGTCGCTGCTGCGTCCAGTAGCGGACATTGCCCGAGACGATACGCTGAAGCTGCCGGATCACTCCGGTCAGCTCGCGCCGCATCCGCTCCTCCATCGCGACGACATCCGCGGCAATCCGGGCTATATCGAGGCGGCTGTCTGCTTGGTTCGCAGCGTTCATCGCATGCACCGCCTGGTTGAGATTGACGCCGATCGCGCGGACCTGCCGGATGAGCCCTTCGATATCGTTACTGACATTGCGCCCCAGACGAAGCTCGCCGGCCTTGTCCCATAGCTGCCAGCGGATAAGGCGCCGGATCCATTCCATGCGGGACAGGCCATGCTCCGCCGCCACCGCCGCAATCGCGGTACCCTCGCGCGACGACAGCCGCAATTGAATGGACAAGCCCTTGGCCGTAGCCGGTCCTTCCTCTCCGCCTGCTTCCCCGTCCCGGACAACCGGCAAGGCTTCTCTATCGGTGGCAAGGAGGGATCGGGCGATTGCGTTGGTAATCCATGCCGAGCGGCTCATTCCGGCCGCAAACGCGACGCGATCCACCTCGGCTGCGATCAAATCATCCAGGCGCAATCCAACCTGCAAGCTTCAGGCCCCGTGCAGCGGAGAGAAGGAAACAATGTATAACATTGGTAACACTTCTCCTATCCTGCCATACCTAGCCGCTTATCACCCTCCTATCAAAAGTGCTTCCCGTGCTCAAGCCTGGATCGAAGCGACGTGGAAGAGGAAGTTAAGAACGGAAAAAGGGTGAAGTTGGAACTCTCGAGGTCGGTTTACCGGTCATGGGATAGAAGCGCCGCGCGTTGGGCACGAGGATCTTTTCCATCGGCGCTCATTGATACAAAACACTGCCTTGGCATCCGGGTTCCAGTTGCGGCATGATCAATGGGATGTGCAATGAAGCCCAAAGAGGAATGGCCCATGCCCAGAAAACCCAACGACGCCGAAGACCTGTCCACCCTTCAGGCGGAGCGCACACGCCTTGAGGCCATGCTCGCGGACATTCTCGAACGCGAGAAACTGGCCCGCGAGGCCCAGCGCGACGCAGGACGGAACGAGCTTCTTGCCGCCCTGAGCAAGGTCAAGGTTGGTCCCTTGTCGCGCGCCGATGCCAAGGTCATCGCCCAGGCCATAGCTCGGCATGGTGGCAGCAAGATTGTAGAAGCCCTTTCCTCGCTGGGCTGACTTTGCTTGCGGTTGCGCTGCATGGCTCCAGGAAACCAGAGGCGGCTCATATGGCTCAGTGCAAAGGCAAAGCCGTCGCTAGCCGAGTTGCTGACTTGCTGGAATTGTCCGGCAACAGCGTTCTGTGCGAGCACGCAAAAGCCCCACCCGGCAGAACCGGGCGGGGTATGCTTGGGCGCGGTCAGTCGCCGTTCGACCGCCGTGCGCGCGACCAGATCAGATTGTAGGTCTTGCCGTCCTCGTCATCGAACAGGTTGGCGAAGATCGGCGAGGTGAAGCTGGGATCATCGAGCTTGACCGAGAGATAGTCGCGGCCTTCGTTCGAACGCTTGGTCCAGGCTGCCCCGATCTCGGCGCGGCCCACAAAGACCCGGTGCG
>CAZZYX010000096.1:9551-13315 GCA_964658485.1 uncultured Acetobacteraceae bacterium | reverse complement strand
TCCTGCGGCTCCACCCCCAGCGCATAGACACTGGCGATACGCGCGGGGATGCCGGCGGCGCGCACCAGCGTGATCAGCACATGTGCGTAATCGCGGCAGATGCCCTGACGGCGGATAAAGGTGTCGGCAGCGGTCGTCTCCGAATTGCTGACCCCCGGCACATAGCTGAAGCGGTCCATCACCCAGTCGCGCATCGCCTTGACCGCAGGGCCGCCTTCCAGCTTGCCGAACTTGCTCTGGACAAAGCTCTGGAACTGATCCGACTGGCAATAGCGTGACGGCAGCAGATATTGCACGGCTTCACCCGGCAACAGCTGTTGCGGCACCATCGGCAGGGTAAAACAATCGGTCAGGATGCGATTGATCGTCACCGTTGCTTTATAGTCGACGGTAAAACGCCCATCGGCGCGCAACCATATCCGCTCGCCGATCGCATCATGAGCCGGAACCCGCGCGAAATGGTCGTTCAGCGAAATCTCGATATAGGCATTGTTGATGAACTGCTCGGGGATCGCGGCAGCCTCCATCTGCAGCAGGATCGCCGTCGGGCAATTGAACCAGTAATCAAGCTCGGCATGGATGTTGATTTTCATCGAGGCTCGCAATGCGGGAAAAGAGGGTGCGATTTTTCAATACGCTGGCGGGTGGTTCGTTTTGGCATGGCATGTCCCATTCCGGCTGTCCCCCGCGTAACGTAAATTTATTACGCCGCCACGGCTAGCTGGTCCGGTTGGCGCAAGTCCATTTGCCGCTCGCAAGCCGCATTGATTTCGGCGCCGACCAGCAGGATGAAACTGGACAGATAGAACCACGTCAGCATGACGATTACCGCACCCAGCGAGCCATATGTCACGTTATAATGGCCGATGCTGGCGACGTAGCTGCCGAAGCCTACCATCACCACCAGCCAGCCCGCGCCAGTCAGCATCGCGCCCGGAGTGACCCAGATCCAGCCGGAAAACGGTCGGCAGGGCGCGATCCGATACAGCGCTCCGGCGACCAGGCCACCGACGACCATGATCGCCAGATACGATCCAACCTTGTCGGTCTCTCGCAATGCCGGGGCCATGCCGGGGACCAGCGCTTCCAGCCGGGCCAGCACCGCCGCCGCGGCGACCCCGCCCAGCGCAAATACGACGGCGGTAATGGTTACCATCAGCACGATGCCATTGAACCGGAAAAAGCCCCGTGTCTCTTCTTCCTCATAGGCGACATTCAGCGCGGTAATAGTCGCACCGGCACTGCTGCGCACGCCGTACAATGCCAGCAACAGCGCCAGCGCCAGACCCAGGCCCTTTTTGCTGCTCGAGGTAGCGACGATGTTCAGCAATTCCTGGCCGATCAATCTTGCCGCGTCAGCCGGTATCGCCTTGGTCATCACCCTGACGTTTTCGGTTACGCTATCAGGCGTGGCCAACAGGCCATAAGTCAGCACGATAGCGCCCAGCAGGGGCACCAAAGCCAGGAACGCGTAAAAAGCGACACCCGCCGACATCAGATCGATGTTGTCGGAAGATATCTTGTCCCAGCTGCTGCTCAGCACGGCTTTCCAGTCCGGCCAGGTAAAGCGCCATGGCGTGCCGGGGCGACGGTGTGCCAGGTCGGAACGTTGCTTTCCGGTGGTCATACTGTGCCCCAAATTGTTCGCCCAAATTGCTCGAACGCCTGATCACCGCCGCCGTTCCGTGGGTTCGCGCCGGCACCGAGGTTGCGATGACCCGATAATACAAGCACCGGAACCACTTGGCGGGCGAAATGTTAGACGTTTATCACGACAGCGCTGCGCCAGCGTCGTGCCCAACTTTGGGCAGAATGCCGGTGACATCCGACGCGAAGTGCCTCATGCAATGCTGCCGGAGGCCGTACAGGAGCCAATCCATGAACGAAAAAACCGCCCAGGTGCATTGGCTGGGCGAAGGCAAGCACGGCCAGGGCACGATCACCACCGGCACCGGTGCGCTCACGGATTATCCCTACGGCTTCGGTAGCCGTTTTGAAGATGACAGATCCGGCACCAATCCAGAGGAGATCCTGGGCGCCGCACACGCCGCCTGTTTCACCATGGCTTTCTCCTTCGCCTGCTCGGCGGCGGGTTTCGCTACCGGCGAAATCAACACCACCGCCAGCGTGCGCCTGACCAAGGCGGGCGACGGTTTCGTCATCGACCGCATCGCGTTGACCCTGCTGGCGACCGTGCCGGACATGGACGAACTCAAGTTCCAGGAAATAGCGGCGACGGCGAAGCAGAATTGCCCGGTTTCACGCGCACTGGCGGGAGTCCCCGAGATCACGCTTGTTGCGACGTTGCAGGAACCGCATGCGAATTTTGAAACTCCAGCCCAGATCGTGGCCGATCCGACGTTGTCAAAGGATGAAAAGATCGGGATGCTCGATGAAATGGAGCAGGACGCCCGCCAACTGGCGATTGCTTCGGCCGAGGGCATGGGTGGCGGCGAGCCGACCAACCTGCACGAGGTGCTAGGCGCCAAGGAAGCGCTCGGCCTGCCCGCCGCCTATGGTCTGGTACTGGCCGATTTAAAAGCCCGCGCTCGCCTGGGCGCGCCGGATGCAGCGCTCAAAAACACCATCGACGTTCTGGAATCGGTCGTTGGGGCACAAGCCGACGTGTGACACCGCCGTTTGCCGTCCGCCCGGCGAACGGCGGTGGCCTATTTACCCGACGGCGCAAAGAACAGCGCTTGCGAAATAGCTGCACGCACCGCGTCCTCGTGAAAAGGCTTGGATAGCAAGTAGGTCGGTTCGGGCCGATCTCCGGTCAGCAGCCGCTCGGGGTAGGCGGTGATGAAAATAACCGGTAAATTCGGTCGCCGGCTCAGGATGTCGGCGACTGCGTCGAGGCCAGAGCTGCCATCGGCAAGCTGGATATCCGCCAATACCAGCCCCGGTTGGTCTTCGACGGCCGATTTGATAGCCTGTGCGCGAGTGGCTGCGGTCCCGGACACGACCAAGCCCATGGACGCGACGATCTGTTCAAGCTGCATCGAGATCAGCGGCTCATCTTCGATGATAAGTACGTTTGTCGCCGTATTCCGGGCAATGTCGTGAGCCGCGGAACTGGCCAGCGCCGCCGCCTCGGCAGCCGGTATGCCCATGATCTGTCCTGCCTGCACGCTGGTGAATTCCTCCAATGCGATCAGCAGCAGCGCTTCGCGGTGGCGGGGTGCGATTACCGCGAGATGGGCATGGGCGGCGCCTTCACGTGAATAACTGCCGTCGGTCCGGCGGGCGTGCTCCGCCTGCGAGCTTTGCCACAGGCGAGTAAACGCAGCGTATAATGGAACCCGTCCGCCCCTCAATCCCTGTCGCGCGTAAAGACTGTCGACCGCACTTTCCAGGGTAGCGCGAACCAGTGCGTCACCTTCCCGCTGGCTGCCCGTCAGTGCCCGCGCATATCGGCGCAGAAACGGCAGATGTTCGGCGATTTGGCTGCCTAGCGGCATCGATCGAATTCCCAATATATTTACCGTAAAAATGCGCAAGCTTGTACGATGTTCCCCAAGTGCCGATTGTGCCGCGCAGAACTTGAAAATTACTGCTAACTTGGCGTCATGTAATAATTCCATGAAAATTATCGGGCAGTGGGAACGGCTTCCGAATTGGGGCATTATGCTAATGTCACCACCGAGACCCCCCCCTCCCGTCCAAGCGGTTGGTGACATTATCCCGAAAGGCCTTCGTTCTTCGCGAACGGAGGCCTTTTTTTGGCAGTCCGGCGTGGCGTTGCCCTACCCCGAGGCGCCACG
>CAZZYX010000096.1:0-9541 GCA_964658485.1 uncultured Acetobacteraceae bacterium | reverse complement strand
CGGACTGCGGCCGGTTTCGAGCCGGAGCCGATGCTCACCTCAAACCGTGAAACTCTCTCCGCAGCCGCAACTTCCCTTGGCATTGGGATTCTCGAACACGAAACCGGCGGTAAAATCGTCCTCCTGCCAGTCCATGATGCTCCCGACCAGATACAGCACGCTGCCGCCATCGATGAAGAACAGGCCACCGGGGGTTTCGATGCGTTCGTCCATCGGGTCAGCCGCGACGACGTAGTCCACCGAGTATGCAAGCCCGGAGCAACCCCGGCGCGGGGTGGATAACTTGACCCCGATCGCGCCTTCCGGCGCCTGCGCCATCAACCTCGCAATACGGGCTTCGGCGGTGGCGGTCAGGTTAACGGCCGCAGGGCGCGGTCGGCGGGTGGTGGTACCAGGCGCGTTCATCACAACATCCCCAGTTCGAGACGGGCCTCGTCGCTCATCTTCGCCGGATCCCACGGCGGATCCCACACCAGATTGACCTCGGCATCGCGCACGCCGGGCACGCTGCTCACGCGCAATTCAACTTCGCCGGGCATGGATTCGGCGACCGGGCAATGCGGCGTGGTCAGCGTCATGGTAACCACGACCGCGCCCTCGCTGCTGACATCGACGCCATAGATCAGGCCCAGATCATAGATATTGACCGGAATTTCCGGATCGAAAATCTCGCGTAACGCGACGATCACTGCCTCATACAGGTCGCCGCCAGGTTCGCCCGGGCTAACCTCTGCCGGCTGGGCCGCCAGAAAACCTTCGAGATAATCCTTCTTGCGCTCAATTTTTTCCAACGGCGTCTCGATCTTTTCAGCGATAGACGGTGGCGGCAGCACGGCATCTTCCACCCGCGCGCGCGGCGGCGGGGGGACGCTTTCCACTTGCTCGATCGCAAAGCCGCGAGGTTCGTCGTTCATCCGAAAATTCTCCTGGTCCGCTCGATACCGCGTAACAGGGCGGCGATATCGCTCTCGTCATTGTACAAGCCAAAACTGGCGCGGGCGGTGGCTGGCACGCCGAGATGTTCCATCAGCGGCTGGGCGCAATGATGCCCGGCGCGAATCGCCACGTTTTCCTCGTCCAATATAGTGCCGAGATCGTGCGGATGCACCCCGTCCAGCGCAAAGCTGACGATCCCCGCCGAGTTTTCCGGACCATACAGGGTGATCCGATTGGTGGCCCACAGCGCTTCGCGCAATTCCCGCAGCAGCGCCCCTTCGTGAGCGTGAATCGTCGACAAGCCGATGGCCTCGACATAATCGATCGCAGCGGCCAGCGCGATCGCTTCGACGATAGCCGGCGTTCCCGCCTCGAAACGCTGCGGCGGCGGGGCATAGGTGGTCCGGGTAAAGCTTACCCGGTCGATCATCGCCCCGCCACCTTGCCACGGCGGCATGCTGTCCAGGATTTCCGCCCGCGCCCACAGCGCGCCGATACCGGTCGGGCCATAAAGCTTATGCGCCGAAAAGACGTAGAAATCACAGTCGAGCGTGGCGACGTCCACGGCGATTCGCGGTACCGCCTGACATCCATCGAGCAACAGCTTTGCCCCCACGGCATGGGCCAATGCGGCAGCACGCGGCACGTCGAGGATCGATCCCAGCACGTTCGAAACATGGGCAAAAGCCACCAGCTTGTGAGCGGGGGTCAGTATGCGCTCCGCCGCGTCGAGATCGATGCAGCCATCGGCGGTCAGCGGGCAGACGTCTATTTCGATGCCGATCCGGTCGCGCAGCAACTGCCATGGCACGATGTTGGAATGATGCTCCAGCGTCGACAGCAGCACCCGGTTGCCAGCCTTGAGATGCGCCGCGCCCCAGCTCTGCGCGACCAGGTTGATCGCCTCGGTCGCGCCGCGCGTAAACACGATCTCATCCGCCGCGCCGCCGATGAATTGCGCCACCCGCCGCCGCGCCGCCTCGTAGGCCAAAGTCATTTCGGCCGAACGACCATAAACGCCGCGATGTACGGTGGCATAATCCCCGCCCATTGCCCGCGCCATGGCGTCGATCACTGCTTGCGGCTTCTGAGCAGTAGCGCCGCTGTCGAGATAGTGCCACCGCTGGCCATCAGCCGTCAGCAACCCAGGGAAATCCGCTCGCAGATCGCGCCGGATCAACGTTTCCGCATTCATGATATAATCTCCAGCCGCTCCAGCGCCGCCGCCAACAGGCGTTCCTCATCCGGCGCACCGACAAAAGCTTCGGCAATGAACGCGTGCAGCATCAGCTTGCGTGCCGTCGCCGGCGGCAACCCGCGCGAGGCCAGGTAAAACAGCGCCGCCGCATCGAGTTCGCCCACCGCGCAGCCATGCGCGCATTTCACATCGTCGGCGTAAATTTCGAGTTCAGGCTTGGCGTTTGCAGTGGCGGTACGGTCGAGCAGCATCGCCCGCGCCGATTGCGCAGAATCGGTACCATTGGCGCCGCGCGACACCGCCACCTTGCCCAGATACGTCCCGGTGGCTTGATTCGCCAGCACCGACCGGACCACCTGCCGGCTGACAGCATCGGGCGCGTCATGCGATACCTCGGTGACGATCTCCAGCGTCTGTCCGGCCCCACCGATCTGCGCCGCGCCGAGCGTAAAGCTGGCACCCGCCCCCAGTTGAGCGTCCACTGCAATCCGACCGAATGCCGAGCCGGCATTAAGGATGCGCAGGTCGCACGAAGCCCCCGCCGCCAGCGTAATCACCAGATGGCGCGCCGTGGCTTCCGCCCCGGTCAGCACGATCGCCCGCGACAGCGTTTCGCCCGAGGCCACATCGAGCGTTTCACGAACAGCCGGCCACACCCCGGTCAGCGCATCAATGTCCGAATAGCGAAACGCCTCGGCCTTGCGCGTCGGCAGAGCCAGCGCGTTCATGCCGCCACCGCCTCATAACCTTCTTCTTCAAGCTGCCGCGCCAGCTCCGGCCCGCCACTTTTGACGATGCGGCCGCCCGCCAGGACATGCACGAAATCGGGCCGCACATAATCGAGCAGCCGCTGGTAATGGGTAATCAGCAGCACCGCCTTGTCCGGCTTCCTCATGATCGCATTGATGCCTTCGCCACAGATACGCAGCGCATCGATGTCCAGCCCGCTGTCGGTCTCGTCCAGGATCGCGAGCTTGGGATTCAGAATGCCCATCTGCACCATCTCGGCGCGCTTCTTCTCGCCGCCGGAAAATCCGACATTCACCGGGCGCTTCAGCATTTCCATATCCATCTGCAACAACGCCGCCTGCTCGCGCGCCAGTTTCAGGAATTCACCCCCCGAAAGCGGCTTCTCGCCCCGCGCCCCGCGCTGGGCATTGGCCGCCTCCCGCAAGAACTGGACAAACGAAACACCGGGGATCTCAACCGGATACTGAAATCCCAGAAACAACCCCGCAGCAGCCCGCTCATGCGGCGCGAGAGCAAGCAAGTCCTGCCCGGCAAACTCCACCGAGCCATCAGTAACCGCGTAACCCGGCCGCCCACCCAGCGTATAGCCAAGCGTAGATTTACCCGCGCCATTAGGCCCCATGATCGCATGGATTTCCCCCGCATTAATGGTAAGCGACAGCCCCTTGAGAATAGGCTTGTCGGCGACGGTGGCAAAAAGATCATCAATAAGCAGCATCACAAGCTCTCACACGAAAAGTCACTACTAAGAAGGGGAGGGGAGTTAAGGCCCCGCGCGTCATCTTGTGGAGACAGGCTCACCCCACGCTCCCCTCCAGCGAAATTCCCAGCAGCTTCTGCGCTTCAACCGCAAACTCCATCGGCAACTGCTGCAGCACTTCCTTGGCGAACCCATTGACGATCAACGCCACCGCCGCTTCCTGATCCAGCCCGCGCTGCATCGCGTAAAACAGCTGGTCGTCGCTGATCTTGCTGGTCGTGGCCTCATGCTCGATCTGAGCGCTGGGGTTGCGCACCTCGATATAGGGCACGGTATGCGCGCCGCACTCCCCGCCCAGCAGCAATGAATCACACTGGGTGAAATTGCGCACGCCCTCCGCGCCGGCAGCAACACGCACCAGCCCGCGATAGGTGTTGTTCGAATGCCCGGCGCTGATCCCCTTGGAGATAATCGTTGATCGCGTCCCCCGGCCATTGTGGATCATCTTGGTCCCGGTATCGGCCTGCTGGTAATTGTTCGTCACCGCCACCGAGTAGAACTCGCCAACCGAGTCCTCGCCATTCAGCACGCAACTCGGATATTTCCAGGTCACCGCGCTGCCGGTTTCGACCTGCGTCCAGCTAACCTTGGACCGCGCACCCTGGCACAACGCCCGCTTGGTGACGAAATTATAGATCCCGCCCTTGCCGTTGGCATCGCCCGGATACCAGTTCTGCACCGTCGAATATTTGATCTCGGCATCGTCCAGCGCGACCAGTTCGACCACTGCGGCATGCAACTGGTTCTCGTCGCGCTGCGGCGCGGTGCAGCCCTCCAGATAGGACACATAGGAACCCTTATCGGCGACGATCAGCGTCCGCTCGAACTGCCCGGTATTCTGCGCATTGATCCGGAAATAGGTGGACAGCTCCATCGGACACCGCACGCCCTCGGGAATATAAACGAATGTGCCATCCGAAAACACCGCACAATTCAGCGCGCTGAAGTAATTGTCATGCATCGGCACGACCCGTCCCAGCCAGCGCCGCACCATCTCGGGATATTCGCGGATCGCTTCGGAAATGCTGCGGAAGATAACCCCCGCCGCTTCCAGTTCCTTGCGAAACGTCGTCGCCACCGACACCGAATCGAATACCGCGTCCACCGCCACCCGGCGCGCGCCCTCGACCCCGGCAAGCACCTTCTGCTCCTCGATCGGGATGCCCAGCTTCTGATAAATCCGCAGGATTTCGGGATCGACCTCGTCCAGGCTGCCCAATTCCTTCTTCGCCTTGGGTGCGGCGTAGTAATAGGCGGCCTGATAATCGATCGGCGGCACCGACAGCTTGGCCCAGTCGGGCGTCGGCATGGTCAGCCAGTGGCGATAGGCCTTCAGCCGCCATTCCAGCATCCATTCCGGCTCGTTCTTCTTGCCTGAAATATAGCGCACGGTATCTTCCGACAGCCCTTTGGGCCCGAATTCCTGTTCGATATCCGAAGACCAGCCATGCTCGTAATCGGCTGCCCGCGCGGCAGCATCGATCGCGGCCTGATCCTTCGACCCGATCTGCTCTTTCACCAGCGTCTGCTCGTTCACAATGCCAACTCCGCTACCGCGAGAGGCCGTGACAATTGCGTCAGCGACACCTGCGCCAATGCGCCCCGCACCGCCTGGTTGACCTGCGGCCACTGCGGTCGCATCTGGCAAGCCGCCTCCAGCGTGCAGGCATGCCGCCCGCCTTCGCCGCAATCGGTCATGGCGATCGGCCCTTCGACCGCTTCGATGATATCCGCCAGCGTAATCGCCGCCGCCGGTCGCGCCAGCCGCAAGCCGCCGCCCACGCCCCGGGTCGAGCGCAACAGCCCCGCAGCCGTTAACCGGCTGACCAGCTTTTGTACCGTGGGCACCGGCAAGCCGGTCTCTTCGGCCAGTTGACCGGCATTGACCCGGCTCGCGCCGCAATGACGCGCGGCGGCGCTCATCGTGACGACGGCATAGTCAGCCATACTCGATAGACGCATGTGTGAACCCTCGGCAAAGGCAGATCGAAATCGGAGCGATTTGGTCTGGTTTATATAGGCCCGCGAGCACGAACATGCAAGGCCAGGAACCGGCCCCGGCGCGACGGTCAGTCAGCGCGGGCTTTGCCGCAATGCCGCCACGCAGGCCGCCCGATCGACATCGTGGCCGTCCGCCCTGCGCGCATCGACATAGCTGGCTTGCGCGGCCTCCCCCGGCGCGGGCGGGTAGAGATAGACATCGAGCACGCAGGGAACGCCGATGAATTGCAGTTTGCGCACATCGCCTTCGATCACGTCCAGCCGCGGCGCGCCGAACTGACGGGCAAGTTGCGGGCCGGTTGCGCCGATTACCCCTTCCAGTCCCGGCAGGTTCTGGATGTGCAGCGGGCCGGGCGCAATGCGGTGCAATTGCGGCGCGGGGGCAAGCCGGCTGGGCGGCGGCGCGCTGCCGACGCTACGCACCGACCCATCGGCAGCGCCGCAGGCGGAAAGCAGCGCCAGCATTCCGGGCAGCAGCAGGTTCGACAAATATCGGGCAGGTCGCATCGCTTTGGCAATCGCCGTGCGAACCGCCGGTGTCAACGCTGCCTTGCCCGACCCGACGCGATTGGCTAGGCGCCGGGCTTGTCAGTTCCCACGCAAAGGTCCGCCATGTCCCCGCCCCGCTTCGACGTCATCGCTATCGGAAATGCCATCGTCGATGTGATGGCACCGTGCGACGATGCACTGGTCCAGCGGCTGGAAATGACCAAGGGCGGGATGACGTTGATCGACACTCCCCGCGCGCATACGTTGTATCAGGCGATGGGCCCGGCGCGAGAGATCTCGGGCGGGTCGGCGGCCAACACGCTGGCGGGAATAGCCGCGCTGGGCGGGCGCTGCGCCTTCATCGGCCAGGTCGCCGACGACCAGCTGGGCGAGGTATTCGCGCATGACATCCGCGCCGCCGGGATCGCCTTCGACACCCCGGCGCGGGGCCAGGATCCGTCGACCGCTAGCTGCCTGATCTTCGTCACCCCCGATGGCCAGCGCACGATGAACACCTATCTCGGTGCCTCGCAATTCCTGCCCGCCGCCGCGCTGGATGAGGCGGTGATCGCGGACGCCGCCGTGCTCTATCTCGAAGGCTATCTGTGGGACCCGGAAGAACCACGTCTCGCCATGCGCAAGGCCATTGCCGCCGCCCGCCGCGCCGGACGCAAGGTCGCGTTTTCGCTGTCCGACGCTTTCGTCATCGCCCGCCACGGCGACGATTTCCGCGCCCTGATCGCAACGGGCGAGATTGACCTGCTGTTCGCCAACGAAGCCGAACTCGCCGCGCTGACCGGACTGGACGATTTCCACGCAGGCATCGCCCACCTGGCGCCGCAAGTGCCGGTGCTGGTAGTCACGCGCGGTGCCCATGGTGCAGTTGCGGTCACCGCCGATGAACGCGCCGAAGTACCCGCCCATCCGGTCACGCAGGTCATCGACACCACCGGCGCCGGCGACCTCTTCGCCGCCGGATTCCTGTTCGGCCATGTGCGGGGCAGGGGGCTGGCGGAATGCCTGAAGATGGGCGCCATCTGCGCGGCGGAAATCATCTCGCACTATGGCGCGCGGCCCGAGGCGGATTTGCGGGAATTGGTGGGATAAAAGCAACTTCCCCTCCCCTTCAGGGGCGGGGCAGCGAGACTTAGCGGCGCTCTTGTGCCGCTTAGTCGCAGCGGGGTTGGGCCTATCATCCGGGCGCGACATTGGACCCGCACGAGAGGCCCCACCACAATCCCTCCCCTAAAGGGTAGGGGCTTTAAGGGTGCCCACCCCCACTCTCCCGCTTCACTTCACGCCACCCGATATCCCGCCGACAGAACCCTTCCGCAAAATCCACCGCATCGACCCCGGCATAGGCTAGCGCCTGCGCCTCACTCACGCTGGCCCCGCGCGCTGTCACGTTCAGCACCCGTCCGCCAGTCGCGACCAGCCGGCCATCCCCCCCCAGCGCCGTGCCCGCATGGAACACCATCGCCCCACTCGCTTCGGCAGCATCCAGCCCGGTAATAGCGCCACCCTTTAGCGGCACCCCCGGATAGCCATCGGCAGCGATCACCACAGTCAGCGCCGTGTCATTGGAAAAGCGCGGCGGCTCGATCGTCCCTAGGCGGTCCTCAGCGCAAGCCAGCAATATTTCGCCAAGGTCACTTTCCAGCCGCATCATCAACACCTGGCATTCGGGATCGCCGAACCGGCAGTTGTATTCGATCAACTGCGGCCCGCTGTCAGTCAGCATCAGCCCGGCAAACAGGACTCCGGAATAGGACATGCCGGCGTCGGCCATGGCCTTCACGGTCGGCGCGATAATGCGAGTGATCGCTTCGGCCTCGTCGCTGCCGGTCAGGACACGCGCCGGGCTATAGGCTCCCATGCCGCCGGTATTGGGGCCGGTATCGCCTTCGCCAACACGCTTGTGATCCTGCGCCGAGCCGAACGGCACGATCGTCGCGCCATCGGTCAGCGCGAAAAAGCTGACTTCCTCGCCTTCGAGAAATTCCTCGATCACCGCTTCCGCGCCCGCGACGCCAAACCGGCCGGAAAATATTTCGGCGAGCGCGGCTTCCGCGTCTGCGCGCGTCTCGGCAACGGTCACGCCCTTGCCGGCGGCCAGGCCATCGGCCTTGATCACTACCGGGATGGTAAAGTCTTCGAGTGCCGCCAGCGCCTCGGCCAGCCCGCTGACGCGCACATACGCACCGGTCGGGATCCCGGCACGCGCGCACAGATCCTTGGTAAAGCCCTTGCTGCCTTCAAGCTGGGCGGCGGCCCGGCTGGGGCCAAAAGTGGGCACGCCGGCGCCGCGCAGGCTATCGGCCAAGCCATCGACCAGCGGTGCTTCCGGCCCGATCACTACCAGCCCGATCCGGTTTGCCATGCAAAAATCCAACATCGCCGCGTGATCGGCAACATCCAGCGCTACGCAAACGGCATGCGCGGCCATTCCCGGATTGCCCGGTGCCGCGAAGAGTGTACCGCCATCGGATCCGGTGCCCGCCAGCAAAACAGATTGCGCCAGCTTCCACGCCAGCGCATGTTCGCGACCGCCGCTGCCCAGCAACAGGATGTTCATGGCCGTGTCCCCGCCTTCCTCAATTGAGATTCCTTTTTCCGATGAGATCGATGCGACCGGGCTGGTAGCGAAGGTCGCTGCCGGCGACAACGCCGCGCCGCTGACCATCACCGAGATTTCACAACGGCTGAAACGCGTCGTCGAAGATCAGTTCGGCTTTGTCCGGTTGCGCGGCGAGCTCTCGGGCGTGAAACGCGCCGCATCCGGGCATCTTTATTGCTGCCTGAAGGACGATGGCGCGCGTCTTGATGGCATCATGTGGAAGGGCGCGGTGCTGCGTCTCAATTTCCGCCCCGAAGACGGCGTGGAAGTGATCGCCACCGGCAAGCTGACGACGTATCCCGGTCGCTCGAATTACCAGGTCGTGATCGAGCGGATGGAAATCGCGGGCGAGGGCGCCTTGCTCGCGCTGTTGGCGAAAACGCGTGAGCGACTGGCCGCCGAGGGCTTGTTCGACGCGGCCAACAAACGTCCGATCCCTTACCTGCCCCGCGTTATCGGGGTAGTGACCTCACCCACCGGGGCGGTGATCCGCGATATCCTGCACCGGCTGGCGGATCGCTTTCCCTGCCATGTCGTGGTCTGGCCGGTCGCGGTCCAGGGGCAGGGTGCGGCGGACCAGATCGCGGCGGCGGTGCGCGGCTTTTCGGCGCTGCCGCCCGGCGGCACGATCGCGCGTCCCGACGTCGTCATCGTCGCACGCGGTGGTGGCTCGATCGAAGACCTGTGGTGCTTTAACGAGGAAGTTGTGGTGCGCGCCATCGCCGCCTGCACCATCCCCGTCATCAGCGCAGTAGGCCATGAAACCGATACCACGCTGGCCGATTTCGCC
>CAZZYX010000095.1:0-13420 GCA_964658485.1 uncultured Acetobacteraceae bacterium | reverse complement strand
CTGTTGCGAGCATAAATCGCTCAGGTGACCGGCACAAATTCGTTACAAGTCCACCAAGGTCTGCTCGTTCACCGAAGTCGCCGCCTGGACGATACCGATCACCAGCCCAACCGCCAGGCAGGCCAGCAACACCGGCGCGCCGACCAGCGCGGCAATCCACAACATCCGGTCGGCCAGGCTCAGCAGCGCGGTGCTTTCATCCATCGCGCTTCATCCGAAACTTGCCGCCAGGCTGCCCATCAGCAGCGCCCAGCCATCGACCAGCACGAACAGCAGCAGCTTGAACGGCAGCGACACGATCGTCGGGCTCATCATCATCATACCCAGCGACATCAGCACCGACGACACCACCAGATCGATCACCAGAAACGGCAGGTACAACATGAAACCGATCTGGAACGCGGTCTTCAACTCGCTGGTGACAAAGGCAGGCAGCAGGATCGAGAACGGCACATCGTCGGGATGCTGGAAATGCGGCGCCTTGGCGATATCGGCGAACATCGTCAGGTCGTGATTGCGGGTCTGGCGGATCATGAAGGCGTGAAACTGTTCGCCGGCAGTGCCGATCGCCTGGCTCGCGTTCAGCGTGCCCGCCGAATAGGGCGCGATCGCCTTCTGGTTCACCGCTTCCAGCGTCGGCGCCATGACGAACAGCGACAGGAACAGCGACAGCCCGATCAATACCTGGTTAGGCGGCGATTGCTGCAGGCCAAGTGCCTGCCGCAGGATCGACAGCACCACCAGGATGCGGGTGAAACTGGTCATCATCAGCAGCAGGCTGGGCAGGATGGTCAGCAGCCCCATGAGCAGCAGCAATTGCAGGGACATCGTCATGCCCGCGCCCGGGCCGCCGTCGATCTGCGAAAACGCGCGGTCGAGCGCGCCGGGCACGGCCAGGGCGGGCGCAGCCGCCGCATACCCAGCGGCGCCCTGGGTCAGCGCGGTCAGCACCGTGGCGATGGCAATGACACGGCGGATCATCAACCGAACTCGCTGCCGAATTGCGCCCGCGCCGGCGCTTCGGCTAGGCGGGTCAGGCCGGTGCGGGATACCGAAACCAGAATCTCGCGGCCATGAAATTCCAGCACCGCCAGCTTCAGCGTCGGCGACAGCATCGTCGTCTCCACGATCCGTACCGCGCGCTGGCCGGTCACCCCGGCACGAACCCGGTTCTGCATGATCTGGGTCAGTTTCAGGCTGCCCCAGATCATCCCCCCGATCAGCGGCAGCAACAGCAGCAGCTTGACGACATACCAGGCCATCAGGAAAGGCCCTCTACGTCGCCGATGCCCCGGCCATCGGCCAGCTCGACGATGCGCAGCCCGAAACGGTTGCCCTGCGTCACGATCTCGCCCTTGGCGATGACCTTGCCGTTGACCATCACGTCGAGTAATTCGTCGGTCAGGCGGTCGAGCATCACCACGCTCTCTTCGCCCAGGCCGAGCACCTCTTTCAGCTTCATGTCGGTGCGGCCCAGTTCGACCGACAGCCGGACATCGACATCCTTGAGAAAGTCGAAACCGCGCGGCGTGGAATAGGGGCTGGTGGCCATGGTGGAATATCCCTGTTTCAATTGGAAAAAGCGGCGGTAATCTGGATCGCGACGCAGTCATCGACCGCGCCGATGGTGCCGTGAGCGATCGCCCGGCCGCCGATTCGCAGTGGTACGCTGCGGGCAACGGTGACGGGCAGGATCTGGCCGGGCAGTAGTGCCGCGACGGTGGTGAACGGCACCACCATGTCGACGACCAGCGCCGATAAGGTCAGCGGCACATCGCCGAACGGCGCGGCAATCGTATCGCTCGGCGGCCGCGCACGCTGGCGCCGGGCGGAGGTGGCACTGGCCAGCCCGAACAACGCCGGCAACGCCGTCACCGGGAGCGCGAGCGTCAGGGCCCATGGCAAAGAGCCGTCTTCCCTGACTTCCAGCATCAGGATCGCCAGCGACTGATCTTCGCCGAACGGGGCCAGTTGCATCAGGCTACCATCGCGTCGCAGCGGGGCGATCGTGCGCGGGCCGGCCATGGTGGCGTTGCCGTCCGTCACCGCATCGAGCGCGCCGGTGACCTGTGCGGCGACCAGGGTTTCGAGCCGGGCGATCATCAATTCGGCGGCCATCGGAAAAGCTTCGGGCAGCGGACGCGGCGCGGCGCCCTTGCCGCCAAAGGCGCGATCGACGATCTCCAGCACCGCGACAGCGTCGATGACGATCAGCAGCGGCGCCTGGGCGGGACCGATGGCGAACAGGCTGTTCGCAGCGAGCGGCTGAGTCGCGGCTTCGCGCAGGACGGTGATCGTGCCTTCGCGCAGTGCCGAACAAGACACCAGCGGCGCTTCGCCACCCAGCAGCGGCGCCAGCGCCCCGGCCAGCCGCCGCGCCAGCCGCTCGCCGACGCGACCCAGCAGCGGCTTCAGCTCGGAATGGTCCGCGCCCTTGCTGAACAATTCCGGGCAGTGCCGGGCGAGGGCACGTTCGGCGATAAAATTACGTTCTGCTTTCATCGGCCTGCTTCAGGATCGAGGGAAGGCCTGGGGGCGGGAGGCGGAACAGCCCCGCTCATTGCACCAGGAAGCTCTTGAAATAGACGTCATCGACCCCGCCGAAGCCTTCCTTCTCGATCAGCACCCGGTTGATCGCCGCGGTGAGCCGCTTCTGCAGCTTTTCCTTGCCGGCAATGGTGTTGATCTCTTCCTCGGGGGTGTCGGCCAACACCGCCAGCATCGCCGAGCGCACCGCCAGCTCGTGCTTCCTGAGCCACATCAGCACCCGCCCGTCGCGCGGCGTCGAGCAAGCCAGGCTGACTTGGATCAGCGAGGTGGAATTCCGCAGGTTGGAGGTGAACTCATCGGTAAAATTATAATAGCTGGTGCGATATGGGCTGCCGCCATCGCCATCGACCTCGGCAGGGCCGTCCTTGCCGGCCTCGGCCTTGGCGGCATAGGGGTCCTCGTCGCCCTTGCGGATCAGCCTGGGCGAATTGTCCTCTTTCTTCTTGTCGCGGCCGACCACCCCGGTCTTGATCAGCGCGAACGCGCCGCCGCCGCCGATCCCCAGCATCAACAGAGCGACGATGACCAGCATCATCATCCCCTTGCCCTTGGCGGGCTTGCTTGCCGTTTCGGCCTTGTCCTTGCTCATGATTTATCCCCGTGATGGCGCATGATACTCACGCGAATATGCCGGTGCCGGGTGCGGCGCCTGCAGGCGCCGCACCCGGGCGGCTGGCGGCGGCAATGGCGCCGGGACGCGCCTGCGACCGGGATTGCGACTGACCTTGCGATTGGCCTTGCGGTTGGGCCGAACCCCCGCCGGCGGAGGAAAAGCCGGGTGCGCTGTGATTGCTCGCGCCGGGCATAGCCTGATCGGAGCCAACCTGCGGGGTGGGGCTTTGGGAAAAACCGCCGGGCCGACCAGCGGCCTGACTATCAAACCGATCAACTCCCGCGCTGCCCGGCCCAGCCGAGGCAAGCGCCGGGCCAGCCGCTATCGCCGATTGCGCGGCATGGGCAAAGCCGGGATCGGCGCTGGTCATGCTCACCGAAAGCCCCGCGGTATCCTGATTGAAAGTCAGCGAGACCTTGCCGAACTCGGCATGGGTGACGGCGGCATTGACCTGCTGCGGCACGGCGGAACCCGGCACCGCAGCGCGAGCCTCGACCAGCCGGTCAACCAGCGCCGCGAAATCCCGCGGCGGCGTAGCAGGTGCGGTCGTGCTGGTGCCTGGCGGAGCCACCGCAGCGGCGGCGGGCGCCAGGCCAACGGTCGCGATCGACGGGGCGGAACTATCGCCGGAAGGAAGCGACAAGGCATCGCCGCCCACTTTCGGCGCTTTGGTGTCGGCCTTTTGCGGAACCCCGGATTGCCGCGCAAGCAGGCTGGCGGTAGCCACCATCACCGGGGCAACGTCAGCCGGTGCGGCGGCGGCGGCGGCCGTAGCAACCGGCGGGGGAGCCGCGAGCGCAGGCACCACGATCGTGGAAACCACGGCGGCTGGTAGCAAGGCGGCGTTGCCAACCAGCGCCGGAGCCAGCGGGGCCGCGCGGATCGCGAACGGCGATGTCGCCGCAGCCACGGATACAGGGTTCGGTGGCATCTCCACCGGGACGACCGGCGAAAATTGCGCAATGCCATCCAGGGTCGGGACCAACGCCGCTGATCCATGCGCTGCCACCAGGGTCGGGGCGGCTGAAACATGCGCCGACACCGTCGCCGGAATCGATGCGGATACCGGTGTGGCCGGGGCGGGGGCTACCGGCGCCGGCGGCTGCACTGGCGCGCTCGCCAGAAATAGCGGAAGCGGCGAGGCGGCATCAACGGCACTGGCCGGGATCGCGGTTGTATCCTCGGTCCGGTCAGTGGCGTCATCGGGTAAGTCCCGATCCGACCGAGCGTCCGGGACAGGCGCCGCCGTTGCGACAACCGGCAGGGTTCTGCCGGTTGCCGGCAATTTGCCGTGCACGGCCGGCGTCGGTGCAATCGGGAGCGGCTGCTTGGTATCGGCAGCGATCGGTGCATTCTTCAGGGACATCGCCAATGGAATTATGGCCGGCGCGGGCACCGTCGCTGCAACAACAGACGGCGCTACCGTCACCGCAGCAACAGACGGCGCCGCCCGCACAAGCCCGACTGGCGCAGCAGCCGCGGGCAGCGCGACAGCCGCCAAGGCGCGGGCCGGTGCGACCGCAGGCGCCAGCGGAATGGGTAATGGCGCGGCAGCCGCCACCACGCCAACCGACGGGACCAGCGGCGTCGGCGCAGAGACCGCAATCCGCGGCAAGGCGGGCGTAAGCGCGGAAGGCACAACCGCCACCTGGGCCAGCGCGTTCGCGCGCAGCGAAGCGATCACCGGCGTCAGGTCCACAGCGGGGCCCGCCGGCGCCATCGTCACTGCGGGCGCAGGCACGGCCAAACCAGCGGGTATCGGCGCTGACTGGGCGACCGACGGCAGGATTTGCGCCTGAACCTGCGCCGCCAGGGCAGTCTGGAATGACGTTGCCGCCGGAGCCGCGACATACCCGGTGGCAGGCACGCCAATGCTGCCGCCACCGGCCACGGCAACGCTTGCAAAACCGGCGACGGTCGCGACATTCGCAACCGCGCCGGGCTGGGCGGTCATGGTCGAAAGCAGCGAAGCCAGATCAGTCATCATGCGCAGTCCGTTGCTAAAAACAGGCGGAGTTGCCCGACCCTCATCCCGAACCTTATCAAGATCCGTGCCAAACCGATTCCAGCCTCGAAGCGGTCATCGACCACGGTCTTTGCGCCGCGCGCTCAGGATCGGCGCCTGCATCCCGGCGGCGATGTCGCGGCCCATTGCGGCGGCACGGTCCGCCACGGCGGCGCGGCGGCGCTCGGCTTCGGCCAGCTCGCCCTGTCGCAGATCGGCCAGCGACTGCGCGCGCACCGCGTCAGCCGAAGTATTGCGGCACACGCCCTGCAACCCGTTCGCGAAAACGGCCAGCCGGCGCAGGTCCGCGCCACTCGCCGCATCGACGCGACCGTTGTATTCTGCCGCCAGATGGCTGCTGCGTGTCGCCAGCGCCTGCAACTGGGCCAGCGCGCTCTCGGCCCGCGCCGCTTCGCTCGCCGCCGTCCGCTTGGCGATGGCCCGAACCTGTTCCAGCCGCCGCAACCGCGCCAGTTTTTGCAGTTCCGCCTTCATCAGCCGAGCAATCGGGTGAGTTGATCGACACTATCCGCCAGCGGCACCACGCTGCGCGCTTCCTGCGTCAGGAAAGCGGTCAGGGCGGGGTGCATGGCGATGGCGCGGTCGAGCTGCGGATCGGTCCCCGCGCGATATGCACCCATCAGCACAAGATCGTGATTGGCCTCGTAGCTGGCGATCATCGCGCGGAACTGGCGGGCGGCCTGCTCGTGCTGCGGCGAGACGATATCGCTCATCACCCGGCTTAACGATGCGGCCACGTCGACTGCGGGATATTGACCTCGCTGGGCAAGATCGCGCGACAGCACGATATGCCCATCCAGGATCGAGCGCGCGGTATCGACCACCGGATCGTCCTGATTGTCGCCATCGGCCAGCACCGTGTAAATCCCGGTTATCGAGCCACCGCTCGCCGCCGAATTGCCCGCCCGCTCGACCAGCTTGGTGATCGCCGCCAGTGCCGAGGGCGGATAACCCCGCGCCGCACCCGGCTCGCCCAGCAACAACCCGATTTCGCGCGCGGCATGCGCAACCCGCGTCAAGCTATCCATGATGAGCAACACCCGCTTGCCCTGCGCGCGGAAATGTTCTGCCAGGCTGGTCGCGAGCAACGCCCCGCGCAGGCGCAGATTGGGGGCATGATCGGCAGGCACCGCGACCACGGCGGTATGCGCGAGTTTTGCCCCGGCCATATGCCGTTCGACGAAACCGGAAACTTCGCGAGCACGCTCGCCGATCAGCCCGACCACGACCACTTCGGCCTCGGACCCAGCTGCGATCATGTCGATCAGCACCGATTTGCCGACCCCCGATCCAGCCATGATACCGATGCGCTGGCCAATCCCGAACGTCGCCAACGCGTTCAACGCCCGCACCCCGACATCGAACGGCTGGCGTACCGGGCTGCGATCGAGCGCCCCGGCGCGAATACCGCCCGCCGGCCACAGGTCACGCGCATGCAGCGGTCCACTATCGTCGATGGGGTGACCTTCGCCATCCACCGCGCGTCCCAGAAACGCATCGCCGACAGGCAGCATGCCGGGACGACCTTCGGGATGGACGCGGGCACCGGGACGCAGCATCACCGTATCGCCCAGCAGCATCATCAGCGTGCGCCCGTTGCGAAAACCAATCGCTTCGGCCAGCAACGGCTGCGTTTCCGACCGCGACGACCCACGCGCAATGCGGCACAGCGATCCGACCGGCACCGACAGCCCGCTGACTTCGAGCAATCCACCGTCGCAACTGGCGACCACGCCATAGCGACGCGGGACCAGGTCTACCGCACCGGTCGGCAGGGCGTCGAAAATAGTCAGCATGGATCGAGCGCCTCGGCGATCGCTTGCCGCCATTGCGCAGGGCCGTCCTCGACCCCGCCCGATTGTGTCTCGACACGCAGCGCGCCCCGCGCCAGCGCCGGATCGGGCAGGAAGGTCCAGTCCGGCGGCAGCAAGCCCTGCACCACCGCCAGGTCATCCGGGTTCAGGCGAATGACGCGCTCGTCATCGGCGCGCATGAACATCGCGGCGGCGCGTTCGATCCGCCGCACCAGCGCGGGCACGTCCAGCGCCAGCGGGGCCAGCGCCGCCTCGCACAATGCCACCACCGTGGCATGCAGGCGCTGGCGCAGCGTCTCGGCCAGTTCGACATCGAGCCGGGCAAAGCTGAAACCCAGCCGATCGCGACATTCCCGTGCGGCTTCGCCATGAGCCAGCCCTTCGGCTCGCCCGGCAGCAATCCCTGCCGCGAAGCCCGCGTCATGCGCTGCGGCCAGCGGATCGAGCGCCGCCGGCACGGGCATCGCCGGCCGGGCCTCGTCCGCCACCGCACCGGTGCCATCGAACCGCGCATCGGCGGTAAACCGGCCCGCGCTTCGGCTAATCAGCAGCGACAGGTCAGCCATATGCTGGATCAGACATATTCATCATTGCCGCCCCCCGCGCCGAACGAGATCGCGCCCTCCGCCGACAGCCGGCGCGCGGCGGCGACCATCAGGCGCTGAGCCTCGATCGCCTCGGCCATCTTCAACCGGCCGCGCGCGGCGATTTCGTCCTTGACCCCATCGGCGGCGCGGCTCGACATAGCGCGGAAAAACACATCGCGCTGGCCATCCTCGATACCCTTGAGCGCATCGATCAGCACATCGCTGTCGATCTCGCGCAGCAGCGCGCCCATCGACTGGGCATCCAGCGCGAACAGATGCTCGAACTTGAACATTTCCTCCTCGATCCGGCGGGCCAGCAATTTGTCGAGCTTGGCCAGTTCGGGCATCACTCGCTTTTCGACAGCCTTGCCGGAATTGTTGATAATGTCGGCAGCCTGGCGCGGGCCGCCCAGCTTCAGCGCATCCTTCCCATGCGACAGGCCGATCCGGCCGTTCAGCAGTTCTTCCAGCATTTCGAGAGCTTCGGGCAAGACCGGACCCATCGTCGCGATCCGGTGCACCACTTGCGTCTGTTCGGCAGCAGGCAGCGTCGCCAGCACTTCGGCGGCAATTGTGGGATCGAGCTGGATCAACAGCACGGCGACGGCCTGCGGATGCTCGCCCTTGATCAACGGCACGATAGCCGGCGCGTTCAGCCAGCGGGCCAGTTCGATCGACGACACCGGCGTGTCCCCCGGCAGGATGCGTTGCATCATGTTCCTGGCCTTCACCTCGCCCACCGCGCGCTTCATCATGCGGCCGACATGGCCAACCCTATCGATGGCTATGAAACCCAGATTTTCGGTGCGCGCCGTGAAACCGGCGATGGCCTGGATGATAGCGTCGGGGCCGATGTCGCCCAGCGCGCACATTTTCTCGCCCAGCAATTGCAGTTCCGCTGGATCGAGCGCGGACAGCAACCGCGCCGCCTGCGCGTCACCCAGCAGCATGACCATGACGGCGGCGGCTTCGGCGTCGCCGATCGGCTTTGCCTGATCGGAGGCGGGCGAAGCGATGGCTTCGCTCACGATCGGGCAACTCCTTCCTGCGGCACCAACATCTGGCGCAAGGCCAGCACGGCCTCTGCGGGACTGTCATCGACGATCTGCTGCGCGATGCCGACCTGGCGCCCCAGCATCGCCGCGTCCGCCGCGCCCGTCCGGGGAACGGTGGCCAGGCCCCGCGCGGGCAACGCGCCGATCCCGATACTTGCAGCATCGACCTGCGTATCCGTCTCATCGCCGGGGCCATGGCCGGCACCCGTTCCGATCGCCTTGACCAGCGGGCGCACCCCCAGCAACAGCACCAGCAGCACCGCCATCAGCGCGGCGCCATATCGCACCGCCATCGCAAACCAGCCGGTCTCGTAAAATGGCACCGCCGTGATCGGGATGGCATCGAAACTGCGCACCATCACCGCCACCTGATCGCCGCGCGTACTATCCGCGCCCACCGCCGCGCTGACCAATTGCTTGATCTGCTCGATGTCGCTGGGCCGGAATTTCTTCATCCCCATGCTCGACAGCGCGACGGCGACCGACAAGCGCTTGATCTTGCCGGGTGCGGCGTTGGACACCGCGACCTCGCGACCCAATTCATAATTGCGGCTGGCCGAGCTATCGCCAGTGGTGGACGCGGGTGCGGCGCCTGCAGGCGGGCCGCCACCAGGTGCGCCGGGCGAGGCGGTGGCGCTCGGCGGCGGCGTGTTCGACAGCACGCCGGGGACACCATCGGCAGCCGGCGCGCCGCTGGTCTGCGAATGCTGCTGCGTTTCACTGCGCAATGCCCCGACCTTGTCGTAACTCTCGCGCGCGGACGTGACCTGGTCCATATTGAGATCGACCTGGACCTGGCTGGAAAAATTGCCGTCGCCCAGCATCGGCGCCAGCAGTTGCTCGACCTGCGACCGCAATTTGTCCTCCAGCCGCGTCTGCAATTCCAGCCGGTCGGAATCCCCAACCCCGGCCTTTGCGGACAGCAGATGGCCATGCTGGTCGGCCACCCGCACCGCGTCGGGGGCCATCCCCTGCACCGACCCGGCGACCAGGTTGACGATCGCCGAAACCTGCTCCTGCGATAATTGCCGGCCATCGGCCAGCCGCAGCATGACCGACGCGGTGGGCGCGATATTGTCGCGCACGAACACCGATTTCTCGCCATCGGCAATCTGCACCCGCACCGCCTGCACCCCGTCTATCTCCTTGATCGTCAGCATCAGCTCATGCTCGCGGGCCGACAGCAGCCGTTCGCTTTCGAGCGCGCGGCTGGCGCCCATCGGCAACTTGTCGAGCGCATCGCTGCTGGTGTCGGGGGTGGCCAGCGCGCCGTTCTGGGCGACCATCATCCGCGCCTTGTAGAGATCGTTTTCATCGACGGTCAGCGCGCCGCTGGCGGGATCGATCTTGTAATGAACCTGGCCCTTGTCGAGCGTGGCGACGATGCTGGCACGTTCGGAATCATCGAGCTGCGTATACAACAGGCGTTGCGGCGCCGGGGCCAGCGTTTCCCACGCCAGCCCGGCTCCCCCCAGCGCGATGATCCCTGCGAACCATGGCAATGCTTTCCTGACCGCCGCCTGGCCGATAAATCCTTGCAGCCGTATCAGCATCGGTCCCCCCGCCGGATCGGTCAGCGGCGCCAGCAGCGAGGATGCGCCAGTCTTTTGCACCAGGTCGTTCACCTATCACACCCCCATCCGCATGATGTCCTGGTAAGCGGACAGCAGCTTGTTGCGGACCTGCAGCGTCGCCTCGAAGCCGACACCGGCTTCCTGCCGGGCGAGCATGACCTTGGCGACATCGGTGACCTGGCCCTGGTCATAGGCCTCGCTCAACTGTTCGGCGCGGGTCTGGCTGGCATTCACCCCGGCCAGCGCGGATTGCAATGCGCCGGCAAAGCCCGGCGCGGCCGTATCGGTGGCGGCGGCTTGCGGCGCATGAATCTGTTGCAGCAACTGGGATTTGTCGATGATCTGCTGGCGCAGGGCGATAATCTCGTTGATCCCGCTGGCGCCCCCCGCGCCCGATCCGCCGCCGCCAATCGCACCGATACTGCTCATCGCGCGCTACCGGCGTTGGCACGAACCGCGGCCCAGTCGTGATCGCCGCGCATGCTGACATCGATCCCGGCATCGCGAAACGCGGCGAGGCGATAGCGCAGCGTGCGTTCGGAAATACCCAGCTGTCGGGCGGCGGCGATCCGGCTGCCGCCACAGGCTTGCAGCGTCTCGACGATCGCCTGAGCTTCGGATCGCTGGACGATGTTGGCGAGTTTCCGACGCATGAAATTCTCGGCAACGGGTTCGGCATCGCCATGCACAGCCGGTGCCGCTACCAGCCGCGCCTGGCTGTCGAACTGGATGTGATCGGGCGTAATCTCGAAACCGACAGCCCCACCATTGCTGACCCCGCGACCCATGCTGCCACACAATAGCAGCGCCCGGCGCATGACGTTTTCCAGCTCGCGGACGTTGCCCGGCCAGGCATGCCGGCGCAACAGCGCGATCGCCGCTTCGGTGATCCAGGGCACCGACAGCGCCGCGGTCGGGGTTTTTTGCGGGGTGTGGCGCAGCAGCATGGCGAAGGCCAGCGGGGCGATATCGTCGGGACGATCGTGCAGCGGCTTCAGCGCCAGGGGAAAGACATTGAGGCGGTAATAGAGATCCGCACGGAACCTGCCCTCCGCCACTTCGGTCGGGAGGTCGCGGTTCGCCGCGGCCAGCACGCGCACATCGACCTTGATCGCCTGGGTGGCGCCGATCGGCACGACTTCACCTTCCTGCAAGGCGCGCAGCAGCTTGGCCTGCAACGCCAGCGGCATTTCCGCGATCTCGTCGAGCAGCAGCGTCCCGCCATCGGCGGCGCGGAAAAAGCCTTCACTGGACTGGGTCGCGCCGGTGAACGCGCCTTTCTGATGGCCGAACAGCAGCGCTTCCAGCATGCTCTCGGGCATCGCGGCGCAATTGACCGCCACGAACGGGCCATCGGCGCGCGGGCTGCGATCATGGATGAACCGGCTGAGCACTTCCTTTCCGGTGCCGGTGGGGCCGTTGATGAGCACCGGGATTTCGCTTGCGGCCAGTCGTTCGGCCAGCGCCAGCACCGACAGGCTTTCGGCATCGGCGGCGATCGGTGTCGATCGGTTCGGGCCCGATCGGTTCGGCGAAGCGCCGGATGCCGAACTGCTCGCGGCGATGCAGGCGATCAACGCGCCCAGCGCCGCTTCGCTGCCCGGATCGCAATAGGCCAGGGTGAGCCCGCCAGCCCCGTCACGCCGCAGCCCGGCTCCCGTTGCGCCGGCGGCCAGCGCCTGCAGCGTGACGGTGGCGGGATGGAACGAGGCGGATTGATCGTCATCGACATCCCGCAGTAATATGCAGGCTTCGCCGGCCAACGCGGACACGATGGCAGTCGCCCTCTGCACCATCGGCGCATGAACCCGCGCCGTCCGCGGCGTGAAGTCCAACCCGTAGCTGTTGCCCTGAGCAGTGGCGCGCTGTTTAGTCCTGTCGGCGTTCATTGCGGATTTCCCCGGATTAACCATCTTCCGTCAGCCCGTTTCTGGCGCGTAAACGACAAAGGAGCCGGTAATTTAAGCCCCCGGACAAACACCTAATTTTGGGGGTGAAACGCTATCCAACCCGCCGATTGAGCACGAACCTGCGAACCATCTTCGGCAAATTCCGTCCGCAAACCGGCAAGGCGATGTTGCCAGGGTCATGCCGCCAGCCCTACTCACCGGCAAAGCCGTGCCGCCGGTCCGGCAATTTCCTGCCGGCACAGGCTTAACTTTGCCGGCTGCCGGTCGCTCTTGGGGACATCGGCAAAGTTGGATGCGCCAATCTGCCGTTCTTTCTCGGGATCGTCACCGGTCCCGGATCACCACGGGAAGTGAAATCATGTCCGTCATCAACACCAATATCAGTGCCATGCAGGCAACCAACGCGTCCAACTCGGCCTCGGCCATGCTCAGCACGGCGATGGAGCAGCTTTCGACCGGCAAGCGTATCAACAGCGCCAAGGACGACGCCGCGGGCCTTGCCATCACGAACTCGATGACATCGCAGATCAACGGCATGAACCAGGGCATCCGCAACGCCAACGACGGTATTTCGCTGGCACAGACCGGTGAAGGCGCGCTGACCGAAGTGACCAACATGCTGCAGCGCGTGCGCCAGTTGGCGGTGCAATCGTCTTCGGGCACCTATTCCGCCAGCGATCGCACCAACATGCAATCGGAAGTGACCTCGCTGTCGACGGAAATGAATACCATCGTCTCGGGCACCAAGTTCAACGGTAACAGCCTGTTTTCCACCACCGGCACCGATGCCACCTTCGCCATCCAGGCCGGCGCCAACACCAGCGACGCGGTAACGCTGACCAGCACCTCGATGGCGACGCTATCGACCGCCAATCTGGTCACCACGCCGACCCTGCAAGTGGATACTTCCGCTCACGCCGCCACCACCATAGCTACGGTGGATGCCGCCCTGGCGCAGGTCAACGCGACCAACGCGGGTCTTGGTGCCGGCGAATCGCAACTGACTTCGGCGGTAAACAATCTCACCAGCGGCCAGACCAACTTGTCTGCTGCCCGGTCGCGGATACAGGACACCGATTACTCGGGGGCCTCGACTCAACTTTCCAAGGCGCAGATCCTCAGCCAGGCGTCCACCGCGATGATCGCCCAGGCCAATCAAACCTCGCAGAACGTGCTGTCCCTGCTCAAGTAATCGAACTGGCCGGAAACCCCTTCGGCCAGCACCCCGCTCGAGATCCCCTCAAGCGCGGCCCGATGGTCCCTTCCGGCCATCGGGCCAAGGGCGTTTCGG
>CAZZYX010000094.1:0-13434 GCA_964658485.1 uncultured Acetobacteraceae bacterium | reverse complement strand
GATCCCCGCCAATGACGTGCCGCAGTGGCTGGCGGAACGCAGCGATTCTGCCGTGCATCATGCCATCGGCCCGCTGGAGCCGCAACTGTCGATCGGCGGCTATGCCCACGGCTTTGCCGCGCTGCGCGAGGCAATTGCGGCCGGCGACATCTACCAGGCCAATTTCACCTTTCCGCTGGCCGGCAGCTGGCGCGGTGATCCGCTGGCCATCTACGCGGCGTTGCGTAGCGCGGCGAGCAGCGGCCATGGCGGGATCGTGCATGACGGCAACGACTGGTTGCTGAGCTTTTCGCCCGAACTGTTCTTCAGTCTTGAGAGTAAGGAGGTCCTGGCCCGACCGATGAAAGGAACCCGCCCGCGCGGGCGCAATCCCGCCGCCGACGCGGCCGAGGCTCATGCGCTGGCCACCAGCACCAAGGATCGCGCTGAAAACCTGATGATCGTCGATTTGCTGCGCAACGATCTGGCGCGCGTGGCGATGCCCGGCACGGTGCGGGTGGAGAGCGCCTTTGCGGTCGAAACCTATCCGACGCTGCACCAGATGGTGACCACCGTGCGCGCGCGCCTGCGACCGGAATACGCCGCTGCGGATTTGCTCCGCGCGCTGTTTCCGTGCGGCTCCGTCACCGGCGCGCCCAAAATCCGGGCGATGGAATTGATCGACGGGCATGAACGCGACCCGCGCGGCGCCTATTGCGGGGCGATCGGCCGCTTCGATCCGCCCGACCGCGCTCCTTGCGAAGAGAACGGCGGCACTGGCGAAGCTGCTTTCAATGTGGCAATCCGCACCCTGCGCCTGACTGGCGGCGCGGCGGGCGAAGGTCGGGCGGTCATGGGCGTTGGTTCGGCGCTGGTGGCGGATTCGTCCGCCATGCCGGAATGGCGCGAGAGTTTGAGCAAGGGGGGTTTCGTGCGGCAGCCAGCGATCGAACAGGCGGGCAGTGCGTCGGTGGCCCGGTTCGACCTGATCGAGACCTTGTGCTTTACCCCTGAAACCGGGGTTGCGTTGCTCGACCGCCATCTGGAACGCCTGTCCGCCAGCGCACGGGAACTGGGCTTCGCCTGTGATCGCGCCGCGGTGCGTGAGGCGATCCTGGCGCTTTGCAAGGTTGCCGAAGCTGCCGCCAAGGTGCGGTTGGTCCTGGCGCGCAGTGGCGCCTATTGCGTCGAATTTGCCGCAATGCCGCCCGCGTTGGCGCTGCCTGCAGCTTGCGTGGTGCTGCCGCTGCCGGTCGATGCGAATGACTGGCGGCTGCGTCACAAATGCTCGGATCGTTCGTTTTACGAGGTCGGATTGCGCGCGGCCAATGGCCTCGGCGCCGCGGAAGCGCTGTTCATCCGCGATGACGGCCTGCTGACCGAGGGCTGTTTCACCAATATCTTCGTCGAACGCGATGGCATCTGGCTGACGCCGCCCGCGCGGCTTGGCCTGCTGCCGGGCGTGTTGCGCGCCACGATGCTGGGCGATGGCCGTGCCCGCGAGGCCGAACTGCGGCTCGACGATCTGGCGCAGGGTTTTGCGATCGGCAACGCCGTGCGCGGGCTGGTCCCGGCCGACCTGCTGGAGCACGTCAAATGAGCGATACGATTTCCGCCGCGCTGGGCCGGATCGCGCCTTCGGGCACGACCGCCATGACCGATCGCGCAATTGCGCTGCGCGAGGCCGGGCGCGACATCATCTCGCTGTCGGTGGGCGAGCCCGATTTCGCCACGCCGCCGCATGTCGTAGCGGCGGCCAAGGCGGCGCTGGATGCCGGCCAGACCAAATATACTGCCGTGGGCGGCACCGCGCGGTTGAAAGCAGCCGCCGCACTGCATTTTGCCCGCGATCTGGGCATCGCCGTGCCGACCAGCCAGGTCACCGTCAGCGCAGGCGGCAAGCAAGCGATTTTTCACGCGCTGCTGGCCACGCTCGACCCCGGTGATGAAGTGCTGATCCCGTCGCCGTGGTGGGTGAGCTATCCCGAAATCGTGCATTTTGCCGGCGCGCATGTCGTTGCCATGCCGACGACGGCAGCGGGCGGTTTTCGCATTACCGCTGCCGAGCTAGCCGCCGCGATCACGCCACGCACACGCTGGCTGCTGCTGAACAGCCCCGGCAATCCCAGCGGTGCGACCTATCCCGCAGCAGAAATCGCCGCGCTGGGCGAGGTGGTGCGTGCGTTTCCGCAATTGCTCGTGCTCAGCGACGACATCTATGCGCCGCTGCGTTACACGCCGGGCGCGCATGCCACGCTGGCGGCACAATGCCCCGATATCGCAGCGCGCGTGCTGACCATCTCGGGCGTATCGAAAAGCCATGCCATGACCGGCTTCCGCATCGGCGTGGCCGCCGGCCCGGCTTGGCTGATCGCGGCGATGGAGCGGTTGCAATCGCATAGCTCCGGCAATCCCTGCTCGATCAGCCAGGCGGCCGCCGTCGCCGCGTTCGAAGGCCCGCAGGACTTCCTGCTCGACTGGCGTGAACGGTTCCGCGTCCGGCGCGACCGCGTCGTCGCCGCGCTCAACGCCATTCCGGGCCTGTCGGCGCCGGTGCCCGATGGCGCCTTTTACTGTATGGTCGATGCCGCGCCGCTGATGGCGCGGTTCGGCGATGACACTGCGCTGGCATTGCACCTGCTCGATCATGGCGTGGCTGTTGTCGCCGCATCGGAGTTCGGTGGGGCGAGTGGCTTCCGCATCAGCTTCGCCGCCGACGATGCTCAACTCGACGAAGCCGTGCGCCGCATCGCCGGCGCGCTCACCTGATGAAAGACATATGATGGACCTGCCGATCCTGTTCGAAGATGGCGAGGCGTTGGTCATCAACAAGCCCGGCGGCCTGCCGCTGGACCGGCCACGCGCCGGCGGGGCGTGCCTGGAGGATTTTCTGGAGCAGTTGAAGCTGGGCTTTCAGCGCGCGCCGCAAGCGGTCCATCGTCTCGACCGCGATACCTCGGGCTGCCTGCTGCTGGCGCGCAATCCCAAGGCGTTGAAGCGCTTTTCGGCAGCATTCGAAGCGAGGGTAGTCGATAAACGGTACCTCGGCATCGTCGCCGGGCCGGTGGCTGGCGAAGCCGGAACGATCGAATTGTCGCTCGCCAAGATCAGCTCAGAAAAGGACGGCTGGCGGATGATCGCCGCGAAAAAGGGCAAGCCCGCGATCACCCATTGGCGCGTCGTGGCGTCCATCGGCGAGCTGACGCTGGTGGAATTCCGCCCCGAGACCGGTCGTACCCATCAGATCCGCGTCCATGCCGCGCATGCCTTTGGCCACGCATTGCTTGGCGATCCGGTCTATGGCGATCGCACCAATGGTCATGACGGGGACGCGGGCCGGACCATGCTCCACGCCGCCGGCCTGACACTGACCCGCGAGGGCAAACCACCGATCCATGCCGAGGCGACCATGCCGGCCGATTTCGTGGCGTTGGGCTTCAGTGAGCCGGCGTCTGCCGAACCCCCGCCCGCCGGACATGTCTGACGCCGAGGATGGCGCCATTTCCCGCGCCCTGGCAAACCTGAGCGAAAGTTTCATCGCCGCCACCGGGCCGGGCGGTCAGAACGTCAACAAAGTTGCCACCGCCGTGCAACTGCGGCTTAATGTCTATGTGCTGCGGCTGGCACCCCCGGTGTTCGCGCGCTTCAAGTTGCTGGCGGGCAGCCGCCTGACCGTTGGCGGCGAACTGATCCTGGCCGCGCGGCGTTTCCGCACCCAGGAAGCCAACCGCGCCGACGCCCGCGAGCGCCTGATCGAACTGATCCGCGATGCTCACGATTTGCCTCTAATCCGCAAGAAAAGCCGGCTCAACCGCATCGGCAAAGTCGCGCGGCTCGAAGGCAAGAAACTGCGCGGCACGGTAAAGGCAGGACGTGGGCGCGTGCCGCTGGATTAAGCCCGCTGGCGAATCAGACGTCCCGTCACATCTGGATCGGCGCAGCGGGCGAGGGGCTGGCGGTAGGCGAAGGCTGCGCTGCGGGCGGCGGCGCGACCCGCGAGTCGGGTGCCGGACCCGATGTGGCCTGGGCAGCGGAGTCCGCCGCCACGGCGCTGGCGTCGGCCCCGGCTGGCTGATCCGTGGCGCTGGCCGAGGGATCGGCCTGCGGAACCGCCGATGGCCCGAGCCCGCTCATCGTTTCTTCGGCGGGCATTTCGACGTTGTCTGCCGATGCTGTCTCGTTAGCCTTGTCGGAATGGCCGCAGGCCGCGAGCGCAAGGGTTGCTGCGGCGCCAGCAGCAAATGTCAGCAGCCTGGGTGCGTGAAACATGATGTCCTCTTTGCATTGAAATGGGGAAAACAGGGTGTAGTTCCCGGCCGGGGACCTGAACCGAACGGCCGCCATCGTAGCCCAAGGACGGTAAACGGCAAGAGTTCACCCTGCCGAAGCGAACTGATGGAACGCGCAGAGTTCACGGTTGATATCATATAAAGAATTCTTTATATGATGCCCATGCAAATCGACCCTACCTTGCGCGCGCTGGCCGACCAGACGCGGCTGCGTATCATGCGGCTGCTGGCGCATATGGAGCTGGCGGTGGGTGAACTGGCACAAGTGCTGAGCCAGAGCCAGCCTCGCGTCTCGCGCCATATCCGTATCCTGTGCGATGCCGGGCTGGCGGAGCGGCGCAAGGAGGGTAGCTGGGTGTTCCTGAAAACCGCCATCCGGGAAAGCGCCGCGCCGCCACTGGGCGCAGCGACGGCACGGCTGCTGGCGGTAGCGGAACGCGACGATCCCGCTTTTGCCGCGCGCTGCGCAGAGGATCGCCGGCATCTCGCCGCGATCCGCGCCGCTCGCGAAGCCACGGCGGCGTCTTATTTCGCGCGCCACGCCGCCGAATGGGATCTGATCCGGTCGCTGCACAGCCCCGATGCGCCGGTCGAGGCGGCCCTGCTGGGGGCGCTGGGCCCCGCGCTCGGCGTGCTGCTCGATATCGGCACCGGCACCGGGCGCATGGCCGAAGTGCTGGCGGCGCAGGCCAGCCACGTCACCGCTTTCGACAAAAGCCCGGAAATGTTGCGGATTGCCCGCGCCCGGCTCCAGCATTTGCCCGCAGCCCAAGTCGATCTGGTGCAGGGCGATTTTACTGCGCTGCCGCTTGCCGATGCCAGCTACGATACGGTGCTGTTCCATCAGGTGCTGCATTATGCGCAGGCACCCGAGCTGGCGCTGGCCGAAGCGGCGCGCGTGTTGCGGCCCGGCGGGCGGATCGCGGTGGTCGATTTTGCCGCGCATGACCGCGAGGAGTTGCGCAGCGCCCATGCTCATGCCCGGCTGGGCTTCACCGACGAGCAGATGCTGGCGCTGTTCAGCGATGCCGGGCTGCGCGGGGAAGTACCGGTGGCGCTTCCCGGCAAGCCGCTGACTGTCAAGATCTGGGTCGGTCGCCGTTCCGCTACCATCGAAAATTCATTCGATCCTGCTGCACGAAAGGCCATTCAGCCATGACCGATGCGCCGCTGTTTGCCGAATTGCCCGGCGATATCCGCACGTCATTCGAATTCTTTCCGCCCAAGACGGAAAAGATGGACGCGCAATTATGGGATGCGATCACCCAATTGGCACCGCTGGCACCCGATTTCGTCTCGGTGACCTATGGCGCCGGCGGTTCCACCCGCGAGCGCACCCATGCCACGGTCGCCCGGATCGCGCGCGAAACCGATCTGGTTCCCGCCGCGCATCTGACCTGCGTGTCCGCCAGCAAGGATGATATCGCCGAGATTGCCGACCAATACTGGCAGGTCGGAGTGCGCCATATCGTGGCGCTGCGCGGTGACGCGCCGCCCTCGGCGGCAGGCGTTTTCACCCCGCACCCGAACGGCTATGCCACTGCCGCAGAACTCGTTGCCGGACTGCGCGCGCTGCATCCGTTCGACATTTCGGTGTCCGCCTATCCCGAAGTCCACCCCGAGGCAGCCAGCGCGCAAAGCGATCTCGACAATCTCAAGCGCAAGATCGACGCCGGGGCGAGCCGCGCCATCACCCAGTTCTTCTTTTCGCCCGAGGTGTATTTCCGCTTCCTCGACAAGGTGCTCGCCGCCGGCATCACCGTACCGATCCTCCCGGGAATCATGCCGGTGACCAACCTCGCCGCGATCCGCCGGATGTCGGCCAACACCACCATCCCGGCCTGGATGGAGCGCGTGTTCGCCGATCTTGGCGACCGTCCCGGTGCGCGCGACCTGGTGTCGGCGACGATCGCTGCCGAGTTCTGCCGGGCGCTGTACGCGGGCGGGGTGCGCGATTTCCATTTCTACACGTTGAACCGGGCGGAACAGGCTTACGCGATCTGCCATTTGCTGGGGTTGCGTACCGCAGCACCCGTTCGGACCGCGGAGACCCTGCAATTGGAGATTGGTGCATGACCCAGCGCGAAGCATTCCTGGCCCAGGCCGCCCAGCGCATCCTGATTACCGATGGCGCTTTCGGAACGGAAATCCAGAACTGGAAACTGTCCGAAGCCGATTATGCCGGCAACCTCGGCCTGTCGAAAGACCAGAAGGGCAACAACGATATCCTGGCGCTGAGTCGGCCTGAAGTGCCCGAATCGATCCACCGTGCCTATTTCGAAGCGGGCGCCGATATCGCCGAAACCAATACCTTCTCGGCCAATCGCATTAGCCAGGCCGATTACGGCGCCGAGCATCTGGTCCATGAACTGAACGTCGCATCGGCGCAGTTGGCGCGGCGCATCGCCGACGAATACCAGGCCAAGGACGGTCGCCCGCGCTTTGTCGCCGGAGCGATCGGCCCGACCAACAAGACCTTGTCGATGTCCCCCGACGTCAACGATCCCGGCTATCGCGAGATCACCTGGGACCACCTCGTCGAAGTCTACAAGGAACAAGCCGCCGCGTTGGTCGAAGGCGGCGCCGATTTCATCCTGATCGAAACCATCTTCGACACGCTGAACGCCAAGGCGGGGATCATGGCGGTCAAGCAACTCGAACGCGAGCTCGGCCGCGAAGTGCCGATCATGCTGTCGATGACGCTGACCGACCTGTCCGGGCGCAATCTGTCGGGCCATACCGTCGAAGCCTTCTGGCACGCCGTCCGCCACGCCAGGCCGTTGACGATCGGGCTGAACTGCTCGTTCGGCGCGACGCAACTGCGCCCGCACGTCAAGGTGCTGTCCGAAATCGCCGACACCCTCATCATGATCTACCCCAACGCCGGCCTGCCTAACGAACTGGGCGAATACGACGAACAGCCCGACACCACCGCGGGCTTCGTCAAGGAGTGGGCCGACCATGGCCAGGTCAACGTCCTGGGTGGCTGCTGCGGCTCGACGCCGGAGCATATCGCCGCGATCGCGCGAGCGATTAGCGGTGTCCGTCCACGGGCATTGCCGGAACTGGCGCCCGTGACCCGGCTGGCGGGGCTCGAGCCGTTTTTGATGGGGGTTTAGGGTTGAGAATTTTAGACAAGGTGCGAGGGCCATTGCCCTCCCGCTCCCATTATGTTTTCGTCGCGCGCGATCTCGCTGTCGCGCATTGCCGCGAAGCGGTTTTAAAGCCTGCGGCGCTACGGCCTCATGCCGACGCCAATCCCTCACGCGACGCCGACACGACCGGGGCCTGGGGCGATGGCCCCAGAATCCTTATCTCTCCTGTCGACCTATAATCGCATGACTGGAACCGAAATGCCTTCCGAACCCCGCCGCAGCGGCGCCATGTTCGTCAATGTTGGCGAGCGCACCAATGTCACCGGCTCGGCGGCGTTCAAGAAGCTGATCCTCGCCGGGGATTACACCAGGGCGGTCGAGGTCGCACGCCAGCAGGTCGACAATGGCGCGCAGATCATCGACGTCAACATGGACGAGGGGCTGCTCGATGCGATCCATGCCATGACCACGTTCCTGAAGCTCATCGCCGCCGAGCCGGACATCGCGCGCGTGCCGGTGATGGTCGACAGCTCGAAGTGGGAAGTGATCGAGGCCGGGCTGAAATGCGTGTCGGGCAAGCCTATCGTCAATTCGATTTCGATGAAGGAGGGCGAAGAAGCCTTCCTCGCGCATGCCCGCAAATGCATGGAATACGGCGCCGCGGCGGTTATCATGGCCTTCGACGAGAAGGGCCAGGCCGACACCAGGGCGCGCAAGGTGGAAATCTGTTCGCGCGCCTACAAACTGCTGACCGGCATCGGTTTTCCGCCCGAGGACATCATCTTCGACGCCAATATCTTCGCGGTCGCTACCGGCATCGAGGAGCATAACAATTACGCGGTCGATTTTATCGAGGCGGTGCGCGAGATCCGCGTTGCCTGCCCGCATGTGCATTTTTCGGGCGGGCTGTCGAACCTGAGCTTTTCGTTTCGCGGCAACGAGCCGGTGCGCCGCGCGATGCATTCGATCTTTCTCTATCATGCGATCCCCGCCGGGCTGGACATGGCCATCGTCAATGCCGGGCAGCTCGACGTTTACGACACGATCGACCCGGTGCTGCGCGAGGCCTGCGAGGATGTGATCCTCAATCGCCCGGCGCGCGGGACGGACGAAACTCCGACCGAGCGGCTGGTGACGCTGGCGGAAAAATTCCGTGGTACGGACGCGGTCGCCGAAAAGGCCGCAGCGGAATGGCGCGGGTGGGACGTTGTCGCGCGGCTGGAACATGCGCTGGTCAAGGGCATAGACGCCTTTGTCGTCGACGACACCGAGGAGGCCCGCGCGGGGATCTTCGCGCGTGGCGGACGGCCCATCGAGGTTATCGAAGGCCCCCTGATGGCGGGCATGAACACCGTTGGCGACCTGTTCGGCGCGGGCAAGATGTTCCTGCCGCAGGTGGTGAAATCGGCCCGCGTGATGAAGAAGGCGGTGGCGCACCTGATCCCGTATATCGAGGCGGAAAAGCAGCCGGGCGCGCGCGCCAAGGGCCGCATCATCATGGCCACGGTGAAGGGCGATGTGCATGATATCGGCAAGAACATCGTCGGCGTAGTGCTGCAATGCAACGGCTATGAAGTCATCGACATGGGGGTGATGGTGCCGTGGACGACCATCCTCGACACCGCGAAGAAGGAAGATATCGACATCATCGGCCTATCCGGGCTGATCACGCCGTCACTGGATGAAATGGTCACCGTGGCTGAGGAAATGCAGCGGGGCGGCTTTACCATCCCGTTGCTGATCGGCGGCGCCACCACCAGCAAGGTCCACACCGCACTGCGCATCGACCAGGCCTATGACGGGCCGGTGATCCATGTGCTCGACGCCAGCCGCGCGGTCGGCGTGGCCAGCCAGTTGCTGTCCGACACCCAGCGCGACGGTTTTGTCGCTGCCACCGCCACCGAGTATGAAACTGTGCGGGTAGCGCGCGCTAACAAGGGCCAGAGCGAATTGCTCAGCTTGGCCGATGCCCGCGACAACGGCTTCGTCATCGACCTTGCCGACAAGGCACCGCCCGCCGCACAACCCGGCCTCCACGTCTTCGCGGAATGGGACCTGGCCGATCTTGCTACCTGCATCGACTGGACGCCGTTCTTCCGGGCCTGGGAACTCGCGGGCAATTACCCCGCGATCCTGAAGGATGTCGTCGTCGGCGAAAGCGCGAGTGCATTGTTCGCCGATGCGCAAATCATGCTGGGCCGGATCATCGCCGAGAAATGGCTGACGCCGCGCGGCGTGGTCGGACTGTGGCCTTGCGCCCGCGACGGCGACGACGTTATCGTGAATCCCGACGGCGATGCCGTGCGGCTGCCCTTCCTGCGCCAACAGGTGAAGAAAAGTAGAGACCGCGCCAATTTCTGTCTCGCCGATTTCATCGCGCCGGACCACGACTGGATCGGCGGCTTTGCCGTCGGCATCCACGGCATCGAGCCGCATCTCGCGCGTTTCCAGGCCGAGCACGACGATTATTCCGATATCCTGCTGAAATCGCTGGCCGATCGCCTTGCCGAAGCCTTCGCCGAACGGCTGCACCAGCATGTCCGCACCACGCTATGGGCCTACGCACCGGGCGAACAACTGACGAACGAGGCATTGGTCCATGAGGATTATCGCGGTATCCGCCCCGCGCCCGGCTATCCCGCCTGCCCCGACCACAGCCTCAAGCCGATCCTGTTCGACCTGCTCGACGCAACCGCGCATACCGGGATCACCCTAACCGAGAGCCAGGCAATGTTGCCCACCGCGGCGGTGTCGGGGTTTTACTTCGGGCATCCCGAAAGCCAGTATTTCGGCGTCGCGCGAATCGGTCGGGATCAGTTGGAGGACTATGCGACGCGGCGCGGGATCGAACTGCCGGTGGCAGAGCGATGGTTGCGGCCTAATCTCGATTGAGGTCGGGAAAGCTGCACGCCCCGACAGCATGAAGCGCCGCTAGCCATGGGGCCAGCGACGCTTCATGCCATCGCGATGGTCAGGCGTAGGCCACCGTCCGGCGAACGGTAGCGCGCTGGCGCAAGGCATAGCCAACCGCGCCCAGTCCGACCAGCATCATCGCCCAGGTTGCCGGTTCGGGAACTGCTCCGCCAATGACAATCGGTGGAGTCGAGCCGTTTGCGCCGGAAAGATTTTCCTCCAGCGTAAACCAGGCAGTACCCCCGTTTGCCGCAATGCCGCCGTTCAGGAAATTGACGAAGCCGTTGTTGACATCGGTGATAGTGAACGATGTGTTCGGCCCTTCATAACCGGTTGGGCCATATGACACACCAGTGTAGATATTTTCGCCATCACCGTCGAAGCCGAAGATATTGCTGCCCGTCAAAGAAATAGTAGTCAGTGCGGTAGCGCTATTGTTGACGACGCCAACCAGCGTGTCATCGCTTCCGTCATAAGGTCCTTGTCCGGTATCGGCTAACGAAAATACTCCGCTAATGCTTTGGGTAATCACGACCGCGCAGCCGCTATCGGCGCCGATGGCAGGGCAAGGCGAAGCGGCAAGTGCCGGAGTCGAGAGTAAGGACATCGCCGAAGCCGTAACCAGGCCGGCTTGCATCACAGACTTTAGTTTCATGATATTCTCCCATCATGAGGTTGCACACATTGTTTGTGCTCGTCTTTGAGGCCGCGTCCCGTTGTCTGATATGCTTGAATTTCGCGAGCGCTTTCAATAGGCAAACAGCATGCCAAACCAATATTCCCGTGATTCCATCGATTTTACGGACAACTTACCAATATTCGTAAGCTACGGTGACACGTTAGCTTGCAAATGCGCACTTTTTTGGTTTGGGACGAGCGGATCGCAGGGCCACATCGGATGCCGGATTTACCGCAAAAACGGATATTCAATTGATTCAAAACACTTTTCTATTTTCGGTAATACCGCCGTACGACGCGAAGCAGTAATTCGACAAAACTCGACCTGTAAGGCTTGATGACAGATTGGTTTAAATTTATTGATAAATACAGTAACAAACTACAATGGCCGGCCTGCCGGTTTTAACAGTTGTCTGGTGCGTTACTGGCTATCGCCACAGGTGTCTGATTCTACCGCTCGGCGCAGCCTATAGCAGATGCCCGGCCCGATCGCGTTTCGTTGCGAGATAGTGCCGATTGTGTAAATTCGCCGGCAGTTGGTGAGGTACCCGTTCCAGCACCGCTACCCCTTCGATTTCGAGCGCCGTCACTTTTGCCGGGTTATTGGTCAACAGCCGCACGGCGCGCACCCCCAGCAACGTCAGCATTCGTACCGCCACCGGAAAGTCGCGGGCTTCGGCGGGCAGGCCGAGACGGGTGTTGGCATCGACGGTGTCGAAGCCCTGGTCCTGCAGGCGATAAGCGCGCAGCTTGTTGATCAGGCCGATGCCTCGCCCTTCCTGGCGCAGATAGAGCAGCACGCCCCAGCCGCCGCCGCGCGCGACCGCTGCCATTTCATCGAGCGCGACGTCGAGTTGTGGGCCGCAATCGCACTTCAGGCTGCCCAGGACATCGCCGGTCAGGCATTCGGAGTGAATCCTCACCAGCGGCGCACTGTCTCCGCTTTGCCGGCCGATCACCAAGGCGACATGCTCACGCAGGTCGTCGGCCGAGCGAAAGGCGATGATCTCGGCGTTTTCGCAGGCCTCGATCGGCAAATGCGCGCGCGCGGCGATCACCAGCTGCGCGGTGTCTCGCCACGCGGCAAGATCGTCGCTGGCCAGTACCGACGCCTCTCCGGCAGCTTGCGGATTCACCAGGAACGCCGGCAACACCCCCGCCAGCCGCGCCAGTTCAAGCGCCGCCGCCGCCGCCGGCGGGTGAGCAATGCACTCGGCTCGAAACGGCCCTTTCAGGGGATAGGCAAGGTCAAGCGCCGGGTCGGCGATCGCCCGCGCCAGCGCCAGGTCGAAGGGTTCCGCGGCGCAGATCAGCACCGGCGCATCGGGTGCGGCAGCCTCGCGCTGGTTGGCCAGTTTCAGCGTGGCCGCACGCGCGCCGGAGATCAGCATGTGGCTCGAGGTCGCGCCGGGGGCAAAGCCGGTTTCAGCGGGGAGCAGGGTAAATGCCCCGTCCAGCGCGATCGGCCAGCCGTGCCGCAGCGCATCCAGCGCCAGGGCAACGCGGCGGCTTGCGCCCATACTCGGCGAGGCAGGCTCGCTCAGAGCTCGATCTCCGTAATCAGCGGAACGTGGTCCGAGCATTGTACCCAGTCGCGCGTTTCCTCGATGACGCGATGGCCGCGCGTCTGCGGCGCCAGTTGCGGCGAGGCCCACATATGATCGAGCCGCCGCCCCCGGTCGCCGTCGCGCCAATCCTTGGCGCGATAGCTCCACCAGCTGTAATAGCGCTGCGGCGCAGGCAGATGCCGGCGGCCAAGATCGACCCAGCCATGCGCGTCCTGAAACCGTGCAAGCGTCGCGATTTCCAGCGGGGTGTGGCTGACCACCTTGATCAGGCTCTTGTGGTTCCAGACGTCGCTTTCCAGCGGCGCGATATTGAAGTCGCCGGTAATCAGCGTCGGCCGGTCGATGGTATCGGCCCAGCGGGTCATCCGTTCGAGAAAATCCAGCTTCTGGCCGAACTTGGTGTTCACCGTGCGGTCGGGAATATCGCCGCCGGCGGGGACATAGACGTTCTCGACCAGCAGGCCCTGCCCCGCCCCCAGCAATTCGACGCCGACATGGCGCGCTTCGCCATTGTCCTGCCAGTCGTTGCGGCTGAATTCGCGCAGCGGAATACGGCTGACCGTGGCGACGCCGTGATAGCCCTTTTGCCCATGCACCGCACGATAGGTATACCCCAGCGCATCGAACGCCTCGTGCGGGAACAGCCCCTCGATGGTCTTGATTTCCTGCAGGCACAGCACGTCCGGCGCATGCTCGCGCAGGAACCGCTCCACCTGCGGCATCCGCAACCGAACCGAATTGATATTCCAGGTAGCAATCGAAATCATCGCCCGCCTCTAGATGGCTGCCACGCAAGGGGCAATGGACTCACTAGATCCAGACGCAACGTCGGCTGTGCCGGTATTCGGCCCACGCCGGAGCCAGAATAGCTGATTTCGAGAACCGGAGCGCAGCGGCCGTTTTGGCCGTGAG
>CAZZYX010000093.1:0-13659 GCA_964658485.1 uncultured Acetobacteraceae bacterium | reverse complement strand
GATTGAGGCGCTGCCCGGCCTGCCAGCGGTCGGACACGGTACAGCGGACGGTTTCGCGGGAGATATCGACCGCGAACCACGCATCCCCCGCGCTGCCGCCGCGATCGACCACCGTCAGGCAGGTTCCGGAACAGGCGATCGATGCACCGATGGCGATATGGGCGGGGTCGAACGGGCAGGCGATCACGGCGTGGACATCCCCGCTGTCACGCAATGTCCGGATGGTGCCGAGCGCGGTGATTATTCCTGTGAACATGATCCGCGCTCATAGACGTCCAGCGCATCATCGCCAAGCCGGCGCTGATCGACGAGGCGCCAGCGGCCATGCGCTTCGGCCAGCGTAGTCAGTCCGATGTCCGACAGGCCGGGTTTGCCGCCGCCGATGAGGATCGGGGCGCGATAGATCATCAGGCGATCGACTAGATCGGCAGCTATGAAAGCCGCAGCCGCCCCCGCGCCACCTTCGATCAGCAGACACTGACTGTCCGCCATCGCGAAGATGCCCCGTGGCGTGGCAAGCGCGTGCCAGCCTTCGGGAACGGCGCCGCGCGTCAGCACCCAACGCTGCGGGCTGCGTATTGCGAGACCGGGCAAGCGTGCATCGAGGCGCGGGCGATCGGCGCGCAGGGTGCCCCCCCCGACCAATATCGCATCGTGGCGCGCGCGCAGGGCATGGCCATGAGCGCGGGCGACGTCGCCGGTGATCCAGCGGCTGCCGCCATCGGCCATGGCAATGCAGCCATCCAGCGACAGCGCCAGCTTGAGCGTAACATAGGGCCGACCATCGTTCCGCTGCATCAGATAGCCGGCCAGGCTGGCTGTGCTGTCGGGGGAGGACAGGATGGTGACCGCAATTTTGGCAGCGCGGATACGGTCGAGGCCTTGCCCGGCGGTGCGCGGATCGGGGTCCGGGCAACCGATCACCACCCGCGACAGGCCTGACGCCGCGACCAGATCGGCGCAGGCGGGGCCACGCTGGCTGGCATGCGCGCAAGGTTCGAGGGTCACGTAAAGCACGCCGCCGCGCGTTGCTTCGCCGGCTTCGATCAATGCCATGGCTTCGGCATGCGGACGCCCGCCGGGTTGTGTCCAGCCGCGCCCGGCCACCACGCCGCCGCGCACGATGATAGCGCCCACCGCCGGGTTGGGCCGGCTGAGCGGCAGCCCGCGCGCTGCCAGCCGTGCGGCCGCGGCCAGCCAGCGGGCGTCGTCCGGACGGCTGCTCACGGGTGCTTTATGGCGGCGGCTTTAGCTGCGGATGCGGCCTGTTCGGCCTGGGCCTGGCGATCGATCGCATCGACATCCATGCCCGAGGCGCGACCGATCGCCTTGTAGATATTCTTCACTTCCAGATCGCGCTTAGCCTGTTCGGCGGCGAGCCGTTCCTGGCGTTTCCGATTGGTGGCGTTGCTCGACAGTATCTCGGCTTCGCCGCGATCGGCGCGCCAGCTGGTGATATAGTTGATCTCCGGGGGGCGCGGCTCGATACGCTCCTCCTCGCGCACCACCAGCGACAGCAATGTCCCCGACACCCCCATCGCCAGCAACACGAAGCGCCAGCGCATCCGCCCCGCGCTGCGCCACACCGCGATAAAATCGGCGATGGCGCCGGTAGGATTCATATTTCGCCAGATCGACATCACTTCATATTAAAGCAAGTCGCGATCGAAAGGGTACCATTTTCTGCGTTGATGGACGACGCAGGCACAAATTCAGCCAAATGGGGAATAAAGTTTGCGCCCGTTTTGTTTCAGCCACAGATTGGCCGCCGCGATGTCCCCTTCGAACAGGCCTGCCAGTGCGGCATGAAAGCGCGGCGAATGGTCGAAATGCAGCAGATGCGCCACCTCATGCGCGACCACCGACCGGCGCACATGGTCCGGGGCCATGATCAACCGCCAGTTGATGCGCACTATTTTCCGGGTGGAACAACTCCCCCAGCGTCGTTGCGCGTTGGAGAGCATCAGTGGCGGCGCGGCGACTCCGGCGGTGGGGGTGTAATGCGCCAGGTCTTCAGCCAGCAGGCGCCGCGCCTCGCTCTCCAACCATAGTCGCAATCGCCGTTCCAGCGATTCGACGGGGCCACCAATGTGCAGCAAGCCGTCGGCGCATACCGGACGGCGCGACGCCCGCTCTTGCCAGAACACCTCTAATGGCACGCCGCGATAGGACAGCTTCGCGCCCGGCAGGATCGGCTCGGGTGTGAGCATGGTCGTCAGTTGCCCAGCCAGCCAGTCGGCACGCGAGTGCACGAAGCTCAGCGCATCGGCACTGCGGACCCAGGTCGGGATAGACAATCGCACGCTGCCGTCGCGCGCCAGTCGCAGGGTCATCCGGCGCGCCCGTGCCAGCCGGTGGATCGTGATCGGCACGTCGTGGTCGCCCAGTTTAACGGTAGGCGGCTTGCGCGAGTTTCCGCCGAGCCAGCCGATCAGGCCGAGGCGGGCAGCGTCTGCAGCTCTAGCCATCGCTCTCGTCGCCGAGTTCTTCGCCTGGCGGCCAGATGATATGTTGTTCCAGCGGCCCGGCCATCGTTTCCGAAACGGCCCGGCCGAATTCACGATTGTTGACCACGGAGATACCGGCCTGGTGCACCGTCTCGCGGTCGCCGCTGATCAGGTAATGCCATGCCGGCAACGGCTCGTCGTTGGCACGCAGGCGATAGGCACAGCTGTCGGGCAACCACGTCAACGTGCTGGCGAGGCGTGGGGTCAACCGGATGCAATCGGGCACATAGCTGCGCCGGGCGCGATAATTGCTGCAGCGCGCGGTTTGCAGGTCGAGCAGCCGGCAGGCGACGTTGGTCCGGTAGATCTTGCCGGTGTCCTCGTCCTCGACCTTGTTGAGGCAGCATTTGCCGCAGCCATCGCACAAGGCTTCCCATTGCTCCCGGCTGAGATGTTCGACGGGGCGCTCCCAGAACGGGTCGGCAGCAGCGGTCATGGTTGCACCCACGTGTCCAGGTCAGCAGCGACCGCTTGCGGCCCCTTGTCCGCGGCCAGCATCGCCAACGGCTCGCCCCGACGACCCATCAGATAGACGATGCGGCTGTGATCCATCAGATAACCGCCGGGGGTAGCGGCACCGCGCGCATGATAGGCGGCAAAAGCCTTGGCCGCCTGATCGATCTGAGCCGGGGTGCCGGTCAGCCCGATCAGGCGCGGCGAAAACGCGGCGGCGAATTCGCCCACCACCTTGGGCGTATCGCGCTGCGGATCGATCGAGATAAACATCGCCCGGACCTGTTCGGCCAGCGCCGGGTGAGTCTTGGCAAAGATATCCAGTCCGCGCATCGTTGCCTGCATGTCGGTCGGGCAGGCGTCGGGGCAGAAGGTATAGCCGAAATAGACTATGCGATATTTGCCGGCGAAATCCGACCAGCGGACGGTGCCGCCGGTCTTGTCGATCAGCGTGAAAGGTCCGCCGATCGCGCTGCCCTCCAGCGGCGGTCGTTGCGCGGGCTGGCTGGTGGCATTGCATCCTGTCAAGGCCACGATGCCGGCAACAGCGCAGGTCATCATGGCGGCGCGACGGTTCGAGACAAGCTTGGTCATGGCGCCGAGGTTCATGCTCTGCTAAGTCGAAACTGGCAAGATCCGAATGGCGATCACGCAGCCTGGCGGTGCGGTGCACAAGGAGATTTGAACGGTGCAAAACCGGCGTTTTTCATGGCTTTTTCTGTTGTTGGCGGTGGTTGGCGGGGGTGTTTCCGGCCCGGCTCTGGCGCAGTTCTCGCCAAGCTACAAATTCCTGGATTCGGTGCGCAAGCAGGAATCGCAGGAGGTGACCGACGCGGTCAGCCAGCCGGGCTCGACGATCATCAACACGCAGGACTCGTCCAGCGGGGATACCGCATTGCATATCGTCATCGCGCGGCGCGACGCAGGATGGCTGGGCTTTCTGCTGGCCAAGGGCGCCAATCCCAACATCGGCAACAATCATGGCGTCACCCCGTTGATGCTGGCTGCCAACCTGGGCTTTGCCGAGGCGGTGACGATGCTCGTCGATCGCGGAGCACAGCTCAACGACGCGGACTCCACCGGCGAAACGCCGCTGATTACCGCGGTGCATCGGCATGATTTGGGGATCATGCGCACCCTGTTGAAAGCCGGCGCCGATCCCGACCGCGCCGATAGTTCCGGCCGTTCGGCACGTGATTACGCCGCCTTCGCCGGGAAAGACAGTGCATTGGTCGCAGAAATCAATGCCGACGCGCGGAAGGACGGGAACGGTACGACCGGGCACGGTTCCTACGGGCCGAAGCTGTAAGCGCATGGATTATTCGAACCTTGCGCTCGACGAATTGCGGCTGGCGCTGGCTCCGGGGATGGCCGAAGCAGCGGCATTCGACGGCTGGACCCCGCTGGCGGTGCAAGCGGCGGCGGATCGGCTGGGCGTGTCCAGCGATGTCGCGCGGCTGGCCTTCCCCGGGAGCAATCCGGCAATGGCGATGATTGCTGCGTGGATCGCCGACGTCGATGCCAGGATGGTGCTCGAATTGCCCGCCGATGTGTTGACGGCCCTGTCGATCCGTCAACGGATCAGACGTTTGGTGGGTTTTCGGCTGGAAGCGGTAGGCCCGGCCGAAGAGGCATTGCGCCGGGCGCTGGCAATCATGGCCATGCCGCAGAATGTTACCGAAAGCCTGACGCTGGGCTGGCGCAGTGCCGACGCGATGTGGCGGTTGGCGGGCGATACCTCGACCGATTTGAATTACTATTCCAAACGCGCGACCCTGGCGGCGCTTTATGCGTCGACCCTGCTGTTTTTCATCGACGACCGCAGCGAGGGCAAGGCCGAGACCCTGGCGTTCCTCGATCGGCGGATCGACGATGTCATGCGTATCGAAAAAGCCAAGATGTGCTGGCGGATCAGCGGCCTGGATTATTTCAGTCCGGTGCGTTTTCTGGGGCGGTTGCGCTATCCGCCGCGTTGATGCGGGGCAACTACATGCGATCAGATCGCGCCCGTCCTTACGGATTGGATACGATGTGGGCTGCGTGATGATGAAAATCGGCGTTGATCTAGCGTCGCTATTGAGAATTGCTTGCAATTAGCAGCAGGGTCTGGCAATCCGCCTGTATGACTCTCGACAGCCTTCCTACCGGCACGTCTGCGCTGATCACCGCCGTCGATTGGACGGTATTGGCGGCCGAGGAAGGGGAGCGGTTGCGGGCTTTGGGGCTGGATGTAGGCGCCAGGGTCGCCGTTTCCCATCGCGGCGTATTTGCCGGAAGCGATCCGCTGGCGGTTGCCGTCGGCCGGATGACCGTAGCGCTACGCCGGGTCCATGCGCGCGCGATGTCGGTTGCAGCGGTATGATCCGGAGCCTGTCATGAGCATACGGCGCAGCGCCGCGCTGGTGGGCAATCCCAATGCCGGCAAAAGCGCGCTGTTCAACGCGCTGACCGGGGCACGGCAAAAGATTGCCAATTATCCCGGCGTCACCGTCGAGCGCAAGGGTGGCCGGTTGCTGCTGCCCAATGGCGAGCCGGTGGAACTGACCGACCTGCCCGGCAGCTACAGCCTCCATCCGACCAGCCCCGACGAAGAAGTCACGCGCAAGGTCATCCTGGGCCAGTTCCCCGGCGAGCCGGCGCCGCAAGTCCTGGTGCTGGTGCTCGACGCCTCGAACCTGGAACAGCATCTGGTCTTTGCCCAGGAAGTGATCGCACTGGGACGGCCCTGCGTGGTCGCGCTGAACATGGTCGATCTGGCCGAGCGCGACGGCCTGACGATCGATCCCGCCGCGCTGGAACGGGCGCTGGGAGTTAAAGTGGTACCCACCGTGGCGGTACGCCGGCGCGGGCTGGCCGAGTTGATCGCAGCGATCGCCGAGGCGGAGACGGCGGCCGAGCGCGCCTTTGCCGCGCATCAGCCCGAACATCGCCAGCCGTTCACCGACATGGCCGAACGGCGGCTGACCGCGCATGTCATCGCCGAATCCGCGATCATATCGGAAACGGCGCGCCACCGGCTGCATTCGCGGCTGGACCAGGTGCTGCTGCATCCATGGCTGGGTCCGCTGATCCTGTTCGCGCTGTTGTTCGTCGTGTTCCAGGCGGTATTCTCCGGAGCGCAGCCGTTCGCAGATGCGTTGCAGGGCGGAGTCGGCATCCTGACCGACTTCGTGCGTGGCCATCTGCCGGCTGGCCTGCCGCGCGACCTGCTGACCGACGGCATTTTGGGCGGCGTCGGTTCGGTGGTGGTGTTCCTGCCGCAGATCCTGATCCTGTTCTTTTTCATCCTGGCGCTGGAAGCTTCGGGCTACATGGCCCGCGCCGCCTTCCTGATGGACCGGATGATGGCCACCGTCGGCTTGTCCGGGCGCAGTTTCATCCCGCTGCTGTCCAGCTTTGCCTGCGCCATTCCCGGCATCATGGCCACACGCTCGATCACCGATCCGAAGGACCGGCTGACCACGATACTGATCGCGCCGTTGATGACCTGTTCGGCGCGGCTGCCGGTCTATGCGGTCATCATCGCGGCTTTCATTCCCAACCGCACGGTCGGCTGGCATGTCGGCCTGCAGGGGCTGGTGCTGTTCGTGCTCTATGTCGCGGGAATTGTCGGGGCGATGGCGGTGGCGATGGTGTTGCGCGCCTCGCTGACCAAAGGCCAGGCCAGCGGCTTCATCATGGAGCTGCCCAAATACCAGATGCCGCGCGCCAAGGACCTGGCGATCGGGCTGATGCAGCGGGCGTGGATATTCCTCCACCGCGCCGGAACGATCATTTTCACGGTCACCGTGGTCCTGTGGCTGCTGCTGAATTTCCCGCGCGCGGCGCCTGGCCAGGACCAGATCAATGCCTCGATCGCCGGACACCTGGCTAACGGGCTGGCGGTCGTCATCAAGCCGATCGGCTTCAACCGCGACATCGCCTTGTCGCTGATCCCGGCGATGGCCGCTCGTGAAGTTTCGGTCAGTACGCTGGCGACCACCTATGCCGTGGCATCGGCCGGAGACGAGGTCCAGACCTCGCATCGCCTGGCCGACCAGCTCAAGACGCATTGGACATTGCCGACCGCGCTGGCGTTCCTGGCGTGGTTCGTGTTCGCGCCGCAGTGCATGTCGACGATCGCCGTCACCCGCCGCGAAACAAACGGGTGGAAATGGCCGGCCTTCATGTTGCTTTACCTGTTTGTCCTGGCCTACATCGCTGCTGGCATCACATACTGGAGCGCGGTAGCTTTGGGGTTATAGCTTAGCGAGGAATAGATGGCAGGCAGCGTCAACAAGGTCATACTGGTCGGCAATCTTGGCGCCGATCCGGAGGTGAAAAGCTTCCAGAACGGCGGCAAGGTCTGCAATATCCGGATCGCCACTTCGGAAAGCTGGAAAGACAAGAATACCGGGGACAAGCAGGAGCGGACCGAATGGCATTCGGTCGCGATCTTTGCCGAAGGGTTGGCCGGCGTGGCCGAGCGTTATCTGCGCAAGGGTAGCAAGGTTTATGTCGAAGGCCAGTTGCGCACCCGTAAATGGCAGGATCAGCAAGGTAACGACCGCTATTCCACCGAAGTCGTGCTGCAAGGCCCCGGCGCGGTGTTGACCATGCTGGATGGCGCACCGGGTGGTGGCGCCGGCAGCGGTGCGCGCTCGGGCGGCGGGTCAAGCTGGGGCGATGACGCACCGTCCGGCAGTGGCGGCGGACGGTCGGGCGGAGCCGGCGGCGGTGGGTTCGGCGGCGGCGACAGCTCGCGCGGCGGCGGTTCCAAGCCTGCATTCAGCGAAGACCTCGACGACGACATTCCGTTCTGAGAAGTCGCGAGTGAACCTGTAAAACGACGCGAGCCAACTCCCGGTAGCCCCTCCTGGGCGGTCGAGGACCACCGGCGGAACCGACCATTTATTCGGTGAAACCAATCCGGTCACTATCGGTTTCTGTCCAACCGACCGTGGGAGGACAAGGTTCTGGAAACCATAGCTGGATGGATCGCGGCGACCGCGACGATCATTGCGGCGATGATGACCGCCGCCAACCTGGGCGCGCGGGTCACTGGCTGGGGCTTTGTGGTGTTCGTGCTGGGTTCGGTGTGTTGGTCGGCAGTGGGCGTCAGTTCCGGGCAGACCAATTTGATCGCGAGCAATTGTTTCCTGACCCTGGTCAATGCCGTGGGTGTCTGGCGGTGGCTGGGCCGGCAGCGCGGGTATGAGGACGGCGGCAAATCCGCGACCTCGGCCAGCCGGCGCTCGGCGACGCCCGATCTGTTTACCGCTACCGGCATTGCCGGCATGGCGGTAGAGGACAACGCGGGCCGCCCGCTCGGCAAGGCGGTCGAGGCGCTGATCGAATGCGCGACGGGCGAGATCAGCTATTTCGTGGTGGCCAGCGGCGGTCTCGACGAAAGCCTGCGGATGGTGGCGCGCGATGATATGATTTTTGAGCGCGGGCGATTACGCCTGACGATGGCGCAACAGGAATTCGCCGGGCTGGCAGTCCTGGCGGACGGGGACTGGCCGGCCAAGCCAGCCCGGATTCAGTCAAATCGTTAGCCGTGTCGGGCTAGCAGCATTCGCCTCGTTCCACCGGAGTCGCGATCAGGATGGGAATGCCGTCTTGGGGATGCAGGTGATCCGGCAGGCGAGGTCGGCTTCGCCCGAGGCGACGATGTAATGATCGCCGCCATCGACGATCCCGGTGGTGAACACGACATCGCGAATATACATCTGGTGATCGATCGGCAGGGTCAGCGCTGGGTTGGCCTCGATCAACGGAACTTCGTCCGTCGCGATGACGGTGCTGGGATCGTCCCGGTCCAGCAGTGACCAGTAGGTCCGATAGATGCCGACGATTTCCTTCGGCTCGACGCCATGCCACAGGCTCAGCCAACCCTTGTCGGTCAGGATCGGAGGAGCGCCGCCGCCAATCCTGGCGGTGGCGACGGTGCCGGCATGCGAGCGGATGCCGGGCTGCAGATGGGGTTGCCAATGGCGCGCATCGGGCGAGGTGGCGAGATTGATCGATGGCCCGGCGCGCCATTTGCTGCCCGGTGGATAGGCGAAATAGAGATCGCCCATCGGGCGCGTCTGGGCCCAGTATTGCCCGTCGATCAGGCCCTCGAAGATCAGCATGTCCTTGTTCTGGTGGTCGAGGACGATGCCGACGAAAGTCCAGTCGAGGCCGTTGCCGGAGGTGTAGAGCGTGGTCGAATGACGCTCCGGGCTGACCGAGCAGGTGGTCATCAGCCAGCGCTCGCCGACCTTGCTGATCCGCGCGTCCTCCACCCCGTAGCATTGGCAGCCGTGCGTCGGTGCGACGACCTTGTCATAGTGGATGGCCAACACTTCAAGCCCGTCGGGGCGAAGTTCGACCGGCAGCAGCCAGGATAGCGAGGTCAGCGCCATGATCTTCCAGCCACCGCCGCGCAGCATGAATTTGCGCGGATCGGCGGTATCGGCATAGTCGAGCGGCCACGCATCCAACACATAACCGGCCGAGCCGGGGACCGGTCCGTCTTCGTCCGTCCAGCGGATGGCGTGGACATGGCCGTCGCTGATCGGCTGTTTCAGCGCTTCGGCAATGCGGACCATCATCAGCAGATTGCCGTTGGCCAGACGGGTCAAGCCGGGATTGAACGCGCCCAGCACATAGGTTTCCGCGCCCAATTGCCCGGCCAGCGGCGAGCGCGCGAGGTCAATGTCGTCAGGGACTATAACGAGCTTGTCGGCAGAAAAATTCATCGCCTGTCCTGTTGCGGGTATGGATCGCCCTTTGATGAGGGCTCGATTGGCAAACGCCGGAACGGCGCGCCGGTTGCCGGTGAGTCTCCCGGCCAGTTCCCTCGAAGACAGAATTTCGCCATGGGGGAACTTTTGAATGAACTTTCTCGCAGGGCATCAGTAGAAATACGTCGTGAGTCGATTGAGGTAGCGCATGCAGGGCAAGGCATTGACGGGCATCCAGGGCCTCGATGACGTGACGGCTGGGGGTTTCCGGCGTGGCCGGGTGTATCTCATCGAAGGTAATCCGGGCGCGGGCAAGACCACCACCGCAACGCAGTTCCTGCTGGAAGGTGCCGCAAGGGGCGAACGTGGCCTGTATATTACCCTTTCCGAGACCGAGGAGGAATTGCGCGAGGGCGCACAGTCGCACGGTTGGACGCTGGGCGACCAGTTCGAGATATTCGAACTTACGCCGCCGGAAAGCCTGCTTGACGACGAGCAACAACAAAGCCTGCTATATTCGTCCGACCTGGAACTGGGTGAAACGACGCGGCGTATCTTCGCCGCGTTCGAGCAGGTCAAGCCGGACCGGCTGGTGCTGGACAGCCTGTCGGAAATCCGTCTGCTGGCGCAAAGTTCGTTGCGTTACCGCCGCCAGATCCTGGCGTTGAAGCATTATTTCGCGCGCCACCGGACCACGGTCATGCTGCTTGACGACCTCACCGCGGAAGTCATGGACAAGACGGTGCACAGCCTGGCGCATGCGGTGATCCGGCTGGAGAGCCTGGCGCCCGGTTATGGTCCGGAACGGCGGCGGTTGCGCGTGATCAAGTATCGCGGCCAGAATTTTCGCGGAGGCTTCCATGACTTCGTCATCGGGACCGGCGGGATCCGCGTGTTTCCCCGGCTGGTGGCGCAGGAACATCACAGCGCCTTCGACCGCAACCAGCTCGGTACCGGGATCGGGGAACTGGACGAGATCCTTGGCGGCGGCATCGAACGCGGGTCCAGTACGTTGCTTTTGGGTCCGGCTGGAACCGGTAAGTCGTTGCTGGCGTTGACCTTCGTGCGCAGTGCCATCCAGCGCGGTGAAAGGGCGGCAATGTTCGTGTTCGATGAAGAACTGGGATTGCTCAAACAGCGTGCGCTGGGGTTCAGCATGGATCTCGAAGCGATGTGCCGGGATGGTTCGCTGCTGCTGGAACAGATCGATGCTGCCGAACTCAGCCCCGGCGAGTTTTCCGAGCGGGTTCGCATTTGCGTCGAGAAATACGAAGTCAGGACGGTGATCATCGACAGCCTGACGGGTTATCAGTCGGCGATGCCGGAGGAGCTGTCGCTGATCCTGCACATGCATGAATTGCTGCTCTATCTGAACCGGCGCGGTGTCTCGACCTTCCTGACCGTTGCCCAGTTAGGCCTAGTCGGCGATATGAAATCGCCGGTGGATGTGACGTACCTGGCCGATACCGTGATCCTGTTGCGCTATTTCGAGGCTGCCGGGCGGGTCCGGCGCGCTATTTCGGTCGTCAAGAAACGCACCGGCAGGCACGAGGATGCGATTCGCGAGTTCGGGATCGGGAGCAATGGCATTGAACTTGGCGTTCCGCTGACCGATTTCCAGGGCATCCTGCGCGGCGTGCCTTCATTCGTCGGCAATAAAGCGCAATGGCTGGACTAGGCTCGGTGCATCTGACCACATCCGAACACGCGCTGATACTGGCGCCACATGGCCGAGATGCCGCGCTGGCTGCGGCCATGCTGGGCGAGGGCGGCATTGCCGCAGAATGCTGCCACGATGCCGCCGAACTTGCCCGCAAGGTTGGTGACGGCGTGGGCTTTGTGATCGTCGCCGAGGAAGCCTTGGCCGGAACCAATCTGCAGCCCCTGATCGGCAAGCTGGATGAGCAGGAGGCGTGGTCGGACCTGCCCTTTATTCTGCTGACATGGCGCGGCAGAGGGCTGGAACGTAATCCACAGGCCCAGCGCGACCTTGCCAATCTGCGTAACGTGACGTTCTTGGAGCGGCCGTTCCATCCGACTTCGCTGTTGAGCCTGGCGACCGCAGCGGTTCGCGCGCGTCGCCGCCAGTATGATGCACGAATGCTGATCGCCGAAATCAGCGAACGCGAGAGAGATCTGCGCGAAAGCGAGCGACAGTTTCGCACGCTGGCTGACAGCATGCCAGCGCTGTGCTGGATCGCCGATGCCTGCGGGTCGATATTCTGGTACAATCAGCGCTGGTATGATTACACCGGCACTCGCCCCGAGGATATGCTGGGCTGGGGCTGGCAAAGGGTACACGATCCGGCGGTGCTGGACGAGGTCACGGAGCGCTGGACCCATTCCATCGCAACGGGCGAGCCGTTCGAGATGGTTTTTCCATTGCGCTCGGCTGCGGGAGTATATCGGCCCTACTTGACCCGCATCGTGCCGGTGCGCGCGAAAAACGGCAGCATTACGCGATGGTTCGGCACCAACACCGACATTGCGGACCAGCAGGCAGCCGAACTGGCGCTGCGAACCCTTGCCGACGAACTGGAGCATCGGGTCGAGGAGCGAACCCGGCTGCATGCCGAGACTACCGCACAATTGCACGAGGCCCAGAAAATCGAGACCCTGGGCCAGTTGACCGGCGGCGTTGCCCATGACTTCAACAATTTGCTGACCCCGGTGATGGGCGCGCTCGACATGCTGGGCCGCATCCACGACGATACGCGGTCGCAGCGTTTGATCCGCGGCGCGCAGGAAGCATCCGAACGTTCGCGGACGCTCATTTCGCGGCTGTTGGCATTCGCCCGGCGCCAGGTGCTGGCGGCTAGCGCTGTCGATATCGGCAAGCTGGTCGACGGCATGGCCGATCTCATTCAACGTTCGCTGGGGCCGCAGATCGTGTTGTCGCTGCACCTCGACCGGGACACGCCACCGGCCTGGGTCGATGCCAACCAGCTTGAACTGGCGCTGCTCAACCTGGCCGTGAACGCGCGCGATGCGATGCCCGAGGGTGGCGAGTTGACGATCTCCACCAAGCCTGGGCGGGATCTGCAGGATGACGCTGCCCGGGTCATGCTGGTGGTGACGGACACCGGCAGCGGCATGGATGCCGAAACCCTTGCACGAGCGATCGAGCCGTTTTTTTCGACCAAGGCGGTCGGCAAAGGCACTGGTCTGGGCCTGTCGATGGTGCACGGGCTGGCCGCGCAATCGGGGGGCAGGCTGAACCTGTCCAGCGTGCCCGGCCAGGGGACCACCGCCACGCTCTGCCTGCCGGTCGCGGATATGCCGGCGGCTCGGGAAACCGGCGCGGACCACCCGGACGAAGAGGCGATGCCGGCAATGCCCGTGCTGCTGGTCGACGACCATGAACTGGCACGCGACAGTACCGCCGAAATGCTGGCGGAGATGGGGCATCGGGTTACGCCGTGCGGGTCAGCGGAAGAAGCGCTGGAAATGACCGATATCGCTCGGTTTTCGCTGGTAATCAGCGATTACCTGATGACCGGGATGACCGGGCTTCAGTTCATGCAAAGATTGCGCGAGACCGTGCCGGACATGCCATTCGTGCTGATCTCCGGCTTTGCTCCCGGCGAGGAGGGCGATCGCGCGGTCAAGCTGCTTAACAAACCGTTCACCCGGCCGGAACTGGCCCGCGCGATGTTTGATGCTTTGCGCCAAGGTGCGCGGGGCCGTGATACGGTGTGGCAGGGCAGTTAGCGACTTTTGGGGCCGAGCCGTCTTTTCCAGGTGACGCCGGTCGGGCTTTGGGAAATACTACGGCACTAAGCAGGACAGGGGCGGGGCGTTGCAAAAAAATGATACTGGGCCCGGGTTGCGGGTGTTGGTCGTCGAGGATGAACCGTTGATCGGTATCCTGCTCGAGGATATGATTACCGAACTGGGTGCTGTTTTCGTCGGCCCATTCGCCAGTCTGGAGGATGCGCTGGCAGCGGCGCGCCTCGACAATTTCGATGTGGCGCTGGTCGATCTGAATT
>CAZZYX010000092.1:0-13807 GCA_964658485.1 uncultured Acetobacteraceae bacterium | reverse complement strand
GCGCAGAAACTGGGCGAGGAAGCGGTCGAGACGATCATTGCTGCCTTGAGCGAAGATCGCGCTGCGCTGGTCGGCGAAGCAGCCGACCTGTTGTTTCACCTGCTGCTGCTGCTCGGTGCAAAAGGCGTGCCGCTCGCCGCGGTGCTGGCCGAACTGGACCGGCGCGACGGCATTTCAGGCATTGCCGAAAAAGCTGCTCGCACGGCATGAAGGATACGCGCATGGCTATCGATCCTACCCTGCCCTATGACCCCGCGAATGTCTTTGCGCGGATTTTGCGCGGAGAATTGCCCTGCAACCAGATCTATCAGGATGAATGGGCTCTGGCCTTTCACGACATTCGCCCGCAGGCGCCGGTCCATGCGCTTGTCATCCCGCGCGGTGCCTGGGTAAGCTGGGATGATTTCACCGCATCGGCGTCCAGCGAAGAGATCGCCGGCTTCATCCGGGCCGTCGGCAAGGTGACGCGGCTGCTTGGCGTTGACAAGCCGGGCTATCGCCTGATGGTCAACATGGGGCAGAACGGTCATCAGGAAGTGGCGCATCTGCACGTCCACATCTTTGGCGGACGCCCATTTTTCCAGATGATACCCGATTGACCCCGAGCATTCAGGACACCTATGACCCTTCATTCGCTTTTGTCCGGCCCGGCGACCAGCCAGGCTCACCTCAACCCGATCAACCTGTTTCTCGACGCGGATCTGGTCGTGCAATTAATCATGGCCGGGTTGCTGCTGGCCAGCATCTGGGTGTGGACGATCGTGATTTCATTCGCGCTGCGTCTGGCGCGATTGCGCCGCAGTTCCGACACCTACGAGCGCGAGTTCTGGCAGGCACGCGACCTCGATGCGTTCCAGGCGCCCTATGCCAAGAGCGAATTGCCCTCGGCGCGGGTGGTGGCGGCGGCGATGTCGGAATGGCGGCGTTCGCTCGCAGGCAAAGCGACGCAGGCGGACAAGGGGGCCAGCGCGGGCAGGAAACCGGTCGCGGCGGTGGACCGCGAGGGTACGCGCCAGCGACTGGCATCGGTGATGGACACGATCGTCGCGGCTGAAGCGGAACGACTGGCCGAGCGGCTCAATTTCCTGGCGACGGTCGGGTCGGTGGCGCCGTTCGTGGGCCTGTTCGGGACGGTCTGGGGTATCATGAGCGCGTTTTTCCAGATCGGGCAGGAACAGAATTCATCGCTCGCGGTGGTCGCGCCGGGGATCGCGGAGGCTTTGGCGGCGACCGCCGTCGGCCTGTTCGCGGCGATTCCGGCGGTGATCGCCTATAACCGCTTTTCGCACCGGGTGAACGCCTTCGACGCGCGGTTGCAGCGTTTCGCCGACCGGTTCCTGGTCAGCCTGAGCCGCGAACTGGAGCAGGAATGATGGGCGGTTCGCAACAACACCGTCGCCGCGGGCAGGGACGTTCGCGCGGGGCGCCGATGGCGGAAATCAACGTTACGCCATTGGTCGACGTGATGATGGTGTTGCTGGTGATCTTCATGGTGACCGCGCCGCTGCTGAAGGCGGGGATCGCCATCCAGCTCCCCGACAGCCGGGCCAAGCCGCTCGATCAGCAGCCGCACGCCGTGACCATCACCATGGACCGCGACGGCAACACCTACCTCGACGATGCGGAACTGGCGCCGGATGAACTGGCCCAGCGTATCGGCGCATTGCCCAAGGGACCGGATGGCCAGGCACCGCTGGTGACGCTGCGGGCCGACCGCGCGCTGGATTACGGACGCGTGATCGGGCTTATGGGCGAACTCAATCACGCCGGAATCACTGCCATTTCGCTGGTCACTAACGCTGGCGCCCGCATTTCACGCTCGGCTGATACAGTCAGGCACAGTTCAGTTTTGGCACCCTAGCCACCCATGATGGCACTGGGAAATCTCCGCGCCGAGGAAAAGATCGGCCTCGCGGTGGCGGTTGCGCTGCATGCCGCGCTGTTCGGCATGTTCATGCTGCGTTCGACGATTTCGCCGGTGCCGGTGCCGCAGCCGATCAGCGTAACCTTGTCCCGGGATGTCGGGTTGAACGCGGCGGCGCCCACGCACGAAGACGCTGCGGCGGATCAGGCCCCGACATTGGGCGCGCCCCCGCCGGCCGTGGCCCCGGCGCCTGTCGTCACTCCGCAACCTGCGAAGATCGAGACACCGCCGGTGGCAAAAGCGATTCCCCAGCCGAAGCCGGTGGTAATGACAAAGTCGCGACCGATCGCCATTATTCGCCCCCAACCAGAAGCGGAAAAGCCGCTCAAGGAGGCCGTAGCTACCCAGAGACCGGCACATAAGCCGGCGCATCCGGACAAAGCCGTGCCATCCGTGAAAGACTGGAACCTGGCGGCACCGGCGACCCCGGATCACCAGCCCGCCGGAGGCAGCCGCGTCGGCAATGATTTCCTCAAGGGTATTGCCGGCGGCAAAGCCAGCGGCAAGGCCACCCAGCAAGGCGCGGCGGTGATCGGGCCGGAGGTGAAGTCGGCCTTGTCCGGGGCGATCGCGCACCAGTTGAAACCGCGCTGGATGGCGCCGGAGGGCGTGGATGCCGATAAGCTGGTGACGATCCTGTCGTGGGATCTCAATGCCGATGGTACGCTGGCCGGGCCACCGCATATGGTCAGGCAAGAGGGCATCACTGACAGCAATCGGCCGCAAGCCGCGCGCCACGCCGAACAGGCGATCCGGGCGGTGGAACTGGCCGCCCCGTTCAAGCTCCCGGCCGAATATTACGGTGTATGGAAACACGTTCGATCCTTCGAATTCAACAGGACATTATCGCAATGATTGCCCGGTACCTGCCGCTTTTACTGCTCGCCGCGACCCCGGCGCTGGCGCAGGAGGCTGCACCCGGTGCGCCTGCTGCCGCAGCCGCACCGGCACCCGCGCCGGATCAGGGCGGCCTTTCGGGGTCGGTTACCGATGACAGCGCCTGGCGCGATCTGGGGATCGACATCCCCGCGCTCGCTACGGACGCCGACAAGCCGACCACGGCGAATTCCGGCGGCACCGCCGCGCTGGGTCGCGCCATCGCCGAAGTCATCACCGCCGATCTCAAGAATAACGGACTGTTCAAGCCGATCGGGCCGGCATCCCTGCCACCAGTCCCGTTCGATCAGGCAGCGGCGCCCGATTTCGGCGCATGGGGCGCGCGCGGCGCGGAAATGCTGGTGCACGGCGCGGTGACGAGCGGAGCGGATGGCCAGCTCAACGTCGGCTGTGGGCTGTACGACGTTGCGCTCAAGCGGCTGCTGGTTCGCACCAGCCTGACGATCGCTCCGGCGGAATGGCGCCGCGCCGCGCATAAATGCGCCGATACCATCTATTCGCGGCTATCGGGGGAGAGCCCGTTTTTCGACAGCCGGATCGCCTATATTGCCGAGACCGGTCCCAAGGATCACCGCATCAAGCGGCTGGCGATCATGGATTCGGATGGCGCCAATCACCGCTTCATCACCACCGGCCAGGCGATGGCGCTGACCCCGCGCTATTCGCCCGATTACCGCTCGATCGTCTATCTCAGCTATCTCGATGGCCAGCCGCGCATCTATATCTACGATATCGACGCCAATCATCAGCGGTTGCTGACCGCCACGCATAGCCCGACGTTTGCGCCGCGCTGGTCGCCCGATGGCAAGTGGATTCTCTATTCCAAGGCGATGTCGGGCAATACCAATGTCTATCGCATCCCCGCTGCGGGGGGCACCGCGACCCAGTTGACCGACACTCCCGGCATCAACATCGGTGGCAGCTATTCGCCCGATGGCAGGCACATCGTCTTTGAAAGCGACCGCTCGGGCACTCAACAGGTCTATGTCATGGATGCGGACGGCGGCAACCAGCATCGCATCAGCTTTTTCGGCGGACGCGCGGCCACGCCGGAATGGAGCCCGCGCGGAGATCTGATCGCCTTTACCCATATCGCCGGCAATCTGCGGGTCGCGGTGATGACGCCCGAAGGTTCGGGGCTGCGGTACCTGACCGACAGCTGGCAGGACGAAGCACCGACCTGGGCACCTAATGGTCGCATCGTCCAGTTTTTCCGCACGGAAAAAGGCTCCGGCCATACCGCGCTGTGGCAAGTCGACCTGACTGGCCGCAATGAGCGGCGCCTGCCCACTCCGGTCGATGCCTCCGACCCGTCCTGGGGACCGGTCCGGCCTTGATCGCGGCCCGCGCTGGCTTCGGTCGGTGCAGTGCGCTATGGTGATGAATTAAGGAGAACGCCATGGTTGCCAATTCCTCCGTCGGTACGAATTATGCTCTTCGCAAATCCTGGGGGGTGCTGATATTTTCCTGCGCCGCGCTTTCGGCCTGCGCGGGCAAGGCGCCGCGGCTGCTGCCACCCGATCCGGGTCCAGCGGTCAGCACCTCGACCAACTCCGGCGGCATGAATAACACGCATGGCCCGATTCCGGGTAGCCAGGCCGATTTCCAGGCCTCGCTGATGGGTCGCGACGTGATTTATTTCGACACCGACAAATACAATGTCGACGGGGATGACGCGGCGGCGCTGCAAAGCCAGGCGCAATGGCTGATGCGCTATCCTGCCAAGCACGCCACCCTGGAAGGACACAGCGACGAACGCGGCACGCGCGATTACAATCTGGCGCTGGGCGAACGGCGTGCGAATGCAGCGAAGGTCTATCTGCAAAGCCTGGGCATCGACGGCGCGCGCGTCACCACGGTCAGCTATGGCAAGGAGCGCCCGGTCGCGCTGGGGTCGAACGAGGAAGCCTGGGCGAAGAACCGGCGCGCGGTCACGGTTGTCGTCGATTAGGCCGCGTGGGGCGATCCAGCCCTTGCGCTGGTCACCCTGTAGCGGTTATCTGCGGGCATATGAGCCGTCCACATCGTACCAATGACTGGGGTTTTCCGCGCTGGCGTGGCTATGGCAGCGGCAGCGAAGCGGCGCGCATCCGTTTGTGCGATCGGGTGCATTGCAACGATCCTGGCAATTGTCCCGCACCGAAATCGCCAAACAGCAAGGAACGCTGGTATTTCTGCCAGGTCCATGCCGCCGAATATAATTCCGGCTGGGATTATTTTGCCGGACTGACCGCCGAAGAAGCAACCGAGCGCGAGAATTCGGAACGCCAGACCAGCGCCGGTTTTCGCGAATCGGCTTATTACGGCTGGGCCGGGTCGGGCGATGGCACGCGCAGCCGCGATGAAATGCGCGCGCTGGATCTATTCGGTCTCGAAGGCGATGCGGAATTCGAGGCGGTGCGCAAGGCATGGCGGACCAAGGCCAAGGAAGTCCATCCCGACGTCAGGCCCGGCGACGCCGACGCCGCCAAGGCATTCCAGGCGCTGCAACTGGCCTATGAAGTGCTCCGCGCCGCCGAAGAACGCCGCCAGTGGAAAGGCGGCGGGGTTTAGAGCTTCGGACAGGTTTATCGCTCGACGTACTAACGACACGGAACGCAGCTTTCGCCGCGCCCGTCGTCCGTTGATACTCACGCGCTTACTTCGGCGACAGCACCATCAGCATCTGGCGGCCTTCCATGCGCGGCCAGGCCTCGACCTTGGCGACTTCGGCGATATCGTCCTGCACGCGCTTGAGCAGGTTCATGCCGAGTTGCTGGTGCGAGAGTTCGCGGCCGCGAAACCGCAGCGTGATCTTCACCTTGTCGCCATCGTCGATAAATCGCGCCACGTTCTTCATTTTCGTGTCGTAATCATGATCGTCGATATTGGGACGCATCTTGATCTCCTTGATCTCCTGCGTCTTTTGCGACTTGCGGGCGGCGTTGGCTTTCTTCTGCGCTTCGTAGCGATATTTGCCGACGTCGAGGAATTTGCAAACTGGCGGGTCGGCGTTGGGGGACACTTCAACGAGGTCCATGCCGACTTCCGCGGCCTGTTCGATAGCCTCGCGCGTGTACATCACGCCCAAATTCTCGCCATTTTCGTCGATTACGCGAACTTTGGGAACGACGATCAGATCATTGAAGCGGGGCCCGCTTTTGACGGGGGGCGCTAACATGCGCCGGGGTGGGGGGGCTATAGTGCGATCTCCTGTTGGCAATTACAAAGCGGGCTATTAGATTGAATCATGCGGCTTGGGAAAGCGTAAATTCACGCGCCGATTATTGCAGTCGCCCGCTGCTGCCAAAGTGGGAATTGCAATAGCCGATTACCAGCACCGACCAGCGCATGTATTGTTCGCGCAGGCTGCAATACGGCGAGAATGGCGGGGTCATCAGCGCGCATTCCGCCGGTCAGCGCACCGAAGGCAGGCAAGATCAGCCGGGTTTCGCTGGCGACCGCGCAGGGCCGGGCAATCCGGCGCCCCCGCGCGCTGATCGCCAGCTTGGGGTGGAAATGGCCCGACAGTTCGGGTGCCGCCTCGCCGATCCGGGCGTGATGGCGCAGTTTTACCGTGCCGACGGTGCATTCTTGCAACAGCGTGCCGCCGATATCCGCGCCAGGCCCTTGGGCCAGTTCGGCATCGTGATTGCCGGTGATCCACAGCCAGTCGGTCGCACGGGTCAGCGCGGCGAGCATCCCTGCCGCATGGGGTTCCATCCGGGCCGGGCCGGCGACATCGTGAAAATTATCGCCCAGGCAGAACACCCGCCGGGCACCGCAGGCACGAATGGCGAGCGCGATCCGCTCCAGCGTAGCGCGGCTGTCGTAAGGCGGCAGCATCTGGCCGCGCATGGCGTAGAAGCTGGCTTTTTCGAGATGCAGGTCGGCGACCACCAGCGCTTGCTCGCGCGGCCAATACAATGCGCGGCCATCGATGAGTTGCCATTCCTCCCCGGCAAAGGGCAGCGGCGCGAACGAAAGGGGAACCATGGCTTTTCCTTGCCGCAGCCCCGGCGATTTGGCAAGCGCTCGCGATGGCTTCCGACACACTCTCCCCGGACTGGAACCCGCATGCGGCGCGCGCCCGTGCGTGGTTCGAAAGCTTGCGCGACGCGATCTGCGTTGAGTTCGAGGCGATTGAGCGCGAGGCGGGCAGCGATGCCGCGTTCCATTACCAGCCATGGCAGCGTGCTGCGGTAGAAGGCGGGGGCGCAGCCGAAACCGGGGGCGGCACGCGCGGGGTGATGAAGGGCAGGGTCTTCGAGAAAGTCGGCGTCAATGTCTCGACCGTCGTGGGCGCGCTGCCCGGCGATTTCGCCGCGACGATCAACGGCGCGTCGGCAAGCGAGAATGCGTTCTCCGCCACCGGCATCAGCCTGGTTGCGCATATGGCCAATCCGCATGTTCCGGCGGTGCATTCGAACTTTCGTTTCCTGACCACCACCAAGGCCTGGTTCGGCGGCGGGGCCGATCTCAACCCGCCGCTGCCGTATGAAGAAGACACGCGCGATTTTCATGCCGCGTTGGAGGCCGCCTGCGATGCTCACGGCGCCAGCTATTACGAACGCTACAAGGCGTGGGCGGACGATTATTTCTATATTCCCCACCGCCAGGTGCATCGCGGCGTCGGCGGGATTTTCTACGACCATCTGGAATGTGCGGACACGGCGGCGTGGGAGGCGAACTTTGCATTTACCAAAGCGGTGGGGCAGGCGTTCCTGGATATATTCCCGCAACTGGTGCGGCGGCGCATGGCGCAGGCGTTTACGCCGGACGACAAACGCCGTCAGCTGGAATGGCGCGGGCGGTATGCCGAGTTCAATCTGGTGTATGATCGAGGAACGCTGTTCGGGCTGAAGACCGGCGGCAACATCGATGCGATATTGATGAGCTTGCCGCCGGAGGCGGTATGGACGTAGCGAAAGACGGGCTAATCTGCTTGTCAATCGGCGCGGCGCAAGATCAATATGCTATCGACATACCAATGCAAAGCGAGATGGCGATCATCGATACGAACCAGCCAGTTCATGCGCAGCGGAAGCGGGTTCATGCCGTAGCCTGCCTGGTTGCCGAACTCTCCCTTGCCGCAGATCACCGTAATGATTTGGACCGGAGACGTGTTCAGGCGTCGCAGTTGGTAAATGGCAAATTAACAATAAAGCAAAGCCTCCTGGCGCGCATTGGCTGGCCATGTCGTGACAGCTTTCGCTTACGGGATGGGCCTTTCCCCTTGCCCTTATGCTGTACTTCACCCCATCTAGGGTGATATGCTGCGTCAATACGAATTAGTCGAAAGGGTGAAGGCCTACGATCCGACCGCCGACGAGGCGCTGCTGAATCGTGCCTATGTCTATACCGTCCACCGGCACGGCACGCAAAAACGGGCCAGCGGCGACCCCTATTTCAGCCATCCGATCGAAGTCGCCGGGCTGATGACCGAGCTGAAGCTCGACCAGGCGACGATCATCACCGCGCTGCTCCACGATACGGTCGAGGATACGCTGGCCACGGTCGAGGAGATCGACCGGTTGTTCGGGCCGGAAATTGCGCGGCTCGTCGATGGCGTGACCAAGCTGTCCAAGATCGAAACGCTGACCGAGAACGAGCGCGCGGCGGAGAACCTGCGGAAATTCCTGCTGGCGATGAGCGAGGATATCCGCGTGCTGCTGGTCAAGCTGGCCGACCGGCTGCATAACATGCGCACGCTGCACTACATCAAGAGCGCGGACAAACGCCGGCGGATCGCGCGCGAGACCATGGAAATCTACGCGCCGCTGGCCGAGCGCGTGGGCATGTACGAATATCTGCGCGAAATGCAGTTGCTGGCATTCGAGCAACTCGAGCCGGAGGGCTACGCCACGATCACCGGGCGGTTGGCGCAAATCCGCAGCCAGGAAGGCGGGCAGGTCGACGCCATTGCGCTGGCCGTCAAGCAGGTCCTGGCCGAGGCCGGGTTGAACGTGGAGGTATGGGGTCGCGAGAAACATGCCTATTCGATCTGGACCAAAATGGCCGAGCGCCATGTCAGTTTCGAGCAGATCACCGACATCATGGCGTTCCGGGTGCTGACCGATAATGTCGCCGACTGTTATCAGGCGATCGGCGTGCTGCACCGGCAATGGCAGATGATTCCGGGCCGGTTCAAGGACTATATCTCGACACCCAAATCGAACGGTTATCGCTCGCTGCACACCGCGCTGATCTACGAGAATTCGATGCGGATGGAGGTGCAGATCCGCACCCGCGAGATGCATCGCACGAATGAATTCGGGCTGGCCGCGCATTGGGCTTACAAGCAGGGCGGGGTGCGCCCCGATGGCCAGGTCGGCTGGGTACGCGACCTGATCGAGATCGTCGAAGCGAGCGGCGATGCCGATGAAATGCTCGAACATACCAAGATGGCGATTTATCAGGACCGCATCTTTGCCTTCACGCCCAAGGGCGCGCTGCATCAATTGCCCAAAGGCGCGACCTCGATCGACTTCGCCTATGATGTCCACACCGATCTCGGCAATCTGGCGGTGGGAGCCAAGATCAACGGGCGCCACATGCCGTTGCGCACGCCGCTGGCCAATGGCGATGTCATCGAGATCATCAAGACCCGCAAGGCAGAGCCGCAACTATCGTGGATGAGCTTCGTCGTCACCGGCAAGGCGCGCGCGGCGATCCGCCGGGCGGTGCGCCAGAACGAAAAGGCCGAGATCGCCGCGATCGGGCGCAAGCTGTTCGATGAAATCGTCGAGCGCCTGCCTGCCAAGATCGGCAAGAAGGCAATCGGCGACGCGGTCAAGCGGCTGGATTTCGCCGGTCCCGAAGAATTGATGGTGGCTATCGGATCGGCCAAGCTGGACGATCGCCAGGTCATGGAAGCGCTGGTTCCCGGCAGCGCCAAGGGCATGACCGCGCCGGTGGAATGGCCCAAGCAGGGCAGCGCCATCTCGATCAAGGGGCTGACCGCCGGGGTGGCGTTCAAGCTGGCGGAATGCTGCCATCCGTTGCCAGGCGACCGCATCGTCGGCCTGCGGCAGCGCGGGGTCGGCGTGGAAGTCCATGCGATCGACTGCCTGACGCTGGCCGATGGCATAGACGCCGATTGGCTGGATTTGTCATGGGGCGACGGCAATACCGGCGCGGTTGGGCGCCTTCGTGCGATACTCTACAATCGCCCCGGCACGCTGGCCGAAGTGACCGGGATTTTCGCCCGCAACCACGCCAATATCGTCTATCTCGAAATGAGCCAGCGCGACGATATGTTCGGCACTTACGATGTCGAACTCGAAGTCCTGGATCTGGCGCATTTGACCCGGATCATCAGTTCGTTGCGGGCGAGTGAAGCGGTGGTGCAGGCCGACCGGAATTGATAGTCTCGTAATAACCTGTATTTCATGTGTGATAAAAATCGGGAGGACCAACATGTACACTCGCCTGTTCCTGACCGCTTCGATGCTGGTGCTGGGGGTAATAGCGCCCGCTACCGCCGCGCCCGCCGCGACCGGACCGTTTGCCAACGCCTCCACACTCCCCTTCGAGGCACCTGATTTCGCGCATATCTCGGACAGCGACTATCGGCCCGCCATCGAGCAGGCCATCGCTATCGAAAAAGGGGAAATCAGCGCTATCGCCAACAGCCCTGATGCGCCGAGTTTTGCCAACACCATCGAGGCGATGGAACGCGCGGGCCGGATGCTCGACCGGGTCCAGCGAGTCTTCGCCGCAGTGGTGTCTGCCAATACCAACGACACTTTGGACAAGGCCGACAGCGCCACCAGCCCCCAGCTTGCCGCGCTGAATGACGCGATCCTGCTTAATCCCAAGCTGTTTGCGCGGGTTAATACGCTGCATGATCGCGAGGCTGATCTGGGTCTGGCGCCCGATCAACGGATGTTGCTCGATATCACTTTCGCGCGCTTCGCTCACGAAGGGGCATTGCTCGCGCCCGCGGACCAGGAAAAACTGAAAGCGATCAACGAGCGCATCTCGACGCTCCAGACCGATTTTTCGCAAAAGCTGACCGCTGCGACCAAGGACGGTGCGCTGGTGGTAAAGGATGCAGCGGCGCTTCGGGGACTTACCCCGGCGGCCCTGGCCGATGCCGCGCGCGCTGCCGCCCAGCGCAAGCTGCCGGCTGGCAATTACGTCATCCCGATGCAGAATACCACGATCCAGCCGGTGGCGAGCGATCTGGCCGATCGCACCACGCGGCAGGCGCTGTTCGATGCCAGCTGGACGCGTGCCGAGAAGGGCGATGCCAACGACACCCGTGCCGACGTCGTGGAACTGGCGCTGCTGCGCGCGCAGAAAGCGGCGCTGCTGGGTTATCGCGATTACGCCAGCTATGTGCTGTACGACCAGATGGCCAAGACGCCCGCTGCGGCGATGGCCTTCATGAAAGGGTTGGTGCCCGCTCTCGCCGCAGAGCAGCAGCGCGAGGCAGCGGAGATCGATGCGGAAATCGCCAGCCAACACGGCGATTTCAAGGTGCGGCCATGGGACTGGGACCGTTACGCCAACCTCGTCCGCACAAAACGCCTGGCTTATGACGAAGCTGCGGTGAAGCCCTATTTCGAGATCCATCGCGTGCTCGAAGACGGGGTATTCTATGCCGCCAACCAGCTTTACGGACTGACGTTCAAGCAGCGCACCGATATCCCGGTCTATCAGCCCGATGTCACCACCTACACCGTCTATGACGCCGACGGCAGGGAACTGGCGCTGTTCTATTTCGACCCGTGGAAGCGCGACAACAAGCAGGGTGGCGCCTGGATGGAAAACCTGGTCGGCCAATCCACGCTGCTCGGGCAGAAACCGGTCATCTACAATGTCGAGAATTTCGCCAAGCCGGCACCCGGCCAGCCCGCGCTGATCGCCTTCGAAGACGTGACCACCATGTTCCATGAATTCGGCCATGCGTTGCACGGGATGCTGTCGAACCAGCGTTACCCCTCGATTTCGGGAACCAACACCGCCCGCGATTTCGTCGAATTTCCCAGTCAGTTCAATGAGAACTGGGCGACTGATCCCAAAGTGCTTGCGCATTACGCGCGTCATTATCAGACCGGAGCGCCACTACCGCCGGCGCTCGCCGACAAGCTGCGGCAGGTGCGCGGTTTCCGCCAGGGCTATGCGCTGGGCGAGTCCACCACCGCGGCGATGCTCGACATGGCGTGGCATACCTTGCCCGCGAGCGCCGGCAAGCAGGATGTCGATGCCTTCGAGACCAAGGCGCTGAGCGAAACCGGGCTGGACGTCGGCGATGTGCCGCCGCGCTATCGCACCAGCTATTTCCGTCACATCTGGGCCAATGGTTATGCGGCAGGATATTACGCTTACGGCTGGACCGAGATGCTCGACCACGACGCCTTTGCCTGGTTCACCGCGCACGGCGGCCTGACACGCGCCAACGGGCAACGGTTTCGCGAGATGGTGCTATCCAAGGGCCATAGCGAGGAATACCTGGCGATGTACCGCGCCTTTGCCGGGCATGATCCCAACGTCCAGCCAATGCTGCAGGCGCGGGGGCTGACGAAGTAGGCGCACCACGGACGGAGCTTTGCGGATGCGCAGGCTCACGCCTTCAATCCAGCATTTTCTCGTATTCCGCGACGATCTCGGCCAGGATCGCCAGCGCCAGCACCGATGGCGTCCGGGCGCCTGAAAACAGCCCGATCGGACTGCGCAGGCGTTCGCGGCTGGTGGCATCCAGACCAGCTTCGGCGAGCATTGCCTGCCGCAGCTCGCGAGCGGTGTGGCCACCTTGCGCGCCGACGTAAAACGCGGGGGTGGCCAATGCCCAGGGCAGGATGGTCCGTTCCCACTCGTGATCGTGGAACAACACCGCGATGGCGGTCCAGCTATCGACCGCGACCATCGGCGGCCGGCCCAGTGACAGCGACACTTCAGCGCCTTCGCCGGCAGGGGCGGCAACGGTTACGTCCACGCTTTGCGCCGCTGCGAGACGGGCCAGGGCGGTGACTTCGGGGCCGCTGCCCATAATCACCAGCCGCAGTTTGGGCAAATAGCGCCGCGAAAAGGTGCTGCCTCGCGCTCCGCCGACCGCAAGCGTTGCCGGTACGCGGGTGCTCAGCGCGGCGGTCGCGGCGGCGAGGCGGGCGCGGTCGGGTAGCGGATCGACCAGCACGTCGATGCCGCTGCCGCAAGGCAGGCGTACGTCGACAAAGGGCGAACCCTGGCCGAAACGCAGCAGCTTGGGTTCGGTAGCGTTGCGCGCTTCCTGTGCCAGCGCCCGCTCGAGGCAGCCATCCGCCAGCGAACCGCGCGTAGTGCCATCGGGCAACACCGCCAGTTGCGCCCCCAGCCGACGCGACCAACTGCCGTCGATGCCGGTAACCGTACACAGCGCCCCGCCGGTCTGCGCGGCGGCGAACAGCGCGGCGCTGTCGTCATCCCAGGGCGCATCGAGCGGTTCGACCATCGACATGGCCGGTTGAGTGAGATCGGTCTGCGGCATGCTCGTGGATATAGGCGCAAGATCCGGGAGAACCAGTGGTGCGTGCGGTGTTACCCAGGCGATGATTTCAGCTTGGGCCAGCCGTATCGAAACGGTCAATTCTCCATATAGAGCGCGGAATAGCCCGGTAATTCCGTCAGGTTTGCGTCGTTGACGGCAAACATGATGCGACCCGACAGTTCGGGGCAGGGCATCGCATCCGGCCCCAGGTTGAACAGGCAGGTAATGCTATAGCCGCCGCTGACCCGATCGAACCGCAACAGCATTCCCGCCGCTTCGCACTGCTCCAGCGTCCCCGCCCGCAACGCCGGGGTCGACCGGCGCAGCGCCAGCACTTGCCGGGTCAGCGCCAGTTGCGAAGCCGGATCGCCGTCCTGCACCGCGACCGCGCGCGCGATGTTGGCGGGAGACAACGGCAGCCATGGCGTGCCGGTGGTAAAGCCGCCGAGCGGTTCGTCGCGCCATGGCATCGGCGTGCGCACGCCATCGCGCGACAGCGTCAGCGGGTAATTGGCGATGGCTTCCGGGTCTTG
>CAZZYX010000091.1:10928-14399 GCA_964658485.1 uncultured Acetobacteraceae bacterium | reverse complement strand
TGACCGGGCTGGGTGGGGGCACCTTCGGCTTCAAGGTGCAACTGGTGTTCTGGTTGTGGCTGACCGTGTTGTTCGGCAATTTCGCCGAAGCCCTGGCCGAGGGCCGGGGCAAGGCGCAGGCTGCCTCGCTGCGTGCCACCAAGGGCGACCTGATCGGCAAGCTGATTACCGCTACAGGTTATAATAACGTTGCCGCCACCACCCTGAAAGTCGGCGACATCCTCCTGGTCGAAAACGGCGACCTGATCCCCGCCGATGGCGAGGTCGTGGAAGGCGTCGCTTCCGTCAACGAAGCGGCGATCACCGGAGAAAGCGCGCCGGTGATCCGCGAGGGCGGCGGCGATCGTTCGGCGGTTACCGCCGGAACGCGGGTGGTATCCGACTGGCTCAAGGTCCGCGTTACCGCGGGCCCCGGGGAAGGCTTTCTCGATCGCATGATCGCGCTGGTCGAAGGCGCCGAACGCCAGAAGACCCCGAACGAGATCGCGCTGACCATCTTGCTGGTGGGACTCACGATCATCTTCCTGATCGCGGTCGGGACCATCCCGATGTTCGCCAACTATGCCGGCGGCTCCGTGCCGATCGTCATTCTTGCTGCCCTGCTCATCACCCTTATCCCGACCACCATCGCGGCATTGCTGTCGGCGATCGGTATCGCCGGCATGGATCGGCTGGTGCGCTTCAACGTGCTCGCCAAGTCCGGTCGCGCGGTGGAAGCAGCGGGCGACATCGACGTGCTGCTGCTCGACAAGACCGGTACGATCACCATCGGCGATCGCCAGGCCAGCGAGTTCCGCCCGGTGAGCGGCGTATCCCAGGAAGAGCTGGCCGAAGCCGCGCTGCTGGCCAGCCTGGCCGACGAAACCCCCGAGGGCCGCTCGATCGTGGTATTGGCGCGGGACAAGTTCGGCGTGAACACGACGCAACTGCCGGAAGGTGCCGAGATCATCCCGTTCACCGCCCAGACGCGCATTTCCGGGGTCAAATTCGGCGATACGCTGATCCAGAAGGGAGCGGTGGACTCAATCCTCAAGGCCAACCCGCACGCCGGTGAAAGCGCGGTGGCCACCGACTTGCGGCGGGCGACCGAAGAGATTGCTCGCGCTGGTGGCACACCGCTGGCGGTCGCGCGCAATGGCAAGCTGCTGGGCGCGATCTATCTCAAGGACATCGTCAAGGCCGGCATTCGCGAGCGGTTCGGTGAATTGCGGAAGATGGGTATCCGCACCGTGATGATCACCGGCGACAACCCGCTGACCGCCGCTGCCATCGCCGCCGAAGCCGGGGTCGACGATTTTCTCGCCCAGGCGACGCCCGAAGACAAACTGGCTTATATCCGCAAGGAGCAGGTCGGCGGCAGGCTGGTCGCGATGTGCGGCGATGGTACCAACGATGCGCCCGCACTGGCCCAGGCCGACGTCGGCGTGGCCATGAATACCGGAACGCAGGCAGCGCGCGAAGCCGGCAACATGGTCGATCTCGACAGCGATCCGACCAAGCTGATCGAGATCGTCGGGTTGGGCAAGCAACTGCTGATGACGCGCGGCGCCCTCACCACCTTCTCGATCGCCAACGATGTCGCCAAGTATTTCGCGATCCTGCCGGCGATGTTCGTCGTGCTCTATCCGGGGCTTGGCATCCTGAACGTGATGCATCTCGCCACCCCGCCCAGCGCGATCCTGTCGGCGATCATCTTCAACGCCGTCATCATTCCGCTGCTGGTGCCGCTGGCGCTCAGGGGTGTGACCTACCGACCGATCGGCGCGGGTCCGCTGCTGGCGCGCAACCTCAGCATCTATGGCGCCGGCGGCATCATCGCGCCGTTCATCGGAATTAAATTGATCGACATGGTCGTGTCCACCGTCGGTTTGGCTTAAGGAATAAATCATGGGTAGCGATTTCTTCTCCGGGCTGCGGCCCGCCATCGTCCTGACGCTGTTGCTGATGGTGCTCACCTGCGGCATCTATCCGCTGGTGGTCATGGGCATCGGCCAGGCCGCCTTCAGCCATCAGGCCAACGGCAGCCTGATCGTCGACAAGGGGGTCGTGACCGGCTCCGAGCTGATCGGGCAATCCTTCACCAGCGCCCGCTACTTCAACGGGCGGCCATCGGCAGCGGGCAAGGGCTACGACGGCACCTCGTCCTCGGGTTCGAACCTGGGACCGACGTCCAAGGCACTGGTCGACCGCATGAAAGGCGATATCGCCAAATACCGCGCGATGAACCCCGGCCAGCCGATCCCGGCCGACCTGGTAACGGCGTCGGCCTCCGGGCTGGACCCCGATATCAGTCCGGCCGCGGCACTGTTCCAGGTGCCTCATCTGGCCAGGGTGCGCGGGATCAGCGAAGCCAAATTGACCGACCTGGTCAACGCTTCGGTCGATAGCCCGATCCTGCCGTTCCTGGGTGATCCCCACGTCAATGTCCTGGCGTTGAACCGCCAGCTCGACCGGCTTGCGGCGCCTGCGCCACGGTGAAGCCGAACGATAGCCGACCCGATCCGGACGCCCTCCTGCACATCGCCGCGCAGGAGGGCCGCGGCAAGCTCAAGGTGTTCCTGGGAGCTGCGCCCGGCGTCGGCAAAACCTATGAAATGCTTGCCAAGGGCGCCGGACGACGTGGCAATGGGGTCGATGTCGTCATTGGCGTAGTCGAAACTCACGGCCGCCGGGAAACCGAGGAGATGACGCGGGGTTACGAAACGGTACCGCGCAAGAATATCGAATATCAGGGTCGATCGCTGCCGGAAATGGATATCGATGCGATCCTCGAACGCCATCCCAAACTGGTCCTGGTCGACGAACTGGCGCATAGCAACGTCGCCGGTAGCCGCCATCCCAAGCGCTATCAGGATGTCGAGGAATTGCTCGGCGCCGGGATCGATGTCTATTCGACGCTCAACATCCAGCATCTCGAAAGCCTTAACGACGTCGTTGCTTCATTTACCCAGGTCCGCGTCCGTGAGACCGTCCCGGATCATATTCTCGAAAACGCCGAGATCGAAGTCGTCGATATCCCGCCTGATGAACTGATCGAGCGGCTCAAGGATGGCAAGGTCTATGTCCCGGCCGAGGCGACTCGCGCACTCAATCACTTTTTCTCCAAATCGAACCTGTCGGCCCTGCGTGAACTGGCGTTGCGGCGCGCGGCGCAGGCGGTCGATACCCAGATGCTCGACTATGTCCGGCAGCACGCCCTGGCGGGCACCTGGGCCGGCAGCGAGCGGGTCATCGTGGCGATCAGCGAACTACCCGGCTGCGATACGCTGGTCCGTACCGCCAAGCGCATCTCCGATGCCTTGAAAGCCCCCTGGACAGCGGTTCATATCGAAACCCTGCGCACGCGGCATTTTAATGAAACCGAGCACAAAAATCTCGCATCGGCGCTGAACCTGGCCAGCCAACTGGGCGGGCTGGTCATCACGGTCCCGGCAACTTCCGTCTATGAAGGGCTCAGGACTTACGCAGCCG
>CAZZYX010000091.1:0-10918 GCA_964658485.1 uncultured Acetobacteraceae bacterium | reverse complement strand
GTCGGAAAATCAGCACGCTCACCCTGGTTCGAGCTGCGGCACCGGTCGGTAGTCGATCGCCTGGTCCGCGATATTTCCGGCGTCGCCATTCATGTCCTGCCACTGGCTCAGTTCAGTGCCAGCAAAACCCGGCGTTCGTTCGGTTTGCCCGATTTGCAGGTTGCGTCTGCCTACCTGTTCACTTTGCTGATGATCGCCATCGTCACGGGGATCGGCAGCGGCTTGTCGCATGTCCTGGCGCTCAACAACGTCGCCCTGCTCTATCTGTTGCCGGTCATGGTCGCTTCAAGCGTGTATGGGCTGTGGCCAGGCATATTTGCCGGCGTCGCCTCTTCGCTGGCCTACAATTTTTTCTTCCTGCCCCCGGTCGGCTCTTTCACGGTCAACAACCCCGAGAATGTCGTAACGTTGCTGGTGCTGCTGGGGGTTGCGTTCGTTACCAGCCAGTTCGCTTCGCGGGCCAGGACGCAAGCCGATCTTGCCGTTTCCAGCGCGCGCCAGAATGCCGCAATCGCCGGATTCTCGCGCCAACTGACGGCAGCGCCTAACGAAAAGGAATTGATGCAGGCAGTCTGTGCGGAGGTTGCGCGACTGTTCGACGTTCGCACCGCGTTCCTGCAAATGTCGTCGGCCAGGCCTGAGCTGCGCGCCGCTTTCCCGCCCGAAAATCGGCTCGGAACGATCGAGCTTGCCGCAGCCCAATGGACCCTGACCAAAGGACAACCGGCGGGGCGCGGTTCCGATACGCTGACGGCCTCGGACTGGCTGTTCTACCCGCTGCGCACCGGTGACCGGACGATAGCGGCGCTGGGCGTTGCGCGGGAAGACAGCCGCGACCCGGTGCGTTCCGATCAGCTGCAACTGTTGATGAGCCTCATCGATCAGGCTTCGCTGGTGCTTGACCGCATGCAGATCGAGGCCGACATGCGCGATGTCTCGGAACTGCGCGAACGCGACCGTCTCCGTGCGGCGTTACTGTCGTCGGTCAGCCACGACCTGCGTACTCCGCTGACCTCGATCCTGGTCGCGGTCGGTGAATTGAAGCGGACGACGAAGTCGGTGCTGCTCGACACCATCGATATCGAATCCGGGCGGCTTAATCGCTTTGTCGGCAATCTCCTCGATATGGCGCGCGTCGAGGCCGGCGCGCTGCGGCTTAATCTGGAGGCGACCGATCTCACCGATGCGGTGACAAGTGCGCTGCACGATACCAGGAAAATCCTGCAGGGGCACGAGATCAAGCTTGAATTGCCGGGTGATCTGCCGCTGGTGCGGATCGACCCCCAGCTTTTTCACCACTGCCTGCTTAACCTGCTCGATAATGCCGGTCGCTATGGTGATCCCGATACGCCGATCACGATTTCCGCCCAGCGCAGTTTCGGTCGGTTGACCCTGTCGGTCATGGACGAAGGCGCCGGGCTGCCGCCGGGCCGCGAGCAGGAAGTGTTCGAGACGTTCAAGCGGCTCGAAGGGTCCGATCGCGCCAAGGCCGGTACCGGGCTGGGTCTGGCTATCGTCAAGGGCTTTGCCGAGGCTATGGGCCTTTCCGTCGATGCGTCCAACCGGGATTCCCCGCATGGCGCAAGCTTCAACCTGCGTTTCCCCGAGACTTTGCTCGTACAGCCCCTGGCTGAGGATAGTTTTCAATGACCGGTAAACCCGTCGTCCTGGTCGTCGACGACGAGGCCCCGATCCGGCGCCTGCTGCGCCTGGCATTGGAGCGGGGATCGTATCATGTGCTCGAGGCGGACACCGGCAAGGCGGCGATGGCCATGATCGTTGCGGAAGACCCGGCAATCGTACTGCTCGATCTTGGCTTGCCGGACCTTGATGGCCTGGAACTCATCCCGCTCATCCGCAAGAAGTCGCATGCGACGATATTGGTCGTCTCCGCCCGCGACGCGACGGATGAAAAGGTGACCGCGCTTGATCTGGGGGCTGCCGATTACGTTACCAAGCCATTCGACACGCAGGAACTGCTGGCCCGCGTCCGGGCCGCATTGCGTCATCGCCTGATCGCCGACGGCGGCCAAAGCGCGCTTACGATCGACGGGCTGACGATCGACCTGCTCGACCGCCGGGTCAGCAGGGATGGCGTCGAGGTCCACCTGACGCCAAAGGAATTTGCCGCAGTTACCGAGCTTGCCCGATTTCCGGGACGCGTGATCACGCATCAGCAATTGCTTCGGGCGATCTGGTCCAACGATTACGAGCGGCACGTCGAATATCTCCGCGTCCTGATCCGCAGCCTGCGCCAGAAGGTAGAAATCGATCCAGCCCGGCCTGCGCTCATCGTCAATGAATTGGGGATTGGCTACAGGCTATCGGGGTTGCCCACGTAGAGCAGGCAACCGGTCTGGATTTTATACGCCATGCCGTGGTAGCAGGTCGCGTCATCAAATCGGGTGCCAATCGGCGCGCATGCTGCTAGGCGCGTGGCCATGCTGACTATTAATGCCGTCACCGTGCGCCTGGGTGGGCGCACCATTCTCGATCGCGCCGCCGCGACGGTCCCGCCGGGTGGCCGGGTCGGGCTGATCGGCCGCAATGGCGCGGGCAAATCCACGCTGATGAAGGTGATGATCGGCCAGATCGACCCCGACGAGGGCGAAATCGAGATGCCGCGCCGCACGCGCCTCGGTTACATCGCCCAGGAAGCGCCGCATGGCACGGCGACGCCGTTCGACACCGTGCTCGCCGCCGATATCGAGCGGGCCGAACTGATGGCCGAGTCCGAGCATTGCGAAGACCCCGACCGGCTAGGCGATCTCCATGACCGGCTGTTGGCGATCGATGCCTATAGCGCGCCCAGCCGCGCGGCGCGCATCCTGATCGGGCTGGGTTTCGACGAGACGATGCAGGGCGAGCCGCTCGACAGCTTTTCCGGCGGCTGGAAAATGCGCGTGGCGCTGGCCGCTTTGCTGTTTTCGCAGCCCGATGTGCTGCTGCTCGATGAGCCGTCGAACCACCTCGATCTCGAAGCGACGCTGTGGCTGGAAAACTTCCTTAAAAGCTATCCCGGCACGCTGATCGTCATCAGCCACGAGCGTGATCTGCTCAACAATGTGGTCGACAATATCCTGCATTTGCAGGGCGGCAAGCTGACGCTGTATCCGGGTGGCTACGACAGCTTTGAACGGCAACGCGCCGAGCGCGCGGCGCAGCTTGCCTCGGCCAAGGCGTCGCAGGATGCCCAGCGTGCCCGGCTGCAGGATTATGTCTCGCGCAACAGCGCCCGCGCCTCGACCGCGAAACAGGCGCAGTCGCGCGCCAAGATGCTGGCCAAGATGCAGCCGATCGCGGCGCTGGTCGACGATCCCACGCTCAGCTTCGATTTTCCCAGTCCCAGCGAACTGCGCCCGCCGCTGATCACGCTCGACCTGGCGGCGGTGGGTTATGGCGACAAGCCGATCCTGCAGCGGCTCAACCTGCGTATCGATCCCGATGACCGGCTGGCGCTGCTGGGCCGCAACGGCAACGGCAAGACCACGCTGGCGCGGCTGCTGGCGGCGCAACTGCCGGCGATGGAAGGGGAAATCCATTCCGCCGGCAAGCTGAACATCGGCTATTTTACCCAGTATCAGGTCGAAGAACTGGCTGGCGACGCCACTCCGCTGGAACATATGACGCGGGCGATGCCGAACAAGCCGCCCGCCGCGATCCGTGCCCAGCTTGGCCGGTTCGGCTTTTCCGGCAACCGCGCTACCGCGCTGCTCGGCACATTGTCGGGCGGCGAGCGGGCGCGGCTGGCGCTGGCGCTGGTCACGCGCGACGCCCCCCATCTGCTGATCCTGGATGAGCCGACCAACCATCTGGATGTCGATGCGCGGGAGGCGCTGGTGCAGGCGTTGAATGCCTATGACGGCGCGGTGATCCTGATCAGCCACGATCGCCACATGGTCGAACTGACCGCCGACCGGCTGGTGCTGGTCGATAATGGCACCGCCGTCGAATATGCCGGCAGCATGGAGGATTACATCGACTTCGTGCTGGGGCGCAACCAGCCCAAGGGGGACGGCAAGGTCAAGGGGCCAAAGCTCGACAAGAAAGCCATCGCCGCCGCGCGTGAAGCGGCACGGCTGCTGAAGAAGAAGGTCGGCGATGCCGAAGCGGCGCTGGCCCGGTTGCAGGCGCAATTATCGGATCTGGATCGCGCCATGTTCGACCCCCGCAGCGCCCTGCCGGAATATGCGAAGCTGACGATGGGCGCGCTTGGCCAGCGGCGCGGCGAGGTGGCCGGGCAGGTCAAGCAGGCCGAGGCGCATTGGCTGGAGGCGAGCGAGGCGCTGGAAGCGCAGTCCGAGAAGGTTTAATGGATTGAGCGGCGCAACACGAAAACCAGAAAGCCGAAAGCGAATATGCCTGCCAGCATGCCGACCGCTTTCGCCATGAACACGATGAGGTCTTTCCAGCTACTGCGCTGATCGGGGGGGACGATCTTCATTCAGGCGATCCGCGCGAGTTGGAATGGATGATGGCGGCCATGGCGTAGATTCTCCAGCGTGAGCGTAAGCGGTCCCATAGCCGAAATCGCCGCCGCGTCACCCACGCCGTGTTCAGCGGAACATATGGCGCGAGAGCGGCGACCACGGGCCGCCCATGTACCACCACGCCGCCAGCCCGACGATCGCGATCGGCCGCGGCTTGAAGTCCTGCTCCAGTTCGGCGTACAAGGCGCGCGCTGCCTGCGGCGACACCTTGTTCTGGACGGTCACATGGGGTCGCCAACCCGCCGCGTCCTGCGGCACCAGCAGCCCGGCAAAGGCCTGCGCCAGCTCGTCCCGGATCGCACCGAGTTCCGGCGAATCTACGCGGAGCGCCACGCCGCGGCCCAAGCTCATCACGGCGCTGGCTATAGCCGGCGGGCGGGTAGTTCGGGTGAGTTCGACCAGGCGCTGCTTGAGTTCCGGCGCGAGCGAGGGCGGCAGGTGGTGAAACAGGGTCAGATGCGCGGACAGCTGGTTTCGGTCCGGCGGGAAATGCGCGCGCCGCAAACCGTCCAGCCAGGCGAAATCCTCCGGGCCGAAGATTGCCGAAACGATGATGGGCGCAGCCGGGCCGGGTTCCGCCATATCCGTCACATGGATATTCCCGTCATCCTGACACTGCGAAGCGTGCCTGGCCGGCAAACCACGGGATCATGCGCGCCAGTGCCTCGCGCAGTTCCGCCGTCGAGACTGCGAAGCTGAACCGGATGAAGCGATGGCCATCGACCGGGTCGAAATCGATTCCCGGTGCGGTGGCGACTCCGGTATCTTCGAGCAGCCGGATGCAAAAGGCCATCGCGTCATCGGTGAGATGGCCGATGTCCGCCCAGATGTAGAAGGCGCCATCGGGCGGGGCGATCCGCGCCAGGCCCAGTGCCGGCAGCGCCGCCAGCATCAGCGCGCGATTGGCGGCATAATGGGCGACGTGCCCTTCCAGTTCATCGCGGCAATCGAATGCGACCAGGCCTGCTTTCTGCGACAACGAAGGCGGTGTCAGAAACAGATTGCCGACCCGCGCAAACGCGGCGGCAATCAGCGCGGGCGGCACCACCAGCCAGCCCAGCCGCCAGCCGGCCATGCTGAAATATTTGGAGAAGCTGCTGATAATCACGGCATCGGGCGAATAGCGCAGCATGCTGACGGCGGGATCGCCATAGCTGATGCCGTGATAGATCTCGTCCGAGATGATGCGGATGCCGCGCGCGGCACACACTTGCGCGATCGCCGCCAGTTCATCGGGCGCAATGATCGTCCCGGTCGGATTGGCGGGACTGGCCACGATCAGCCCGTCAGGCGCCGGGTCCAGCCGTTCCAGCGCAGCGGCGGTGATCTGGTAGCGCTCGGCAGGGCCGCAGGGCATTTCCATCGGCACCATATGCAGTGCTGCCAGCGTGCCGCGATAGGCGACATAGCCCGGCCGCGCCAAGGCCACCCGTGCGCCCGGTGTAAACAGCGTGGCCAGCGCCAGCACCAGCGCCGGGGAAGCGCCGCAGGTCAGCACGATCTGCTCGGGCAGCACCGTAACGCCAGCCGTTTCCGCATAATGCCGGGCGATCCGCGCTTTTAGATCCGGGCTTTCCCAATAGCTCATGGCGTCGCTGTCGAGCACGCGATGCGCCTCTGCAATCGCGTCGGCGGGAGCGCCGGTGGATGGCTGGCCGAACTCCATATGGATGATCGAGCGGCCCTGCACCTTGAGGTGATGGGCGAGGCGGCTAAGACTGATGGCGTGAAACGGGGCAATGGTGGCGGGGCTGAGCGGAGCGATCATCACGAATATTGAAACGTGTGGCAAAGCAAAGCAACAGCGCGAGCAAAAAGAAATCCAAAGGCACCGCGCCCGCAGGCTCGCGGCGCCTCTGGATCCGGCAGGGCTGCCTTCAGCCGTAGGCGACGTTGCCGCGAATGCTGGAGCGCTTGCGCAGGGCATGGCCGACCAGGCCAAGACCCGCCAGCATCATCGCCCATGTCGCCGGCTCCGGCACTGAAGGCGTCGCCTGATTGAAGCCGATGTTGTCGATGAAGAAGTCATAGTTCGGATCTGAGGTCGTGATGGTCACGATATTCCCGATTGCTGGAAACGAGATCAGAGAGGTTCCGCCGGAAGTATTGCTGTCGATCGTGACGGTTGTCGATTTTCCCAAATTGTCGGAAACGGTAAAAGTGTCCGGATAGGTTTCGCCATTATAGAGATCGAGGAAGAAATTGGTGATCGGTGCGGAAAACGCGATGGTCATGGCCGGACCTGTCGTGCCCCCTAGAAAAAAGCTATTGAAGTATACGCTGGTTTCATCAGCCGGTGCGTTCGTAGCATTCGTCAGGATCGCGCCATTGTTGAAGGTTACGGTATCGCCGCCTGCGCTCACAGTTACCGCTGCGGCGTTAACGCTGGCGGTGCTCGGTCCGGTAAGACCCTGAGCGTCAAAGTTGATGATAGCTGCGTTGGCGGAAGCTCCGCTCAAAAACAAAGCCGCAGACGCGACAATCGCATAATTTGGAATTTTCATTTCACAGGTTCCTCATTGTTGATCGCTGGTCATCACATCAATCACGTTACTGTTCCCGGTTCTATCTGGACTGCTGTCCCGATTTCACCGTTCAGAATCGAGCGAACCCTATTGCTTATTGTCGATCCGGTAGAGACTAGGCAAATGCCGTGCCATTTGAACAAACGTATATATATTAGTAGTTTACTGGAGTGGGATTATCGAGCGCACCGAAAATGTAAGTCTTACTGACAGTTAGCCGCGGTGATCGGCGGAATAGCGCGCCGGATGAGGCGGCTTTTGTCGGAACTATCGTCGGGACAGGCGATTGCGCCGAAATCGTCCGCGAGATCGCGAGCCGTGCCGGGCGAGGCAATCCCGCAATCGAAGGCAATTCCATTTCCGTTAGGACTGGCGGAATCGCGATGCGGTCCCCATCTGAGCCGATGATTGTTGCTCCCGACCCCATAGTCTCCATCACCGCGCTCGAAAAAACCTACAAAGGGGGCCATCAAGCGCTCAAATCAGTGGATCTCGAGATCCGGCGGGGCGAGATCTTTGCGTTGCTCGGCCCTAACGGTGCGGGCAAGACCACGCTGATCGGCATTGTCTGCGGCCTGGTCCGCCCTACCGGCGGCACCGTCATCGCCGACGGGCATGACATCGCCAGGGATTATCGCGCGGCGCGGGCCAAGATCGGGCTGGTACCGCAGGAACTGTCCACCGACACGTTCGAGACGGTGTGGCATTCGGTGAATTACAGCCGGGGCCTGTTCGGCAAGCCGCGCGACCACGCCCATGTCGAGCGCGTGCTGCGCGACCTGTCGCTGTGGGACAAACGTTTCAGCAAGATCGGTGCGCTGTCGGGCGGAATGAAGCGCCGCGTGCTGATCGCCAAGGCGCTGTCGCATGAGCCCACGATCCTGTTCCTCGACGAGCCGACCGCCGGGGTCGATGTCGAACTGCGCCGCGACATGTGGGAAATGGTGCGCAAGCTGCGCGAACAGGGCGTGACCATCATCCTGACCACGCACTACATCGAGGAAGCCGAGGAAATGGCCGACCGCATCGGTGTGATCGACGGCGGCAAGATCATCCTGATCGAGGAAAAGGACGCGTTGATGGAAAAACTGGGCCGTACCCGGGTGACCGTCGGACTGACGACGCCGCTGGCCGGCCTACCCCCCGAACTGGTGGACGAGCACCTTGCGCTAAGCGATGATGGCGGTTCGCTGGTGTTGACGGTGGCGGGGTCCAGCGACGGCGCGCGGGCGGCGGCGGAACTGGTCAAACGTCTGACTTCGGCGGGTATCGATTTTTCGGCGATCGAGACGACGCGATCCACGCTCGAAGATATTTTCGTCGATCTGGTGGAGAAGCGGGCATGAATATCCACGCGATGCGCGCCATCTATACGTTCGAACTGGGGCGCACGCTGCGCACGCTGTTCCAGAGCCTGGCCTCGCCGGTGATTTCGACCTCGCTCTATTTCATCGTGTTCGGCTCGGCGATCGGCTCGCGCATGCAGACCATCGGCGGGGTCAGCTATGGCGCCTTCATCGTGCCCGGACTGATCATGCTGGCGTTGCTGACCGAGAGCACCGCCAACGCCTCTTTCGGCATCTACCTGCCGCGCTTTACCGGCACCGTCTATGAATTGCTGTCGGCGCCGGTTTCGGCGATCGAGGCGCTGATCGGTTATGTCGGCGCGGCGGCGACCAAATCGGTGATCCTGGGGTTCATCATCCTGGGCACCGCGCGGCTGTTCGTGCCATTCGACATCGTCCATCCGTTGTGGGCCTTGACCTTCCTGGTGCTGATCTCGATCAGTTTCAGCCTGTTCGGCTTCATCCTCGGGCTATGGGCGGATGGCTTCGAAAAGCTGCAAGTGGTGCCGATCATGATCATCACCCCGCTCACCTTTCTGGGCGGGACGTTCTATTCCACTTCGATGCTGCCCCCGGCCTGGCGCACCGTCACCATGTTCAACCCGATCGTCTATCTGGTGAACGGCTTTCGCTGGGCGTTCTACGGCCAATCGGATGTCGCCGTCGGCGTCAGCCTGGGCATGATCCTGCTGTTCATGGCGGTATGTGTCGGGATCATCACCTGGGTGTTCAAGACCGGCTGGCGCCTGCGGACGTAACGAATAATCAAGCTCCTCCCCTGAAGGGGCTAGCGAAGGCGTCCCTTGCGATCCGGGCTGGAAACATCGTGGTGATTGCGAGTTGAGCCTGCTGGTGCAGGAGAGCAATTATTACGCGGACTGATGTGCTGATCGTCGGGGCAGGGCCAACCGGGCTGGTGCTCGCGCTGTGGCTAACCCGGCAGGGCATCCGGGTGCGCCTGATCGACAAGACCGCCGGGCCCGGCACGACCTCGCGGGCACTCGACGTGCAGGCGCGCACGCTCGAATTGTATTGCCAGCTGGGTCTGGCTGAAACGATCGTGGCGTGCGGTCATGTCACCCCGGCGATCGGGCTGTGGGTCCGGGGCAAGCGCGCCGCGCGGCTGCCGTTCGAGACCGTAGGCGCTGGACTGACGCCCTACCCGTTGCTGCAGAGCATTGCCCAGGACCAGCATGAGAAGTTGTTGATTGTCAGGCTGGCGGAACTCGGCGGCAGGGTCGAACGCGAGGTCGAACTTCGCGATTTTCACGAAACCGGCGACGGTGTGTCCGCCCGCCTCACACTCGCCGACGGCAGCGAGGAAACCTGCGTTGCCCGGTTCATCGCCGGTTGCGACGGCGCGCGTTCGCTGGTCCGCCAGAGCATGGGGGCGGGCTTTCCCGGCGGCGATTATCGCCAGTTGTTTTATGTCGCCGATGTCGAAGCCGACGGCCCGGCACTTAACGGCGATCTGAACATCGGCTTGGATGACGCTGATTTCCTGGGCGTATTTCCGTTGGCAGGACACGGCCGGGCGCGGTTGATCGGTACGGTGCGCGATAATCGGGCCGATCGCGCCGACACGCTCGAATTCGCCGATGTCAGCGAGCGCGCAATCGCCCATCTTAGGGTCGAGGTGCGCAAGGTGAACTGGTTCTCCACCTACCGCGTCCATCATCGCGTTGCCGACCATTTCCGCAAGGGGCGGGCCTTCCTGTTGGGCGACGCCGCGCATATCCATAGCCCGGCGGGCGGGCAGGGCATGAACACCGGGATCGGCGACGCCATCAATCTCGCCTGGAAACTGGCAGCGGTAATCAGGGGCGATGCGCCCGACAGCCTGCTCGACAGCTTCGCGGTGGAGCGTATCGCCTTCGCCCGCCGGCTCGTCGCGACCACCGATCGTGTGTTCAGCTTTGCCACCGCCGAGGGTAGATTTGCCGATATCCTGCGCACCCGCCTGGCGCCGTTAGTGCTGGGCAGCGTCGGCCGGACCAAGGCGTTTCCGGAATATGTCTTTCGCACGATCAGCCAGTTGAAACTCAACTATCGTAACGGCCCGCTCAGCACCGGGCAGGCCGGCGAGGTCCATGGCGGCGATCGCCTGCCCTGGGTCGCGGTCGATGGCAGCGACAATTTTGCCCCGCTTTGCGACATCGCCTGGCAGGTCCATGTCTATGGCTCGGCGACGGCGGAATTGCGCAACTGGTGCCAGGTACAGTGCCTGCCGCTGCATGTCTTCGGCTGGCATGACCGCCACGGCAAGGCCGGACTGACGCGCGACGCAGCTTATCTGCTGCGGCCCGATACCTATATCGCGGTCGTCGCGACAGGAGACGCGACCGGCGTTTTCAATCAATATTCACGGGTGCAGCGGATCAATTGGGCAGTACCGGCCCGAGAGGCAAGGGACAGAAGGCCGGGGTGGGTCGACAGCGCCGAGTCGGTTATTGACAGCCGGGAAACGCTGGCCTAGTGGCGGCGCTCCCCAAGGGGGCGAGCGGGTGTAGCTCAGTTGGTTAGAGTGCCGGCCTGTCACGCCGGAGGTCGCGGGTTC
>CAZZYX010000090.1:0-14524 GCA_964658485.1 uncultured Acetobacteraceae bacterium | reverse complement strand
CATGTCGTTGGTGACGGTTATCATGCGAAAGCCCGATGCCTGGCGCGCGGCGGCCAGCGCGCAATTGGCGTGAATGCCGGCAACGACATTCTGCCCCGCCGCGGCGGCGGCGATCGTTGCCAGCGCGTCGGCAAAAGCCCCGCCGTTATCGAGCAGCGGTGGCAGGCCGTAGGTCAGCGACAGGTCGGTCGGCCCGACGTAAATCGCATCGACGCCGGGGACGGCGACGATCGCTGCGGCCTGCGCCACCGCCTCGGCCGTCTCGATCATCGGAATGCACAGGATACGGTCGTTCGCTTCGGCGGCGTAGGACTTGCCATAGGCCATGCCGGCGCGGACCGGGCCGAAGCTGCGGATACCGGCCGGCGCATAGCGGCATGCAGCGACGGCGCGCTCGGCTTCCTGCGGCGAATTGACCATGGGCACGATCACCCCCAGCGCCCCGGCATCGAGCACCCGCCCGATGATCGCGGCATCGTTGGCGGGCACCCGGACGATCGGGGTGGCGTCGCCCAGCGCGAGAGCCTGCAGCATCGCCAGCATGTCGTCAAAGGCCATCAGGCCATGCTGAAGGTCGATACAGACATAGTCGTACCCTACTTTTCCGAGCGCTTCGACGACGACGGGATCAAGTCGCGAGAACACGAACAGCCCGATCGCGGTGCCGCCACGCTCCCAGACCTGTCGAATGCGATCGACCGTGCTCATGTCGTCACCGAGAAAGAAACGTCGCCCAGCTTGTCGAACCGCGCCACGATCTCGTCGCCGGCATCGAACGGGAACACCTTGATGAAGGAGCCGGACATGATGACGTGCCCGGGCTCGAGCGAAACATCGAAGCCATGCAGGGTGTTGGCCAGCCAGGCCACCGCGTTCAGCGGATTGCCCATGACCGCCGACGACATCCCCGATGCCACGACCTCGCCATTCTTGAGCAGGCTTGCGCCGATAGTGCGGATATCGATCTGGTCCAGGCGGCACGGATTGCCGCCCAGCACGATCCGCCCGCACCAGGCGGCATCGGCGATGCTGTCGATCACGATCTTGCCCGGACCGCGACGCGTATAGCGGCTGTCGACGATTTCTATCGCCGGCAGCACGAAATCGGTAGCGCGGATGACGTCCGCGACGTTGACCGCAGGGCCGGTCAGCGCGGTTTTCAACACGAACGCAAGCTCCAGCTCCACCGATGGCCGGTTAAAAGCGGATCGCGATATACTACTTCCCTCGTCGACGAACCAATCGTCGAACAAGGTTCCGTAATCAGGTTCGTTCGCCCCGCTCACTTCGCGCATGACCGGTGATGTCAGGCCGATCTTATGCCCCTTTACCGTTCGTCCTGCCGCCAGCTTCTGCGCGGTGACCGCCTGCGCGATCGCATAGGCGTCGGCAATCCCGGCGGCGCCATGGACCTCGGTCAGCGGATCGATCCACACCCGGTCCCGTTCCGCGGCATAAAGCGCGGCAGCGAAGTCCTGGCGGACTCGCGTATCGAGCATCAGCCTTCCCCACGCAGAAAGGACAGGCTGAGCCGGTTGAAGATCTCCGGCTCTTCGAAATGGGGCCAGTGGTTGACCTGCGCCATCTCGACAAGACGGGCGTTGGGCATGATCTCTGCCAGCTTGTATGCGGTATCGAGCCAGATGTTCTTGTCATCGACCGAGGCTATGAGCAGCGTCGGGGCGGTGATCTTTCGCCAATCGGCTTCCGGAATATTGTTCCGAACGCGCACGTCGGGCCGTTGCAGGACCAGAACATGCGCCATTGCTGCAACCGCGCCAGGTGCGCTGTACGTCGCCTGCCGGACAGCGACGATGTCGTCGGTGATGCGTGCAGGATTGCGAATGAGCTTTGCCAGAACGCCACGAATAACCGCATCGGTCGGCTCTGCCACCGCCTTCGACCGCTCGGCGGCGGCCCTCCCCTGAGTGCTCTCGCTGGTCAACAGGCCCGGCGTCGAGATCAGGATCAGCTTGTCGGTACGGTCCGGATGGTCGAGCGCGAACTTGCTCGCAATCCAGGCGCCCAGCGAAACACCGATGAAGGAGGCCCGCGCCAGCCCCATGACATCCATGAACGCCAAGGTATGCCCGACATAATCGGCGATCTCGTAGTCGTAATCCGGCTTGTCCGAAAATCCCGAACCGAGCATGTCGAAGGCAAGACAATGATAGTCCGCCGCATGCGCTGCAAAATTACCGCTGAACGTCTCGACGCTGCCCGACGTGCCATGCAGCAGCACCAGCGCCGGCTTCGCCGGATCACCCGCACGCAGATAGCGCGTTCGCACCCCGCCGACGTCCACCCAACCATGCTCGAAAGCAATGGCGAACAGGTCGGTCCAGATACTGCGATGCCCCGCCGGCGCCGCAACAGCGGAAGATACCTCCAAAACGTCCGAAGTGCTCATCGTAAAACTCCCAATGTCGGGGTCGCAGCAACCCCCATGCCCGTGAACCAAGCCGGAACCGGTTCATAATCCAACGTGCCGACCGAACGTCCGCCCGCAAAAGCCGCAGCGATCCAGGTCCGCACCTCGGCCCCGCCGGTGCCCCCTTCGGCTAACGCGGCATCATCGAGATCGGCCAGACTACGCCAATCGTCACTGCCCAGACGCTTCAGGAATGCCGCGTCCCATTGTGGCGATACGCCGTCCCGGGCAGCCAGCATGAATGCGCCGCGTTCCTGTGCCGAAGCCGCGGCAAAGCCGGGCGCAAGATTTGGCGGAGAATGGGAAAGTCCGCCCGAGGCGACCATGAGCACGCGATCTTCGGGAGACAGACATGAATTGGCGAAGGCCCGCACTTGCTCGCCAAGCGCCGCGACACGGCGCGCATTGGCCAGCGGAGCACCGATGCAGTTGATGACGATCGGCAGAACCGGCACCGCATCCAGTCGATCGAATAGCTGGACCATGGTCAGACCGAAGCCATGATCGAGACGAAGATGGTCCGCGACCGCTACGTCGATCCCGGATGCCAGCAAATGCGAGGTCAATGCCCGCGCGTGTTCGACAGGAACGTCGTAGCGATCCGTCGGCGTATCCCAGTCGCCAAAGCCCTCGGCGCTTTCCACCACGGTAAAGCAAGGCAAAACCCCGGTCATGGCGCGCCGATGATCCGCGCCGAAATAGATCAGCAACGTCGGGGCAAATTTGGCCACCGCCACTTTTAGACGGGCCGCCGCCGCCCTGAACACCGCCGCGCCGTCAAGGTCCTGTGACATCGATGGACTGTGGGAAAGGCAGACGATCTCGATCTGCGGGCCGGCAAGACCCGCAGCTAGTCCAGAATCAAAATCAGGATCAGCCATTTCACTCTCCTGCTCCTGCGATAGGCCACACAGGGATACTACGTCAACCATAGCGATACATAAATTGAATACCTTGTGGTATGCGGCGGCGTGGGCTAACGCCACGCGAAGGCGCCGCGTCGAACACAGCCTGACCCTATATCGTAGTGGTTGACAGCGTATCGCGTTTGTCTCTATCGCCGATACTCAAATTCGTGGCGAGAGATCGCAGCGCCGGACGCGCGTACCATCCAGGAACCCGGCGCCCGTGAACGCTCCGGACGGCGGCGTGATAACACGATAGCAGGAGACGGACGCATGACCGCATTTGCCATGACAATCGACGGCGCCGATGTAGTGAACGGCGCGTGGTTCGACGTATTCAATCCGGCGACAGGTCGCGTTTTCGGCCAGGCCCCGGAATGTTCGCGCCCCGAACTGGACAGGGCGATGGCGGCTGCCGCGCGCGTGCTGCCAAGCTGGCAGGCCGATGAGAAAGAACGGCGCGCAGCGATGCGGCGTATCGCCGATCGCTTGTTGGCGGCCAAGGACGAGCTGGCTGCGGTATTGACGGCGGAACAGGGCAAGCCGCTCGCCAACGCCGGTGGCGAGGTACAAATTGCCGCCAGCTGGTTCCAGTACTACGCGGACCTAGAAATGCCCGTCGTTCCCGTGCTGGTCGATGCCGCTCGCGGGGTGGAGGCGGTGCGCGTCCCGCTCGGGGTCATTGCCGCTATCACTCCTTGGAACGTGCCGCTGGCCCTGGCGTCCTGGAAAATCGCGCCCGCCCTGGTTGCCGGCAACAGCATGGTCTTGAAGCCGTCGCCCTATACCCCGCTGTCGACATTACTGATGGGTCGCATCATCGCGTCGGAATTGCCAGCCGGCGTCATGAACGTCGTTTCCGGTGGCAATGAACTCGGCAGCTGGATGACCAGCCATCCGACCCCCCGCAAGATCACGTTTACCGGATCGATCGCCACGGGCAAGGCTGTCGCCCTTGCTGCGGCGTCGGACTTGAAGCGTGTAACCCTGGAGCTGGGCGGAAACGACCCGGCGATCTTGCTCGATGATGTCGATGTCGCCGCGATTGCCGGGCCATTGTTCTGGCGCGCGTTTGCTAACAATGGGCAAGTCTGTGCAGCAGTGAAACGCGTTTACGTGCCGGAACGCCTGTATGACGATGTCGTCGAAGCGATGGCCACGGTGGCGCGGTCGGTCGTAGTCGGCGACGGCGCGATCGCCGGAACGCAACTTGGCCCGATCAACAATCGCGCGCAACGCAACCGCATCCAGGAACTGGTCGACGACGCGGTCGCGCATGGCGCGCGGGTCGCGGCGGGCGGTCGTGCCATCGCCGGAGACGGCTTTTTCTTCCAGCCGACTATTCTGGCCGGTTTGGCCGACGGCGTCCGGATCGTCGACGAAGAGCAGTTCGGACCGGCCCTGCCGATTATCGCTTATCGCGATCTGGACGATGCTGTGGCCCGGGCCAACGATTCTCGCTTCGGCCTTTCCGGATCGGTCTGGGGAGCCGATGTCGAACGCGCCGCCGCCGTGGCCAACCGGCTCGAGTGTGGCACGACCTGGGTCAACGATCACCTGACGCTTGCCCCTGCCCAACCGTTCGGCGGGCACAAGTGGAGCGGCATCGGGCTCGAAAATGGTCCGCAAGGATTGCTGGAATGCACCCAGATGCAGATCCGCAGCAGACCGCGATAGGGTGGGTTAACGCCACCTATCGCGGTACAATCCGGGTCACGCGGCAGGAATAGAGCTACATGTCCCTCGCCATTCAAGCTCATGTCAGGGTCCGGGCCGCTCACTCCCGGGTCCACACGATCGGGTAGAATGGACCAGCCAGCGGCTCGCCGGTTGGACCAATTTCAGGTGCCGGCATGGTCCCCGGCCGGACGTCCCACCGCGCGTCCGCACCCAGCCACCGCGTCGCATAACCGCGCCGGCCGTTTGTCGAATTGTTCGCCGGTGCGCCATGCAACAGGCGCGGGTGGTGGAAGACGCAATCTCCTGGCTCAAGTTCCCCCCGGCGAAGCTCCAGCTTCGCCAAACGGCTACCGAGATGCTGTTTGATCTAATTAATTGACGCCGTATCGTAAAACGATCCGTCAATCGAGGATCGAAAATATCATCTCGATCACTCCCAGGCTATATCGCAATAGTTGACATCGTATCGCGAATGTTGGATCTGCGGATGCGGCTCGCTGCTCGGGCATGGCTTGGTGGGGGCGATCCTCCCATCGCCGGGTCGGGCAGTCGGCCTGAAAAAAATAATTGTCATCGCCGTAGAGGCGGACTCAGGGGGAGGAAAAATCGGTGATTAAATATCAGAGAGCATCGCTTGCGACGATCGGCTCGATCTTGGCGCTTTGCGGACCGGCTTCTGCGCTGGCACAAGCTGCCGTAAAGACCGATCGGGGCAGCGAGGCGCAAGCTGTAGCAGCCGATGACAAGGGGATTGAGCCCGACATTATCGTCACCGCCACGAAGCGCTCGGAGAGCATCCAACGCGTCCCGCTGACGGTAAGCGTAATCAACCAGGGTACGATCCAGAACCTCAACATCGCCAACACGGCGGATCTCATCCGGGCCGTGCCTGGCCTGACCTATACATCCAGCGTGTCGGTGGCACTTGCGGTGTTCGATATTCGAGGCGTCGGCACCTACGCCACCGGCGGCGGCGTCGAGCAATCGGTCGGGGTGGCGGTTGACGGCGTGCCATTGGGGCGCCCCTCCGGAAGCATCGCCGATCTGGTGGACGTTGCCGACGTCGAAGTGCTGAAAGGGCCGCAGGGCATGCTCTTTGGCAAGAATGCCACCGCCGGATTGATCAACGTCATCACTCAGCGCCCCAAATTGGGTCTGACCGAGTTGAGCGCGCATGAATCCTACTCCTCACGCAACAACCTGCAGCTGAGCAGCACCGTGAACCTGCCGTTGGCATCGAACCTCGCCATTCGTGGAACGGCATGGCGCTACAAGCGTGATGGTGTCGTCGATCAATTCCAGACGGGCCGCGATCTCAGTAACAAGAACAGTCGCGGGGCGCGCCTCAAGGTACTGTGGGATGCCACCGATCGCCTGACGATCAATCTGACCGGGGAATGGACGGGTCATTCCGACAATGGCGTCGGTGTGACCATCCGCAATTTCGTGCCCGCCAATTTTACCGCCGCTAATGGCGGAGCGGCAATCCAGGCGTATGAAAACAGCGTAGGCACGATTGCCGGCGCCGACAACAGACAGGTCAGTTCGACCGTCGCCCCGTCCGATCGCGACCATGTCAACGCCTATACCGGCCAGTTCGATTACAAGCTCGGCAGCGCTACCCTTACCGGGATTGTTTCCCATCGGGAAACCGGCAACGAGCTGGTACAGGAACCGTCTGGCTCGGGGGCACCGCTGCTTGGCAACCAGACCTTTGGGGACGATATCAAATACCGGCAGACAACCGCCGAAATGCGGGTTACGTCATCAGCCGACCAGGCGATCCGCTACACGCTTGGCGCATTTTATTTCAATCTTGATTATGATGACGTGTTTCTATTCAACACGGTAGGAACCGTTCCGGTGCCAGTGCATACAACAACCCACGCCACCTTCAAGAATCGCAACTATGCCGGTTTCGGTGAACTCGACGCCGACCTTTCGAGCCGTATTCATCTTCTCGCCGGGTTGCGGCTGTCGCACGATCAAACATCGGGAACGCTAGATCGCCAGTATGCCATAACGCCGGCAAAGATAATCCCGGCGTTCAACGGTCCAGGCGCGAGCTTCGGTCCGCTCACCGCAAACACTTCGACCGATTACACTAATCTTTCCGGACGTGCCGGCGTTCGCTACGATATTGCCAAAGACGTGATGGCCTATGCAACCTACTCGCGCGGCTACAAAGGACCAGGCGTCACCTACGGGGCGACATCGACAGCAACCCAGCTCGCCGTCACGAACGGCTTGGTCAAGGCAGAAACCGTGGATGCAGAAGAAATAGGTATCAAGTCCCGTTTCTTCGACCGCCGCCTGACCGTCAACGTGGCCGTCTATAATCAGGTCTACAGCAATTTCCAGGCATCGACCCGGCTGCCGACCGTAGCCGCGATCTTTGCAATCACGAGCGCCAAGCAACTGAAATCTACCGGTGTCGATTTTGATTTCAGCGCTGTTATCACGCCACATCTGACCTTGTCGGGCGCCGCGCAGTACAACAATGCACGCTATACCGATTTCAAGAACGCTGCCTGCTACCCTGGACAGACGGTCGCGCTTGGGTGCGTGAACGCCAATCAATCGCTCGATGGTCACCCGCTTCAGAACGCACCGAAATGGGCGGGTAATATTACTGCCCGTTACGAACACGCGCTGTCGGCCCAGTTCGATGGCGCAGCGGAGGTTAATTATTCCCACCGGAGCAAGGTCGTCTACAACACCGTCGGCGATCCAAACGAACAGCAGGGTGGATATGGTCTGCTCAACCTGAATTTTAATATCAAGAAGAACGACAATTCTTACGGAGTCCGGTTTTTTGTCAATAACATACTGGATAAAAACTTCGTCGGTCGCGTCGCTGTGCAGAACGGTGGAACCTATTACGTCAACTATCCCAGTTATGAAGCACAGCGGATATTTGGAATTGCATTCGACGAGAAGTTTTAAGATCGCAATGACAGGCGCCGAAGGAGTTAGATAATGCGCGTACACCATAGCAAGCGCGGTGCCTGGACGATCGTCTTGATGTTGAGCTTGTTCCAGCTGATTGCACAGATGGACAAGCTCGTTCTTGCCTTCGCCGCCAAACCGATCATGGCGGAATTTGGCCTCTCCGCCTCGAATTATGGCCTGATCGTCGCAAGCTATGGCGCGTTGTTTGCGCTTAGCGGAATCCTGGTCGGTCTGTTCGTGGTCCCCCGGATCGATGCCAAATGGATTCTTGTCGTCCTGGCACTGATATGGTGTGTCGCCCAGCTTCCCGTCGGGTTTATATCCTCAGTTGGATTATTGGTCTGCTCCCGCGTGTTGCTGGGCGCCGGCGAGGGACCAGCCTCCTCATCCGCGCTGCATATGGTATTCGGTTGGTTCCCGCCGGAACGACGCAGCGTGCCGGTCGGTTTTGTCCAGGGCGGAAATATCGCCGGAGCAATCGTCGCCGCGCCGATCCTGTCACAGATCATTGCGAACTTCGGATGGCGGGCGGGTTTCCTTGCCTGTGGCTTGCTGGGATTGGCCTGGATCCTGGCGTGGCTGGCGATCGGACGCGAGGGCCCCCATGCGGCTAGTCGATTGGCGGTGATCGCACCCGGCGGATCGCGGCTGTCGGCGATGCGGTTCCTGCGTGACCGGTCGGTCCGGGGCGCCTTCATCGTCGGCTTCGCCGCCTATTGGTCGATCGGGACCGGGACCAATTTCATGCCGCTGTTCCTGCAGAATGGGCTCGGGCTCAGCCTGAAGCAGACCGGGTTCGCCCAGATGCTGATGGGGATGGTCTCCGCGACGATCATGGTTGGTTCGTCGTTCGTTTCCCAGGCGATGATCAGCCATGGTTTTTCATCGACGGCCGCGCGTGGTCGATTGACGGCAGCCGCGCTGGTCCTGGCGTGTGTATGCATAGTTACCGGGGTGCTGGTCGATCAGGCAATTCCGAAACTGGCGCTATTTGCAATCGGCGGCGGTCTCGGCACGGTGCCGTTCGTTCTGCTCCCGGTCCTGTTGGCCGATTTCCTGCCGGCCCGCGACCGCGGTTCGGTGGTCGTCGTCATCTTCTCGGCCATCACCCTGGCTACCGTCATCGCGCCGATTGTCGTCGGCCGGCTGATCGATGCTGCGGGTCCCCACGTACGTCACGGCTATCAAGCAGGGTTTCTCATACAGGCGGTCGTTTTAGGCGTTGCCTCGATCGCCGGCTATTTCCTGCTGCAGCCCGATCGCAGCAGGCGTGCCTTGATGCAGGCCGACGCATCTCCGGCGGCAGGCAAAGATGCCGTCGCCCTGGTTGCCGCGGACGGCATCCCATAGGATTGCCGACAACCGGAATAGCGCCCCCGGGCGCTTAATCCTGCACCGCGGCCGGGATGGTGCTTGACTGAGTTTCCGCCCAGAACATCGGGCCTCCCGTATGACGCGGCCAGCCATAGCCATTGAGCCAGACGACGTCGATATCGGACGCGCGAGCGGCGATGCCCTCGGAAAGAATTTTTTTACCCTCCGCGATCATCGGCTCGAGCAGGCGGCTCCGGATTTCCGCGTCTTTGATCGCACGTCGGCCGATACCTCGGGCGGCCGCAACCTCTTCGATGAGGGCGTCCACGACGGGCGATGGTTCCGCGCGGTTGCCGTTATAATCGTAGTAGCCGGCACCCGACTTGAGACCGCGTCGACCGATCTCGCATAAGCGCTCGCGAACCGTTTGCCCGGTCGAACTTTGCGCCGTCCAGCCAAGGTCCAACCCCGACAGATCGCTCACCCGGAATGGACCCATCGGAAAACCGAAGTCCTCCGCCACCCGATCGACATCGCTGGGGCTGGCACCCTCGAGGATCATCGCGTCGGCCTCGCGTCGGCGAACCGCGAGCATCCGATTGCCGATGAAGCCGTGGCAGACTCCGGAGACAACCGGTATCTTGCCGATCCGCCGCGCTATCGCCAGACCGGTGGCGAGCACATCATCGGCGGTGTGATCCGCGCGAACGATCTCGAGCAGCTTCATGACATGTGCCGGCGAAAAGAAATGGAGTCCCAGAATGCGCTCCGGTCGCTGCGTCGCGGCAGCGATCGCGTTAACGTCGAGGTAGGAGGTGTTTGTCGCCAGTATCGCGTGCGGACGGGTAACAGCATCGAGCCGCTCGAATATCGCTTGCTTGATTTCGATCAGTTCGAAGGCCGCTTCGATTACCAGGTCGGCATCTTCAAGCGTCCCCCAGTCCAGGGAAGCGGTCAGCCGCCCTAAAGCCGCAGCAGCGGCAGCTTGGGTCATGCGTCCTGACGAAACGTCGCTCTCGATGAATTTTGCAATCGTCGCCGTCCCGCGATCGAGCGCGTCCTGCTCCTGTTCGATCAGGGTGACCGGCACGCCGGCACGCAGAAAGCAGGTGGCGATACCGCTGCCCATGGTCCCGGCGCCAATGACGCCGACCGTCTCGACGGAACGCGGGGCGGCGCTTAGCCCATCGACTTTCGCGGCGCGCCGCTCGGCAAAGAAAGCGTGGCGCAGTCCTTTGGACTGGGCGCTTGCACGCGATGCCAAGGACAGGCGTCGCTCGACCGCGAGACCCTGATCGAAGGGCAGGGTCGTGGCGGCACGGATGGCCTCGACGATGGCCTCGGGTACGTCGAGATTGCGGAACAGGCGGGCATTGGCTTTTCTTGCTGCCAGATATTTATTTTCGTCCGCGACAGCGACATCCCGATCGCGGGCGAGCGGCGGCAGTGGCCGTTGTTGCGTTTCGCGAACGAAGGCAAGCGTGCCTTCAAGCAGGGGCCCCGTTACGACCTTGTCGACCAAGCCACACGCAAGCGCATCCTCGGCGCCTATCGGATCTCCCTTGAGGATCATCGACAGGGCCTTTTCGACGCCGACCAGTCGAGTAAGCCGCTGCGTACCGCCGCCTCCCGGCACCAGCCCTATCTTTACTTCCGGCAAGCCAAGCTTTGCATCGGCAGCGGCAACGCGGAAGCGGCAAGCCATCGCACTTTCGAGCCCGCCGCCGAACACGATCCCCTTAAGTGCCGCATACACCGGTTTGGGGCATGCTTCGATCAGCCGGATCATCTCGGGGAGCTGCGGCTCCACCATGGTTTTATCGAACTCGTTGATATCCGCCCCGCCGGAAAAATCGCGCCCGGCGGCAGTGATCACGATCGCATGGCAGGTATCGTCTGCGACAACGGCGGCAAGCAGCGCGACGAGTTGCGAACGAACTGCCGCGTTGAGCGCATTTACCGGTGGCGAATCGATCGTCAGAACAGCGACGTCCGAATAGTCTTCGCGATAAACGCGACTGGTCATCTCTTATTCCTCATGGTTGTTTAGGGGGTGTGGTCACACCCTCTCCACTGCGAGCGCGAGACCTTGGCCAACGCCGATGCACATCGTCGCAATGGCGCGGCGCCCGCCCCGACGCTCGAGTGCGTGAACCGCGGTCATCACGAGGCGAGCACCGCTGGCGCCCAGCGGGTGGCCAAGCGCGATCGCCCCGCCGTGCGGATTCACGTGCGGTGACAGCGGATCGACACCAAGCTCGCGCAAAGACGCAATCACCTGTGCGGCGAACGCTTCGTTCAGCTCGATCACGTCGAAATCCGTAATTGCCAGGCCCAACCGAGCGAGCAGCTTGCGCGTTGCCGGCACCGGCCCGATGCCCATCAGCCGAGGTGCCACGCCGGCTGTCGCCATGCCTAGAATTCGCGCCCGTGGGGTGAGGTTGTACCGTGCCACCGCCGCCTCCGAAGCGAGGATCATCGCGACGGCACCGTCGTTTACGCCTGACGCATTGCCGGCGGTGATCGTTCCGCCGGGACGGGTCACCGGCTTCAGGAGACTCAGGGTCTCGGCGGTCGTACCACCGCGGGGATGCTCGTCCACCATGGCCTGCTGGACCACGCCCTTGCGTCCGGGTATGGCTACGGCGACGATCTCTTCGGCAAAAAAGCCGCTGGCCTGCGCGGCGGCGGCTCGCTGCTGGCTCGAAAGCGCAAACGCGTCCTGATCTGCGCGAGACACCTGGTAGGCATCGGCGACATTCTCGGCAGTCATCGGCATTGCGTCGATGCCATAGCGCTCTGCCATCAGCGGATTGACAAAGCGCCACCCGATCGTCGTATCTTCAAGCGTTATGTTGCGTGCGAACGCGCTGGTCGCCTTCGCCACGACGAACGGCGATCGGCTCATGCTTTCGACCCCCCCCGCCACGACGAGATCGAGTTCTCCTGCCATGATTGCCCTGGCGGCGCTGCCGACTGCCTCGGCCCCGCTCGCGCAGAGGCGGTTGACGGTCACTCCGGGGGTCGTTTCAGGCAGTCCGGACAGCAGCGCGGCCATCCGCGCGACGTTGCGGTTGTCCTCGCCTGCCTGGTTCACGCATCCCAGCACCACTTCCTCGATGGCATCCGGATCGATACCGCCATTCCGCTTCAAAAGCGCCGAGATCGGGATTGCCGCCAGATCGTCGGCGCGAACCCCGGACAAAATACCACCATAGCGGCCGAATGGAGTCCGCACCGCGTCGCATACGAATGCCCCGATCACAGTGCTAGAGCCGCTTTCTGGGTCCCTGCTGGCGCAGCTTCGTGTACGATCATGTCGAGTTGCTCGATGCATCGCAATTGGTTGGACAGCTTCCAACTCACATCGCCGATCTCGATCCGCTCGACACGGGCGGCGAGTGCGGTCACGACGCTGCGAATCTCAAGCTGCGCCAGATGCATGCCAACACAGATATGGGTGCCGTAGCCGAAACCGAGATGGTCGGTCGGGTTACGGTAGAGATCGAAGCGGTCGGGGTCTGCATATTTCCGGTCGTCGCGATTGGCTGAAGCGAACATCGGGCCGACCCGAGCACCCGCAGGAATAGTCATGCCATCGATCTGCGTTTCGCAGGTTGTCTCGCGGCCGATCAGGCGGATCGGCGTCTCCATCCGGATTGCTTCCAGGATGGCCCGCGGTATCAGCGCCGGGTCGGCCCGGATCGCGTCCCAGGCATCAGGATGACGGGCAAGCAGCCACATCGTACTCGCCATCGCACTGACGGTCGTGTCGAGGCTGGGCGCGACGTAATCGAGCAGCAGAGACCTCGCCTGGTTATGATCGACCTTACCTTCTGCCAGAGCCTCGAAGACTTTCGCAGCCCAGCTGCCCTCAACCACGCGATCGGCGAGGTCCGGCTGGAAGACATAGCTGATCATCTCGCCAAGCCGGGACATTGCGGGCTGCACCCGCGGATTGTCGAGCGGCGCTATGGCATCAAAACCATTGATGCCCCAATTGCGCATATTCTCGCGCCCGTCCTCGGGCAGGCCAACCAGTCGCGTGACGATCGTCGTTGGCAAATGCCATGCAAGATCAGACACGACTTCGAATTGCCGGCGCGTTACCAGTCGATCGGCCAGTGCCGTAGCCTCCGCCTCAATCAGCGGCGCCGCCTCGCGCAGCGCCTTCGGGAACAGCGGCGGTGCGATAATTTTACGTAAATGGTCGTGGAGCGGCGGATCGCTTGCCAGGGTGGTACCAGCCTGGGCCGCGTTGACGGGATCGTTGAACCCCAAGCCCTGCGCGGACGAGAAGGACTGCCAATCGTGGAGCAATGCCCGCACGTCGGCATAGCGCGATACCGCGTAAAAACCCGCGGAGGGCAGCCAGACGACCGGTCCGAGCGCGCGCAGTTCCGCATATAGGGGATACGGATCGCGGATGTGCTCTTCCGCGAAGATATCGACGTCGAGCGACGGTGGCTTCACAAAAAATCCTCTGTTCTAAAGGCTTCGACCACGCAAGGTGGCCAGGATCCTGATCTTCCATACCGCTAAGCGGCAACCCCGCGTTATTGCCGCAGGCATCGAAATGTGTCAATGATTGACGCTGTATCGCAATACGAACCGATCAGTAATCTGGTCGTTTGTTTCATATGCGTGCACCCGGTTTATAAGCGAGGTGTAGATCTACAGCGAACGCGAGATCATATTGACGGCTCATATCAAAGGCCACATACGCTGCTGCGATAAATTTATAGAATAGGAGATATCGTAATGTCCTCGCGGTTGCTTTTTGGTATCGATTGGGCCCTTCGGCTATTACTTGGCGTACTTTTTATCGCGGCTGCGATTATGAAGCTTACGGGTCAGCCGATGATGGTCCAGGAGTTTAATACTGTCGGGTTTGGCCAGATATTACGATATGTAACGGGGTTCCTTGAAGTTTGCGGTGGATTGCTGCTGATTGTCCCGCGCTCGGCTCTCGTTGGAGTGTGCTGTCTGCTAGCTGTCGATGTCGGCGCGTTCATTGCGCAGTTGACGAAGCTTCACGGCGACGTCGTGCATACCATCGTGATAGGGGCTCTCTTGTTGCTGATCGTCTACATCCGCCGCGGGAATCAGTTAGCGTCGAAATAAACGGTGGTCGGTGATCCCGCCGCCGGACATCACCGTCATGCCATTGAACAGCAATCCGTCCAGGGCGCTTGCCGCATCCGCGAATAGCTTGGTCATGAACCATTCCGGCTGCGACGCG
>CAZZYX010000089.1:0-14576 GCA_964658485.1 uncultured Acetobacteraceae bacterium | reverse complement strand
CGCTCACAAAACGACCGCTTATTCTCGCAAAGTGGCCCCTAAACTGTTGGAGCTGCCATGAACCGATGAGAGATCTCACGAGCCGTATGACCGGAATTACCCTATTTTTCCGGTGTTTGGAAGGCTTGGGGGGATGTCTTGGGATCGAGAATTGGAGCGGGTGAAGGGAATCGAACCCTCGTATTCAGCTTGGGAAGCTGCTGCTCTACCATTGAGCTACACCCGCGCGTCGTTCGCACAGCCGCTTGCCATTGCGAATGGCCATGCGTCAATCTCTTTACGCGGCATTGCCCGGTTTGGGCTATGCACCGGGCATGATCCGCACCCGCTTTGCCCCCAGTCCCAACGGTTCGCTGCATCTGGGCCATGCCTATGCGGCGATCGTCGCGCATGATCTGGCGCGCGCGGGCGGCGGCGAGTTTCTGGTGCGGATCGAAGATATCGACGCGATCCGCAGCCGCCCCGGACTGGTTGCGGAGATGGTGCTCGACCTGCAATGGCTGGGGCTGGCTCCGGATGGGGCGATGGTGTTGCAATCGCAGCGCCTCGCCCGCTACGAGGCGGCGGTCGACAGGCTGAAGGCGCTGGGGCTGCTGTATCCCTGCGTCTGTACGCGAGCGGAAATTGCGGCGGCGGCCCAGGATATCGGGCCGGACGGTCCACTCTATCCGGGCACTTGCCGAAGCCGTCAGGTCGATCCTGCCGGCGCGGCGTGGCGGCTCGACATGGCGCGCGCGGTGGCGCTGGCGGGACCGCTGGCGTGGCAGGATACCCTGGCCGGCCCGCAGGTCGCCGCGCCCGAAATCTTCGGCGATATCGTGCTGGTGCGCAAGGAGGCACCGGCCAGTTATCACCTGGCCGCGACCGTGGACGATGCCGCGCAGGGGATTACGCTGGTTACGCGGGGCGCCGACCTGTTTGCCGCCACGCATGTCCATCGGCTGTTGCAGGCATTGCTGGGTTTGCCGGTGCCGCGCTGGCACCATCATGCGCTGCTGGTCGAGGCCGATGGCCGCAAGCTGGCGAAGCGGCGCGGCTCGTCCGCGCTGGCCGAACGGCGGCTGGCCGGAGACGATGGCGCGGCGCTGGCGGGGGCGTTACGCGCGGGGCGCTTCCCCTCTGGTATTTCGCTAAACGCAGGCATACATTAGCAGTATGACATATTTTATCATCGCTATCATCGTCGGGCTGGTCATCATGGTGATCGTCAGCCTGGTCCGCGGCATCGTCGCTTTCCTGCAGAGCACGCGCGAGGATCTGGAACACGACTCCAGCCTTGGGCCTTCGCCGATGCAGTTGAAACAGAACAAGATGATGTATTCGCGCATCAAATATCAGGCGATGGCGATCGTGGCGATCGTGTTCTTGGCGGCGGTCAGCCACCACTGAGGTTTTCCGGGGGCGGTCTGCCCTCGCTCACGAAAAAGGCCCGGAACTCGCGTTCCGGGCCTTTCGTCATTGGTTACGTTGGTTACTGCAGCAAGATCAGACGCTGTAGTACATGTCGAATTCGACCGCCGATGGCGTGGTTTCCCAGCGCATCACTTCCGGCCATTTCAGTTCCATGTAGGATTCGATCTGGTCTTCGGTGAACACGCCGCCATCCAGCAGGAAGGCATGGTCCGCGGCCAGCGAGTCGAGTGCTTCACGCAGCGATGCGCAAACGGTGGGCACTTCGGCCAGTTCTTCCGGCGGCAGATCGTACAGGTTCTTGTCCATCGCTTCGCCGGGATGGATCTTGTTCTTGATCCCGTCGAGGCCGGCCATGAGCAGCGCCGAATAGCACAGGTACGGATTGGCCATGGCGTCGGGGAAACGGAATTCCACGCGCTTGGCCTTGGTGCCGGCGCCATAGGGAATGCGGCACGAGGCTGACCGGTTGCGCGCCGAATAGGCCAGCAGGACCGGTGCTTCGTAACCCGGAACCAGCCGCTTATAGCTGTTGGTGGTCGGGTTCGTGAACGCATTCAACGCCTTGGCATGCTTGATTACGCCGCCGATGAAGTACAGGCACATATCGGACAGCCCGGCATAGCCATTACCGGCGAACAGCGGGGTGCCGCCTTCCCAGATGGAAATATGCGTGTGCATGCCGCTGCCATTGTCGGTCTTGATCGGCTTGGGCATGAATGTCGCGGTCTTGCCATAGGCCTGGGCGACCTGATGGACGACATACTTGTAAACCTGCATGCGGTCGGCGGTTTGCACCAGCGTACCGAACGTCAGTCCCAATTCGTGCTGCGCCGCGGCAACTTCGTGGTGATGCTTGTCGCACGGCAGGCCCATGGCGATCATGGTGGAGACCATCTCGGCGCGGAGATCGACGCAGCTGTCGATCGGCGCGACCGGGAAATAGCCGCCCTTGATGCGGGGGCGATGGCCCAAATTGCCGCCTTCGTAATCCTTGCCGGTGTTGGTCGGCAGTTCGATGTCGTCGATCTTGAAGCCGTTGCCGTCGTAGCCGTCGTAGAACTTCACGTCGTCGAACACGAAGAATTCGGCTTCCGGGCCGACATAAACGGTGTCGCCGACGCCGCTTGCCTTGACGAAGGCTTCGGCGCGCTTGGCGCAGGAGCGAGGATCACGCGCGTACAGCTCGCCGGTCGAAGGCTCGACGATATCGCAGATCAGGATCATCATCGGTGTCGCCGAGAACGGATCGATGTAGGTCGCGTCGAGATCGGGCATGAGGATCATGTCGGATTCGTTGATGGCCTTCCAGCCGTCGATCGACGACCCGTCGAACATCAGGCCATCGTTCAGCTCATCCTCGCCCAGCACGGACGAGACCATGGTCAGGTGCTGCCACTTGCCCTTGGGATCGGTGAAACGCAGATCGACCCACTCGATTTCCTCGTCCTTGATCTGCTTGAGAATCGCTGCTGCATCAACCATTGTCGTGTTTCTCCAGATTACTCGAGCCGCGAGGCTGCGAACGTGGGGATTGAATTTCGGTAACGACCCTTACCCCGTGCAGGCCCGCACCGCTACGAACGAACAGGCCGGCATCAGCCGGCCGTTCTCAAACCGCGTCTTCGTTGCGCTCCCCGGTGCGAATGCGCAGCGCGCTGTCGACGGGTATGACGAAAATCTTGCCATCGCCAATGCGACCGGTCTGCGCGGCGCCGGCGATCGCCTCGACCACGCGGTCGGCCAATTCGTCCGCTACGACCACTTCCAGCTTAACCTTGGGCAGGAAATCCACGACATATTCGGCGCCGCGATACAGTTCGGTATGCCCCTTCTGGCGGCCGAACCCCTTGGCCTCGGTTACCGTAATGCCGGATACGCCAACGTCGTGCAGCGCTTCTTTGACTTCATCGAGCTTGAATGGCTTTATGATCGCTTCGATCTTCTTCACGCCAGCTACATCCCTTTGTTGGGGGCGAAACGCGCTATGGCGCAGCCCCTTGAGCAAACCATCATTCGCGCCGCAGCGAATGATGATCCAGAAGCTCTGGCATTCGTCTATCAAGAATGTCCATCAAAAGACACCTGTCATGGCGATCTATCAAGAATCGTGCCAGAATCGTGAATCACTAATTCTATCCTTATACGAATGTCGGAAAGCCCTCAATTTCCTCCAGTGTCTGCAAGCTCCAGCAAATCGCCGACATGGAAAGCGCCCGGCGGTTCTGGCAGGTGACCAAAATTCAGACAAGCTCTGCTGAATAAATGAGCAGGCAACCGCCAAAAAAAACGTCTTTGTTACAGCACCAGGCCCGCAGTTTCAGGCAAGCCAGCCATCAGGTTCAGGTTCTGCACCGCCGCCCCGCTGGCACCCTTGCCAAGATTGTCGAGACTGGCCAGCAGACCCGCCTGGGTGCCGTCTTTTGCGCCGAAAACATAAAGATCAAGCCGGTCGGACGCGATGGACGAGCGGCGCAGCAGCACTTCATCGGGCGCATCGACATGCACCCGGACGATGTCGCTACCTTCGTAAAACTCGGCCAGGGCATTCCGCAGCCGGTCGGGCGCTGCGGCGCCGGGCATCGCCGCCAGCGCCAGCGGCACCTCGACGACCATGCCGCGATGCGCCGGGATCACGGCAGGCGTAAATACCGGCGCATGGCTCAGCCCGGCATGGCGCTGCATTTCGGGGACATGCTTGTGGCCCAGGCCCAGCGCATAGCTGCGAAAGGCGATGTCCGGATCATCCTCGAAGCGCGCGATCAACGCCTTGCCGCCGCCAGAGTACCCCGAAACGGCATGGCTGGTGTAGGGCCAACTGGCCGGCAACAGCCCGGCGCGAACCAGCGGCGCAAGCAGCGCGACGAACCCGGTAGCATAGCAGCCGGGGTTGGACACGCGGGTTGCCGCAGCCACCGCCGCACGACCGGTTAGCTCCGGGAAGCCGTATGTCCAGCCCGCCGCCACGCGGTGCGCGCTGGAGGCATCGATGATGCGGACCTTCGCTCCCGCCGCCAATGCCACCGCTTCGATCGCGGCGTCATCGGGCAGGCACAGCACTGCGAAATCGGCGCTATGGTAGGCGTCCCGGCGGGCCGTGGGCGATTTGCGTTCCCCCTCGTCCAGTGTCAGCAAGGTGAAATCCCGCCGCCCCGCCAACCGGTCGGCGATTTCCAGCCCGGTAGTGCCGACCGCGCCATCGATAAAGACGGTAGTGGTCATGCGCTGACCGCGATCAGCAAATCATGAGGAATATAGCCCACCAGGCCGCGGCCGATACCGGCCTCGGCGACTTGCCCCCAGCACCAGCCGCCGCTGATGTCGAGCACGTCGAAACCGTCGCCGGGCTGTAATTGCTGCAGCACATCGGCCTGCGCCTGCCCCAGCCGCCGCAACGTCGCGCCGGGTGCTATCACCACATGTGGCATCGGCACGGCATAATGCGGCACGAAACAGCGCCCGGCGAGGCGGATATGGGCCAGATCGCCGCGCACCGGCCAATGCGCCGCATCGAGCTTTTCGCTCGGACCGGACAGCGTGAGTTCGCCGTCGGCAACAGCCGGTACTTCCAAGCCTGGTGACAAGTCTGCTGGCCCCTCGAAACAGAAGAGCGGCCGAGTAGCGACATCCGCCCCCCGGTTCAAGCTATCCATACCGCGCCTGCAACATCTCCCAGCTCGCGCGCAACCCCAGCGCATCGCCGCCCTTGGGCCGACCGGGCCGTGCCAGGGGCCGCCATGCAAAGGTATCGAAGTGCACCCAGTCGATCCCGGCGGCGACGAAGCGATCGAGGAACAGCGCGGCGACGCTGGCCCCGGCAAACCCATTGGCGGGCGCGTTATTGAGGTCGGCGATGTCGGATGCCAGCCATTCGCGATAGGCGTCATGCAGGGGCAGGCGCCAGCACGGGTCGTCGGTGGCGCGCCCGGCGGCCAGCAGCGCCTGGGCAGTGTCGTCGCGGCGGGTAAATAGCGCCGGCAGGTCCGGCCCCAAAGCGGTGCGCGCGGCGCCGGTCAGCGTGGCGAAATCGACGATCAGGTCGGGTGCGTCTTCGCTGGCGCGGGCCAGCGCATCGGCCAGCACCAGCCGGCCCTCGGCATCGGTATTGCCGATCTCCACCGACAGCCCGGCACGGCTGCGCAAGACGTCGCCGGGCCGGAAGGCATTGCCCGATATGGCGTTTTCCACCGCCGGGATCAGCAGATGCAGCCGCACCGCCAGCCCCGCGCCCATCACCAGCCGCGCCAATGCCAGCGCATGAGCCGCGCCGCCCATGTCCTTTTTCATCAGCAGCATTCCCGACGAAGGCTTGATGTCCAGCCCGCCCGAATCGAAACATACCCCCTTGCCGACGATGGCGAGCCGGGGATGCGCGGGATCGCCCCATTCCAGCTCGATCATGCGCGGCGCATGGGGACGTCCGGCGGCACGGCCCACGGCATGGACCATGGGGAATTCGCGCTCCAGCACTTCGCCCCTGGTGATGCGGACTTTGGCCCGAAATGCCCCGACGGAGGACTTGGCCAATTGCTCGACCGCCTGTTCCAGCTCGCTGGGTCCCATGTCTTCGGCGGGGGTATTGACCAGATCGCGGACCAGCATCACCGCGCCGGCCTGGGCCAGCGCCGGGGCGATCGCCTCGACGTGCCGCGTCAGCAGGACGCGCGGGCCTTCGCTTTCCTGCTCGGTGCGATAGCGGTCGAAGCGGTATTGTCCCAGTACCCAGCCGATCAACGCCGGACCGGCATCGCAAGCGCCCTGCGCCAAGCGATACGTCCCGGCGGGCAGCGTTTCGGCGAGCTTGGCCAGGCACCAGCTCCCCAGCACCGGGGCGTCGGCCACCCCGGCCACGACCAGCCAGCTATCGCCATCGGGCAGAATGGCCTTGCTGGAGGGTTCACCCCTGAATTTCTGGGCGGCGGCCTGCGCGCGCAGGGACGGGCGCTCGTTCAGCCATGCCTCGACCCCGGCCGTCCCGACCAGATGAATGGCGATGGCCGATTGTCCGTGATCGGGCAGGACCAGCTCGGGCGGTGCGCCTTCGCCAGGGGTCGAGGAATCGTTGTCGGTCATGGTGCTTCCGTTCTTGGTGGTTCTAGCCACACGCGCCAATGATGTGCGAGGTATTTTTAGCGTTTGCGCCATCTCGCAAAACATGGCTTAACTTGCTACATATCCAGTCATGAACCAGTACCAAATCGTCACCGATAACGACACCGTGCTGCGGGACGGCACGATCAAGCTGCACGGTCCAGAGGCTTTTGCGGGCATGCGTCGTGCCGGGCGCCTCGCTGCCGAGACGCTGGACGCCCTGGCCCCGCTGGTGCGACCCGGCGTCACCACTCGCGAGCTGGATGATGTCGTGCGGCGGATGACGCTGGACGGCGGTGCCCTGCCGGCAACGCTGGGCTATCGCGGCTATACCCATAGCTGTTGCATTTCGACCAATCACGTCGTGTGCCACGGTATTCCGTCCGAAAAGACGCTGAAGGACGGCGATATCGTCAATATCGACGTGACCCCGCTGCTTGACGGCTGGCATGGCGATTCGAGCCGCATGTATCTGGTCGGCGATGTCCCGCTCAAGGCGCGGCGGCTGGTCGACGTGACCTATGAATGCCTGATGATCGGCATCGCCCAGGCTAAGCCGGGTGCGCGGCTGGGCGATATCGGTGCGGCGATCCAGCGCCATGCCGAATCGCATCGTTATGGTGTCGTGCGCGAGTTTTGCGGGCATGGCGTCGGCCGGCTGTTCCACGACGCACCCGAAGTGGTGCATGCCGGGCTGCCCGGCACCGGACCGATGCTGAAACCGGGCATGATCTTCACGATCGAACCGATGATCAACCTGGGCCGGGCGCCGGTGCGGATGCTCGACGATGGCTGGACGGCGGTGACCCGCGATCGCTCGCTGTCGGCGCAGTTCGAGCATTCGATCGGGATCACCGAGACCGGGTGCGAGATATTCACGACCAGTCCGCTGGGCCTGCACAAGCCGCCGTATTGAAGGTTAAGGCTAAGGTACGAGGGCCATTGGCCCACGGGCGCTGACTTAGCGTTTCACAAAGCTTCCTCAAGCCCTCTCCCCTTCATTTGAGAGGGGGAATGCACACGCAAAAGGGCAATAAGCGCGAAAGAACCAAGCGCCTCCCTCAACTACGGCTAGGCAGCAAGAGCTGCCAAGCCTTCGTATCTCTCCCCTGAAGGGGAGAGAGCATAGGCACCAAGACCGGAATGACACGAAAAGGCTGAGTTATCGCTTATCGCCATTTGCCCTCGCGCTCCCGTTCATCTTCTGCGCAAATTTGATGCTTGGTAGCGGCCTTGGTAAAAGCCAATAGCTGCGTTTGGTGAACTGCGGACGGGCGGCTTCCAACACTGCTGCATGTAAAGCCGCCATTGCGACGGCCGATATAAACCTGACGACACGATCGGAAAAAGATTTCGGGAAAACGGTCGCGGTTGGCGCGATCGGCATGGCGACTGTCTCGTTATGGGTTCCTTTATAGGAAGATTCACGGCTACAGTTCGATCTCACACGCAGCGAGTTTCCGGTCCCGTTCCGCGAACTCGGCGTCCGCGGCGGGGAACATCATCTCCAGGCCGCTGGTGGCGGCCCGCTCCTGCACTTCCTCGACGAAGGGGCGCAGCCCGTCCTCGTAATGCCGGAAGGCCGTAACGTGATCGTCGGGATACCGCTTGAGGGAATCCGCTATACGGCCCGCACCGATGATCGCCATCGACCCGCCGAAACCCGCGAGCGGCGAGAGGCAATAGCCCGCATCGCCGACCAGAGCGACACGTCCCCGGGACCAGCACGGCATTCTGATCTGGTTGATCCGGTCGAAGTAGAAGTCGTCAGCACCTTTAACGCTCGCAAGCATCGCCGACACCTTCCATCCAAGACCATCGAAATGGGCCTGGATCAGGCTAAGCTGCTGCGCCCGGTCGCAGTAATCATAATCGATCTGCCGATCGGTACGGAAGCCGAAGCCGATGTCGGTGCGGTCGTCGTAGCCATTGAGCAGCGCCGTGCGGCCCGGCACGCTGAACACCTGCGACCGGTTCGCCGGCAGCAACCCAGTATGTGGCACGACTTTCAGGAAAAAGTACGCGCCCAGGAAGTAGGTGAACTGGTCGCCGGCACCGAACAGAAGCCCACGCGTGTTCGAGCGGTTCCCATCGCACCCGAACACCAGCGCATAGTCGCGCTGGCTTCCGTCGTTTAGCGTCACCGATACGCCGTCCGCGTTCTCGACAAGGCGTTCGATGGATCGACCGAACAGCACCTCGACCTCGTCTGGCAACGCGCCCGCAAGGATGTCTAACAGATCGTCTCGGTGAATCTCATAGCGCGCCTGCGCTGCCGGATCGCTATCTGCCTCCATCGCGCTCAACGTCACATCATTCTCGTCCTTGAACTCAAAACCGCGGGGTGGAAGCGCTTTGGCACGCACCGCCTTGATAAGCCCCATCCGGGTAAGAACATCGATCGTCTCTCCCTCAATGTCGACGGGGGTCCCGCCTCGACGCAATGCTGTCGCCGCTTCCACGATCGTGACGCGGAGCCCAAGCTGGTTCAACCAATAGGCGGTTGCGAGACCGGCAAAACTAGCGCCGCTGACCAGTACAGGTCGATCGCTTGTCGCAAGCGCGATAGGATCGATGATTGACGAACCCATAGAAAAACCTAAAAATTTGATTCGGTCTCATCATATACTGAGTACATTATGGCGCAAGCATTGATGAAATCTGCGACTGACCGGCGAACCCGCAAGCGACTTGCCACCCGCCAAGCCATTTCCGATGCCGCCACGCGCCTCTTCATGGCGCGTGGCTTCGACCACGTGACGATCGACGAGATCGCGGAGGCAGCCGACGTGGGTCGGATGACGGTGTTCAACCACTTCCCTCGCAAGGAGGACATGTTCTTCGACCGCGAGCAGGAGGCACGGGAGATCGCATTCAAGGCTATTCGGTCGCGACCAAGGGGCACATCGCCGATCAAGGCGTTGGGGACGCTCGCGCACAACATGGTCGCGCAGCAACACCTGATGTTCCCGTTATCCGCCGAGACGCGGGCGTTCGTCGAGACGTCGCTGGCGAGCGAAGCGCTGAAGGCGCGCGCACGTCAGATGCGCGACGATTTCGTCCATGCGCTGGCGGCGGTTCTGGCCGCAGAGGTTGGCCGTCCGCTGGACGACGCGGACGCCTATCTCGGCGCTACGCTTATTGCATCTACGTGGAGCATCGCCTTTGCTCGCGCACACGCCCTGCTGAAGGGAACTGGCGATGCCGAGGCGGCAAGACGCATGTTCCTGACCTTGATCGATCGTGGCACTACCGGCACGCGGGCTGCGCTTTCAGCTACGCCCTATACGTAAACGGCGTTGCGCTACCCATGGCCTTGGCGCAGCTTGTTCTCAAGACCCGATCATTTTCGGGAAAAGGGGACCAGGGTGACGACAAACAGGTGTTTTCCGTCAGATCGGCGAACGACTGCTCAAAGGCATTAACCAATTCAATCGAGATGTCCGCAACGGGCGAAAGCCGCCGCCATTCTCTTTTTCACAATTCGGATTTTGCGCACTCGAGCGTAGTCTCCTCGGTACGGCCGCCGCGAAGCGGCAAAGAAGCCTGCGGCGCTGCGAAATTGCGCCAACCCAGATCGATCCGCAGCGATGACATTATCGGGGTCTGGGGCAATGGCCCCAGAGCCTTCAACCTTCACCCTCGTCCTGCCCTGACCGCTGCCCCGCCCGCAAACGGCGCAATGGCCAGCAAGACAAGGCTGACCGCCGCCGTCAACGCAATCCCGGCACCGCCGCCGCTCGCCAAACTGCCCGCGCCGAAGATCAGCAACGGCACCGCCAGCGGAATCACCAGCAAGCCCGCCAGTGCCGCACCGCCGCGCAACCCGGCGGTGATCGCGGCGATCATCACCCCGATCGCGGCGAGACCCGGCGTGCCAGCCAGCAGGCCCGCTTCGACGAGCCGCAGGGTGGCGCCGTCCAGCCCCAGCAGCACGCTCGCCGGCAGGGCGGCCAGCATCAGCGCGGGCGCAAAGCTGAGCCAGTGGGCGAGAATGCGCAGGGCGATGAGCCATTCCTCGGCGATGCCGCGCAGTGAGCATTGGTCGAAGAAGCCAAGCTCGATGTCGGGATCGATCAGCCGATCAATCGGCAGGACCGCGGCGAGCAGCGCCGCCACCCAGATGACGCCGCCGCCGGCTTTGGCGAGCACCGTCGCGGACGGACCGACGGCGAAGGGAAACAGCATGGCGACGGCCAGGAAAAACAGGATCGGCAGCGCCGCACCACCCTGTCCCCGGCCCAGCAACAGCACCGCGAGGTCACGCCGCAGGATCAGCCCGAGCTGGCGGATCACGCCATGAAATCCGCGAGATCAAGCTTGGCCATGTTGCGCAGTTCAAAAGGCTGGTGCGAGGCAACGACGCAGATACCGCCATTTTCGAGATGTTCGGTGGCCAGTGCCATGGTCAGTTCGGCAGCGGCCCGGTCGAGTCCGTTGAGAGGTTCGTCCAGCAGCCAGATCGGCGCTTGCTGGACGACCAGGCGAGCCAGCGCGGCGCGCTTGCGCTGGCCGGTCGAAAGATAGCGCACCGGCACGTCGAGCAAGTCGGACAGGCCCAGCCGCGCCGCTGGCGGATTACCGTCATGGCGATCGATCCCGGCCCAGAATTGCAGCGCCCGGCTAAGCGGCTGTTGCGGATCGAGGCCACTGCGATCATCGATCAGCCCGACCGCCCCCGCGCGCCCGACCGACCCGAGCCATGGCGCCGCAAGTCCCGCGAAGATGCGGATCAGGCTGCTCTTGCCGGTGCCGTTGGCGCCCAGGATATGGCAGGCGCTGCCCGCTTCAAGGGCCAGCGACAATCCGGCGAACAGCAGCCGATCGCCTCGCCGGCAGGCCACGGCATGGGCGTTCAGGCGGCAGGAGTGACGAAATTCTTGCATTGTCGCGCGGCTTAAGGGAAACCGGTCGGACTGCCAAGGAGACCACATGCCGATTTCCCGCCTGACCGAGAGCGAGTTGTCTGCCGCGCTGGCCGGGATGACGGACTGGGCGCTGCGCGAAGATGGCCTGGCGATCAGCCGCAAGTTCAAGTTTCCGGATTTCAGCGCGGCGTTCGCATTCATGACGCGGGTCGCGCTGCTGGCGGAAAAGGCCGATCATCACCCCGAATGGGCGAATGTGTACAACCGGGTGGATGTCGTGCTGACCACGCATGACGCGGGCGGGGTCAGCCAGCGCGATGTCGCCATGGCCAAGGCGATCGACGCGCTTTCCTGAACCCCTTCCGCACGCGGGAGGGGAGTTTGACACCCGCCGTCACAGCGCCGCGTTGTTATAGCAATGCCAGGTCAGGATCGCCGCCGCCCCGCGCCAGGGCCGCCAGGGTTCACCCAGCACCCGCGTTTCCCGCTCGGACGGGCGCTCCGCCAGCCCCAGGATACGGTGCAGCCCGGCCTGCACGGCCAAGTCGCCGGCCGGCCAGATATCCGGGCGCCCCTCGGCAAACAGCAGATAGATCTCAGCGGACCAGCGCCCGATGCCCTTGATCCGGGTAAGCTGCGCGATCGCCTGTTCATCGTCATCGGGCAAGGTCGTCAGATCGAGTTCCCCGCTCATCACCAGTTCGCACAGGCTGCGGGCGTAGCCTTGCTTCTGGCGCGAAAACCCGCAGGCGCGAAGCGCGTCGAATTCGGCCGCGAGCAATACCTCCGGCGGCACATCGGGGCCAAGCAACGCCTGTAGCTTGACCCAGACCGACGCTGCGGCGGCAACGCTGACCTGCTGGCCGACGATCGTGCGCAACAGGGTGGCATAGCCCCGTTCACGGATGCGCGGCGGCGGGTAGCCCGCCACCGCCAGCGCCCGGGCGATACCAGGCTCGCGCGCAGCCAGCGCGTCCAGCCCGGCATTCAGCATGTCCTCGCTCAATCCCATGCAATTTCTCGCTGTTCTAGTGATGGGTTGTAAATCAACGGGCCAGCGGTTAGCAGCCGCGCCGAAGCGCGAACAGGGCCGCCCGCTCATGGGCGGCCGAAGGTTAAGGATTATCGCAATGCCGAATATAGTGGTGATTGATCAGGCTGGTGAAGAAAAGACTGTCGAAGCGGCGGTAGGCCGGTCATTGATGGAAGTCATCCGCGACAATGGCTTCGATGACCTGCTCGCGCTATGTGGCGGCTGCTGCAGCTGCGCCACGTGCCACGTTCACGTCGATCCCGCCTATGCCGACACGCTGCCGAAAATGAGCGAAGACGAGAACGATCTGCTTAACAGTTCGGATCGACGCGACGCGAACTCGCGGCTGTCGTGCCAGCTGCCGGTGACCGATGCTTTCGAGGGCTTGCGCGTTACGATCGCCCAGGAAGACTAGAGGCGCCAGTGACGATGGTTCAGGCAGCCGAGGCTGCCGTTCCGATCGCGCTGCAGCCGGATTGGTGGTGGCCGCTCAGCAATGAGACGGCCAGGAATCCCGCCAGAACCAGAGCCAGGAATCCGCCGACCGCCCAGCCCAGGTAGCGATCGATCCAGGCCTTGATCGGTGCCCCGAATACGCGGAACAACACCCCGACCGACATGAACACGACGCCGCGTGAAATGACGCTGGCGAGCAGGAATTGACCGATCGGCACCGCGATGAAGCCGGCGGTGATCGTCACCAGCTTGAACGGGATCGGCGTCATCCCCTTGAAAATGATGATCCAGAATGCGTTCTCCCGCAACGTGCAGGCCATCAGGGGAAAGCTCTTGGCCAGGCCCAGCGCGGACAATAGCGGCACGCCAAAGGCCTGGAAGGCGAAATGGCCGATGGCATAGCCGACCAGTCCGCCGGTGACCGAAGCCAGTGTGGTGATAATCGCAAAACGGACCGCCTTGCGCGGTTCCGCGAGGCACATCAGCCCCAGCAGCGGATGCGGCGGGATCGGGAACATGCTCGATTCGAGAAAGGCAAACAGCCCGAGCCACCATTCTGCCCGGCGATCCACTGCCTTTGCCATCGTCCATTCGTAAAGTCGGCGCAGCATGAAATTCCCCCGGCAACGATGAGCCGCCTTAGAGCAGTGCCCGGAAAAAACGGCATCGATTTTTTGAAGGACGACCATTTCCGATGCGGCGGCGTACCGGACCACCGAAGCACCCGACCAAGCTGGGTAATGCTGCGCCAATTCCTTGTTTCGCGGAAGAATATATTGTCGCGTGCTCGATATTCACTTGCCAGCCGGGGCGATTGCCCGATCGAAAATGCAAGATCGAGCGACACGGCTGGTATAATTTTAATCCTGCAACCCTTCGAAAACGCGGCATAATTACAACACTCCCGAAAATTCGTGGGTTGCGTGCCTCAGGTGATGGCAGTAGATGTCCGACCCGAATAAGCATCCATAAATACAACAAAGGGGAACCGTTTATGCGGAAACTAATCATCGGGATGGCTTTGGCTTCTACGGTCCTGGCTACGCCCGCGCTCGCGCGCGACAAGTCCTGGTATGTCGAGGGTGATGCCGGCGGCACCATCATGGAAGACCAGAACATCAAGACGACGCCTCGCACGGGCAGTGTTCCGGTCGAAACATACAAGACCAAGGTCGGCTATGACGGCGGCGGAGCGATCGGTTACGATTTCGGCCATTTCCGGCTTGAATCGGAAGCCAGCTATCGTCGCGCCATGAAAAAGCGGCTGCTGGATGCCAACGGCAACGGCTTTTCAGCCGGGCGCGGCGAACTGGGTGGCAGCACCCGCATCCTCGCCTTCATGGAAAATGCCCTGATCGATTTCGGTCCCGATGACGGCCTGCAGGGCTTCGTCGGCGGCGGCGTTGGTGTCGCCCGCGTCCAGACCTCGGTTCGGACCCCGATCCCTGCTGATAATATCAGCGATTCATCGACGGGTTTTGCCTGGCAGGTGATTGCCGGCGTACGCGTACCGGTCAGCGACCATTGGGATGTCGGCCTGAAATATCGCTACTTCCAGGCGCAGAATGCCAATCGTTTCGTCAGCGACGAAGGCATTGCGCTGCGTGATCGGGTCCGGACGCATTCGTTGCTGGGCACTTTGACGTATAACTTCGGCGAACCGGCTGCACCGCCGCCCCCGCCGGCACCTCCTCCGCCGCCACCTCCGCCTCCGCCTC
>CAZZYX010000088.1:0-15296 GCA_964658485.1 uncultured Acetobacteraceae bacterium | reverse complement strand
CTTCGTTGGCGACCGGCGCGGCGCGGTGGGCGCAGACATTGAGAAAGGCATGGGTCTTGCCCGCTTTGTCGCGGTTGATAAGCACCGGCAGGCCGGCGGCATCCATCGCCTTGTAGTCGCCCGGCTGGGGAAGCTCGGCGGTGAAGGCCAGCATCAGCGGCACCCGCTTGAACACCAGTTCCATCTCGGCCAGCCACTGGTTGGGATCGATGTAGCTGGAACTGGGTACCCGCATGACCTGATCGGTGATGTGGGTCCGGTTGTTCTCGACGTAGTCAAGCATGATCTCGGCGACGTCACCAATGCGATCTGCGTGGTTCACTGCGTTCTCCCGTGTTCAGGCCGTGCACAAGCTTGTGGCCCGGACAATTATCGACGGAGTTGAGCAAAGAGCACGAACGCTGCCTAGCTAGGAAAGGTGACAGGTTACTGGCCTTTTCATCAATTGGCTCGACGGCTAAAATGAACCACTCGCAGGGGATGAACGAATCGATGCCTACGCCGTGGTCCTGGCTAGCGCACCCCATGCCCCATCAGCGCGGCTTTGTCGGTGCGGGCATCTGGGACCTGCACACTATCGCCGATCTGGCCTATGATCTGGTCGCCGCTGATCCGGAGTTCATCGCCTTTGTCGACGGCGAGCATACCATGACCCGCGCGCAATGGGTGGCCGATGCCGGGGCGCTGTCGGCGACCTTGCACGAACGGGGGCTGCGGCCGGGCGATGTTGTGGCTTTCCAGATACCCAACTGGCACGAGGCCGCCGTCATCAATCTTGCGGCGGCGATGTCCGGGTTCGTGGTCAATCCGATCGTGCCGATTTACCGCGACGCCGAAGTATCGCAGATGCTCGCGGATTGCGGCGCGCGGGCCTTTTTCGTTGCCCAGCGGTTCCGGAATTACGATTTTGCGGCGATGGCGACGCGGATCGCGCCGATATTGCCCGCGCTGGCGCATGTTTTCACGGTGCGGGGAGATGGGCCGCAGGACTTTGCGGCGCTGGTCGAAGCAGGACGTGGCGTCGGTTTCGATCGTCCGCAAGTCGATCCGCTGGGGGTCAAGATGGTGCTTTACACCTCGGGTACCACCGGCAAGCCCAAGGGCGTGCTGCACAGCCATGTGACGCTGCAGCGCATCGTGCGTGAAAGCGCCCGGCATTGGGGCGTGCAGGCAGGCGCGGGGACGCTGATGCCGTCGCCGGTCACCCATGTGTCGGGGTTTGCCAACGGCCTGGAAATGCCGCTGATCTGCGGCACCCAGACCGTCCTGATGGAAAGCTGGAATGCCGCTGCGGCGCTGGCGCTGATCGATCGGCATCAACTGGTTGGTACGGTTGCGGCCACGCCCTTTCTGGTCGAGCTGGCAGCCGCGGCCCGCGCCGGTGGCCGGCGATTGCCATCGTTGCGGTTCTTTGCCTGCGGTGGCGCGGCAGTGCCGGCAGATGTGATTCCGGCGGCCGATGCAGCTTTTGCCAATGCCCATGCGTTTCGGGTTTTCGGCAGTTCCGAGGTGCCGCTGGTGACATTCGGCTGGCCCGGTGACCCGTATCTGGCAGCGACCACCGACGGTCAGGTTATCGATTACACGGTGCGCATTGTCGATGAGAATGGCAACGATCTACCCTGCGGCGTGGAGGGCGAAATTCTTGCGCACGGCCCCGGCATGATGCTGGGCTACGCCGATCGCGCCCAGACCGCAGAAGCGATCACCGCCGACGGCTATTTCCGCACCGGTGACCTGGGCGTACTGACTGAAGCCGGCGCCCTGACCGTCACTGGGCGCAAGAAGGATCTCATCATTCGCGGTGGCGAGAACATCAGCGCCAGGGAAATCGAGGATGTGCTGCAAAGCCACCCGGCGGTCCGCGAGACGGCAGTCGTGGCGATGCCGCATGCGCGGCTGGGCGAAGGGATTTGCGCCTATGTCATTGCCGCGGGCCCCGCGCCCGAGGCACGGCTGCTGGCCGAGCATGTCGCCGCCAGCGGGCTGGCCCGCCAGAAGATTCCCGAACGCTTTGAATTCGTCGCGGATTTTCCCCGCACCGCCTCGGGCAAGGTCCGCAAGGACCAGTTGCGCGCGGATATTCGCGGCAAGCTGGCTGTGGATGCGGGTTAAGCGTAACCTGTTCATTGCGAGCTGCACCGTCGAGGCGACCGATGATCTTCTCCCTTGGACCGTCTGTCGGTGCAGACGCTAACACGTCGCATCATCCCGCCGTCCTCACCAAAAAACCAGTGGCTGGGCGGGGCGACTTGGCAGAGACAGGCGCAGCGAAATCACAAAATGGGTCGAGGAGAGTACGATGGATCTGGGTCTCAAGGGCAAGAAGGTCATCCTGACTGGTGGAAGTCGCGGTATCGGCCGGGCCGCACTGGAATTCTTTGCCGCCGAGGGCTGCGACATCGCCTTCTTTTCGCGCAATGCCGAACAGGTCGCAGAAACGGCCGCATCGCTGTCACGGCATGGCGGAAAAATCATCGGCGAAGCGTTCGACCTGAGCGACCTTGCCGCTTATCCCGCGTGGCTGACCTCGGCCGCCGACCGTCTGGGCGGTTGCGACATCTTTGTTCCGGGTGCCAGCGCGTCCGGCTCGGGCGCGACCGGTGATTGGGACGCCTGCTTCAATGCCGACGTCAAGGGCACGGTCATCGGTTGCGAAACGCTGGAGCCATATCTGGAAAAGTCCGGCAGCGGCGCTATCGTCATCATGTCGAGCACCGCCGCACTGGAAACCTTCATCGTTCCCCAGGCATTCAACGCATTGAAGGGCGCGCTGCTCGTCTATGCCAAGCAACTGGGGCAGGCGCTGGGTCCGAAGGGCATTCGCGTCAACGCGGTGTCGCCGGGTCCGATCGCCTTTCCGGGCGGTAATTGGGAAGCGATCAAGGCCGTCGCGCCGGAACTTTATAACGCGACAGAGGCACAATTCGCGCTTGGCCGCTGGGCTGGGCCGGACGAGGTGGCCAGGACTATCGTGTTTCTGGCCAGCCCGGCGTCGTCCTATACGACCGGTACCAATGTCGTGATCGATGGTGGCTACACCAAACGTATCCAGTTCTGAGGATAATTTTCGTGGTCGTATCGTTCAGGGCGAAAAACCGGTGCCCGCTTTTTCGGACGATCCTGTGATGGGCATCGGCGTCCAGGGTGTCCATCACATCGCGGTATCGGTGCCCGACCTGGCCAGGGCCCGCGAATTTTATATCGATCTGCTTGGCGGCGTCGAGGAAGTCGCGCCGCTGAGTTGGCGGGATAACCCCTTCATCGACGCCGTCATTGGTCTGCCCGGCAGCGCCGCCGACCAGTTCATGTGTCGTCTGGGAAATACCCATATCGAGGTATTCGAATATCTGGCGCCGCGCTCTGCGCCGCAGGACCCTGATCGGGGGGTGTTTCATGCCGGCTATACCCATTTTGCGCTGCAGGTAGAAGACATCGCCGCCGCCTGTGAACGCCTTGGCGCTGCTGGAATCAGGTTCCAGGCTCCGCTGGATCTGAGTTCGATCGTCACTCATCCGGATGGTAGCAAGAGCGGCTATAGCGCTATTTATTGCCGCGATTTCTTCGGAAACGTCTTTGAACTGATGGAAATTCATGAAAGCGAAGACATGAAGCGGGTGTAATCTCGCTGCCGGGATATTCAGCGTCAGTGCCGTTACCCCATCATTGCCGTTGCATGGCCCCGCCATCGACAAAGAAACCCTGGCCCGACATGAATCTGGCGTCGTCCGAGGCCAGAAAGGCAATGACATCGGCAATGTCTTCGGGTTGACCCAGCCGGCCCAGGGCAGCTTTCTTTTCGAAATAGCTGCGGAACTCGGGCATCTGGGTGAATGCAGGTTCGGTCATCGGGGTTTCGATCGCGCCGGGCTGCAGGCAGTTCACGGTGACGCCGAAGGGGCCAAGTTCGCAGGCGATCGAGCGCGTCATCCCCAGCACCGCATGTTTCGAGGCGCCATAGGCTACCAGCCCGCTATCGCCGAAGCGCGCCATGGTCGAGCCGATAGTAATGACCCGGCCATGAGGCGACCGCTTCAGCGCCGGCACGGCATCGCGGATCAGCCGGAACACGGCGGTGACATTTACCGCCATCACCGCATCGAAAAATGCGTCGTCATGCCCTTCCAGCGGGTGGAAAGCGGAAATCCCGGCGCAGGGCACCACGATGTCCAGCCCGCCATTCTGCGCGACGGCCTCGGCGACCAGCTCGGCGTTGATGCCCGGTGCAGTGACATCGGCATGCCGGTCGACCGCACCGTTGAGATCGACGGTAAAGACCCGCGCCCCGTCGGCGGCCAGGCGGCGCGCGGTGGCCGCACCGATACCCGAACCCGCGCCGGTGACGAGCGCGCTTCTGCCTTCGAGGCGGCGTGACCCGAGGACTGTGGCCATCAGGCGATCTTCAGGACCAGCTTGCCGGTATTGGCACCGGAAAACAGTCGCATGAACGTGGGATAGGCATTTTCCAGCCCTTCCTGGATATCTTCATCCATGTGCAGCCTGCCGTCGGCCATCCATTGCGCCATCTGCGCGACGCCCTCGCCAAAACGCGATACATAGGCAGAGATCAAGAAGCCGTGGATGGTCGCTTCCTTGGTCAGCACTTGCCACAGGTTGCGGATGCCGGTCTTTTGGGTCTCGTTATATTCGCTGATCAGCCCGCACAGGATGACGCGGGCGTTGCGGGCGAGATTGAAGATGCCGGCTTCCAGGATGATGCCGCCGACATTCTCGAACAGGATATCGACGCCATCCGGGGCGGCGGCGGCGATTTCGTCCGACAACTCGCGCAGGCGCTTGCCCTTGTAATCGATAGCTACGTCGAAGCCGTAGTCCTCGACCAGGCGCCGGCATTTGTCCGGGCCGCCGGCGATGCCAATGGCCCGGCAACCCTTGATCTTGCCGATCTGACCGACCACCGAGCCGACTGCGCCTGCCGCTCCGGATACCAGCAGGGTTTCGCCCGGCTGTGGCCTGGCAACATCGGTCATGCCGAAATAGGCGGTCAGGCCGACCGCCCCTAGGATCGACAGATACCGCGACGGCGAATCGACTGCCGATACGTCGATGGGGCTGGTGAATCCGCCCGGCAGGCCGACCGAGTAATCTTCCAGTCCGTTGACCCCCAGCACCCAGTCGCCGGGCTCGAACGCAGCATTGTCGGACGCCTGGACAACGCCGACGGTGGTCGCCCGCACCGGATCGCCCAGCACGATCGGCGGCATATAGCTGGGAACATCGTCCATCCAGCCGCGCTGCGCCGGATCGAGTGAAGCATAGTGGTTACGCATGATGAAACCGCCGGGTGGCGGCGCTGGAATGGCTTCCTCGACCAGCTGAAAATCCTCCGCGACGGGCATGCCCTGTGGCCGGCGGACAAGTAAAAATCGGCGGTTCGATGGCATCGATCAGCTCCCGTTGGGCAAACCTTGTGGTTGCCGGTCGCGCCGCAGCGCGCACCTGTAACTTATAGTAGTTAAATCGGTCGGCCGGTTCGGTGCATAGCATACCAACTTGCAGACTGCGGCGAACATATCGTGGCTGCTTTCAGGGAAGGTTGCCAATGCCAAATCATCACAAGCGTCGTCATGCATCATGGGTCATGGCCGGATCGGCGCTTGCGGCGTTCGCCGTACCGGCACTGGCCGACACCGCTGCGCCGGCAGCAGCCACGACGACCGCGCCCGATGCAGCCGCGAATGCAGCCACCAACGATACCGGCACGATCATCGTCTCGGCGCGTCGCCGCAGCGAATCGCTGCAGTCGACGCCGGTGGCGATCACCGCGATCAACACCCAGATGCTCGAGAACAAGGCTGCGGTGAACATTGCCGACCTGCAAGGCACGGCTCCGGGCCTGCTGATCACCCAGCAGAACTCGGGCGCGGCCTCCGCCAACCTGTCGATCCGCGGGCTGACCTATGCCGACGTCGAGAAATCGCAGACGCCGACCGTCGGCGTCGTCGTCGACGGGGTGACCATCGGCACCAGCACCGGCCAGTTGCAGGACGTGTTCGACGTTGCCCAGATCGAAGTGCTGCGCGGGCCACAGGGCACGTTGTTCGGCGCCAACACCATCGGCGGCGTCATCAACATCATGCGCACCAAGCCGACCATGGTGCCGGGCGCCAAGCTTGAATTCAGCTATGGCCAGTGGAACACCTGGAGCGGCAAGGGCATCGTCAATTACGGCAATGGCAGCACCTGGGGAATCAAGGCCTGGTACTTCCACAACCAGAGCGACGGCTATTATCGCAACACCACCACCGGCCGCCGCACCGGCGGGAACAAGGACGATAATTTCGGCACCTCGCTACTGTTCAGGCCGGCGGGTTCGAAGCTCGACGCGCAGTTCACCGTCGAGGACATGGTTTCCTCGTTTACCCCGGTAAACATCACCCTGACGGGTCCGAAGGACGCTTTCTACGGCATCGCCACGCCGCCGGCCAACCTCTACGACGTGTCCGACGCCCCGACGCACAGCACCTATCACGCGCCGGCCGCGACCTTGCTGATGAACCTCGATCTCGGCGCCATCAAGCTGACCTCGGTTACCGGCTGGCGGCACAGCAAGGAGGATCAGACGCAGGATTTCGGTACCGCCGGCTACTATTACACGCTGCGGCGCCAGCACTATACGCAGTGGAGCCAGGAACTGCGTGGTGCCGGCAAGATCTATGAGAATCTCGACTATGTCGTCGGTGGCTACTTCTTCGACTCCCGCTACGACCTGACGCAGTGGACCAGCATCGGCGGCGCCGGCACGGCGCTGAACAACACCAACAACCCCGATGCGATCGCGCCGGGCCAGCAGCTCGTCCACGGCAGGACCCGGTCATACGCGGGGTTCGGCGACTTTGACTGGAAGATCCTGCCCAAGGTCCGCCTCACCTTTGGCGGGCGCTGGTCGCACGACAACAAGAAGCTGGATAACGGCTTCTTCGGCGGCACTAACGATGCGACGTTTAGCAGCGTCGGGTCGGGCAATGCCAACTTCTCGAAGTTCACCCCCAAGGTCGGGCTGGATTATCGCCCCACCCGCGACGCCATGATTTACGGCAGCTGGTCGCGCGGCTATCGCTCGGGCGGCTTCAGCTCGCGCGCCTCGACCGCCGCTACCGCCAGCACGCCGTTCCAGCCCGAGACCGTCGATGCCTTCGAAGTCGGCACCAAGCTGAACATGCTCGACCACAAGCTGCAGATCAACCTGGCCGGCTTCGTGTCCAACTACAAGAACATGCAGCAGAACCTGACCGTTCCCGGCGGACCGACCGGCAACCAGACGATCACCGGCAACGTGCCGGGCGGCGCGATCATCCGGGGCCTGGAAGCCGACGCGACGCTACGCCCGATTGAGGGTTTGACGCTCACGGCAACCGCTGCCTACACCAAATCGCATTTCCGCAATTATGTCGTCGGTTGTGCCGGTCCCGGTACGTCGATCATCACCTGCAACTATTCGGCGAACCATCTGATCTATGCGCCGCGGTTCAGCGGCTCGGCAAATGCCGAATACACCGTGCCGACCAGCTTCGGCAAGGTGGTGACCTCGGTGGGCTGGCGCCATATCAGCCCCTATGACCAGCAGATCTCGAATGGACCGCTGGCGGCGAATTCGACCGCCACGGACCAGATCTTCACCGGCAACGATCCGCGCGTCCGCACCACCACCCAGGATCTTGTCGACGCCAGCGTGACGGTGGACTTCAAGCTTCAGGGCCTGGATGCCTATGTTCGCGTGTTCGGGCGCAACCTTGCCAACAACCAGACGACGAGCGCGGCCTTCACCGTGGCCGGCCTGTTTGCGTTCGGCTCGGCGATCGAGCCGCGCACCTATGGCGGCACGATCGGGGTCAAGTTCTGATTTCGAGTTAGTCTTTCACCATAGGGAGGCTGCTCGCGCGCTCGAGCCTCCGCTTTTTCCGGAGATATGAATTGGCACGACTTTCAGGCAAGATCGCCCTTGTCACCGGCGGCGCTTCGGTTCCGGGACTGGGCAGCGCGACCGCGCGGCGCTTTGCCCAGGAAGGCGCCGTGGTCTACATCACCGATCGGGACGGTCCCGGCGCGGAAAAGGTTGCCGCAGAGATCCGCGCCAGCGGCGGACAGGCGCATGCGCTGGCGCATGACGTGACCATCGAAGCCGATTGGGACCGAGTCATGGCGACAATCGAAGCAGCACATGGCAAGCTCGACGTGCTGGTCAACAATGCCGGCATCGCCGTCCTGCGCCTGATCGGCGATTTCACCACCGCCGACTGGCTGCTGCAGGTCAATGTCAATCTTACCAGCGTATTCTTCGGTACCAAGCGCGCGGTACTGGCGATGCGCGCAGCGGGAACCGGCGGCTCGATCATCAACATTTCTTCGGTGGCGGGTCAGGTCGGGGTTCCGGCTTGTGGCGCCTATGCTGCAGCCAAGGGCGGGGTCCGGGTGTTTTCCAAAGCGATTGCGGTGGAATGCGCCGCCGAGAATATCCGCGTGAACACGGTGCATCCCGGGATGATCCTGACCAATATGCAGGGTGTCGCCGCCGAGGATAATGCCGACAATTACGACGCGACGCTGGCGCTGATCCCGATGGGTCGGATGGGCGAACCGGACGATATCGCCAACATGAACCTGTTCCTGGCATCGGATGAAGCCAAATACATCACCGGCACGGAGTTTATCGTGGATGGCGGGATGACCGCACAATAACAGGCGGTTTTCCCGCTACGCCTGATCGATCAGGCTGACGATCACCTTGCCGGTGCTCCGCCCCGTCAGCATCCGCTTATAGGCGGTAAGCACATGATCGAGGCCGCGCGTCTCGTCGAAGCGCACCGCCAGCTTGCCCTCATCGAGCCAGGACCGCAATTGCGGCACGAATTCGACGCCGCGGTGCAGGAAATCGGGGATGAAGAATCCTTCGATCCGCAGGCGACGCATCAATATCTGATCGAAATGTGCCGGTCCCGGCATGGCGGCAGCGCTGCCATAGCCCGCAACCAGTCCGCAAATCGCGATCCGGCCGTAATGCGCCATGTTTGCCAGCATCGCGTCGAGAATGGGGCCGCCGACGTTATCGAAGGCGGCATTGATACCGCCGCCGATGCCCGCAAGCGCGGCGCCGACATCCTCATTGCGGTAATCGATCGCCCGTTCGATGCCGAGTTCTTCGACCAGGTAGCGGCATTTGTCGGGCCCCCCGGCAATCCCGACCACTTTTGCGCCAAGATTGCGGCCGACCTGGCAGGCCAGGCTGCCCGTGGCGCCAGCCGCTGCCGACACCACCAGCCATTCGCCCGGTTTCACGGCGGCGACTTCCTTGACCCCGACATAGGCGGTCCAGGCGTTCATCCCTAGCGCGCCGAAATGCTGCCGCAGGTCGGTGACGGTTTCATCCAGCACTTCCAGTCCTGCAAGATCGGGCAGCACCGTCGAATAATCGGCCCATTGGCCAAAACCGCGAACCAGCATGCCGTCCGCGAACCGCGCGTCGCGGCTTTCGCAAACCCGGCCCAGGCACAGGCCAACCATGCGTGATCCCAGCGGCAGCGGGGGCTGGTAGCCATCGGTGCGAGCCGTCATCCACATCCGGGTGCCGGCATCCATCGACAAATATCGCGCGGCGATACGCACCTCTCCCTCCGCCAGCGGTGCCAGTTGCTCTTCGCGCAGATGCAGCGCAGCGGCGTAATCATGGCCGATCGGATGGGCATCCAACTGCCAGAAGCGGTTTGTGGTCATCAGCATTCTCCCTGCACGGGCGCTGACGCCCCGATGCCGCTGCCGCACCTAGCCAATCGGCTAGGCCTAGCAGTTTTCGCAGGATCGCGATTTGAGCGGGCTCACCTAAGGAACGCATAATAAGGTTAATGTTCAGGTGAGGAAGTTTCGAAATGCCAAAAACTCGCGCGCTTCTGCTTGTCTCCAGTATTCTGGCGGGATCGCTGACGGCTACTCCGTCGCAAGCGCAACAAGCGCCTGCCGCGCCCCAGGCGGCGCCGACCGCAAACGGTGGTCTCACCGATATCGTCGTGACGGCGCGCAAGCGTATCGAAAGCGCGCAAAGCGTCCCGGTGGCGGTGACGGCGATTTCCGCGCAGACCATTGAGCGACGCGATTTGACCAGCATCGAAAAGATAGCCAACGCCACGCCAAGCCTGACCGTCGGACACGCCTCGAACGGTTCGGCCGCCGAGGTGACGCTGCGCGGCATTGGCTCTTCCTCGACCTCGATCGGCATCGAACAGTCGGTCGCGACAGTGGTCGACGGCGTCTATTACGGTCAGGGACGCATCCTCGAGGAAGGCTTCTTCGACCTGGCCGGGGTCGAGGTGCTCAAGGGTCCGCAGGTGTTGTTCTTCGGCAAAAATGCCACTGCCGGCGTGATTTCGATTAAGACCGCCGATCCTACGCCGACCTGGCAGTTTCACACGCGCGCCAGCTATGAAGCCGCCGGTGAACAGGGCCAGCTCGAAGGCTTCGCCTCGGGGCCGATCACCGACGATCTCGGCATCCGCGTCGCGGTTCGCGGTACCAAGATGTGGGGCGGTTATTACGAGAACGAATCCCGGCCTTACACGCTTTCCAACCTCGGCCCGAACTACGTGACGGAGCCGACCAGCAGCGATCAGCCCGGCAACCGTGAATTCCTGGGCCGCCTGACCTTGAAATATACGCCGACAACCAACATAACCGACACGTTCAAGGCCTCGTTCGACTCCAACAAGACCAATAACTCCAGCTACAACTATGTCGCCTATAATTGTCCCCACGGCGTGACCCAGCTATCGGGCTATGCCTGCGGCTTTAATTTCGTCACGCACCAGAACAATATGCCAGCGATAGAAGCGTCGAACTTCCCCGATGCCGGGAACGGCCAGCTCTACAACCGCTACAAGTCGGCGGCGGCGACTAACACTTTTAACTGGGATCTGGGCAAGGTTACCGTCACCAACGTCACGAACTACAACTGGAACAACAACCGATGGTTGTGCGGCTGCGAGTTCGATGCCAACACCAACTCGGTGTTTGCCACCGAGAACTCAAGCTGGAAGGCATTCTCGAGCGAATTGCGTGCGCTCACGCATTACGATGGGCCGCTCAACCTGATGGTCGGCGTGCTCTATCAAAAGACGCGCCGCAACTATGCCCAGTACGTCAGCTATAGCCTCAGCAACGTTCCGAGCGCCGGGGCCGATCAGTACCAGGATAACGACAAAACCAGCTACACCAAGGGTCAGACCATTTCGCCTTATTTCCAGGTGATCTGGAAGCCGCTGGACAAGATCGAGATCGATGGCGGTGCGCGCTACACGCATGAAACGAAGAACAGCTTCTTCGATCAGCCCTACAGCAGTCCCGACTTTGCCGGCCTCGATCCGCAGGGTGCGGCCTCGAACATCACCGCGCATCAAGTCTTCAACAACTGGTCGCCCGATGCCACCATCACCTATAAGCCGACCCGCGATGTGATGTTCTATGCCGCGTACAAGACCGGCTACAAGTCCGGCGGATTCTCGAATGGTGGCGTTTACTCGACGTTCCTGACTGATCCGGCAGCGGCCTTCACCTTCAATCCCGAGACCGTGCACGGCTTCGAGGGCGGCGTGAAGAGCACGATTCTCGACAACCAGCTGCGGCTGAACCTCGATGCCTACAGCTACAAGTACAAGGATCTGCAGGTTGATTTCTTCGACTCGACTATCGATGCGTTCCAGACCCTGACCGCCAATGCGATTACAAAGGGTGTCGAACTGGACTTCGAATATGCGCCACGCGCAGTGCGCGGCCTGAACCTGCACGGCAGCGTGAACTACAACAAAGCATACTACACCAGCTTCCCCGATGCACCCTGCTATGCTGGCGAAACTCCGAACGAAGGCTGCACCGAAACCTACAATACTGCGACTGCCGCCTTTACCCGCCAGAATTTGAACGGCGTCACGCTGGGCATGGCCCCGCACCTGACCGGCGCGCTGGGCGCGACCTATGAACGCGAGGTCAGTGGGACGATGAAAGCCGGGTTCAACGTCGATGCGCGTTATAGCTCGTCCTACCTCGTCTCGGGCTTCGGCGAGGATTTTTCGCGTAACCCGCATTACGCGGTGCTCGACATGGGAGTGCATGTCGGCGCGCAGAACGACAACTGGCAGTTCGCCATCATCGGCAAGAATCTGACCGACAAGCAGTACATCACCGGCGGGGTCGACGGCCCGAACTCCGGCTCCGGAACGGGCACCGCCGCCGGCGTTCATGCCGATCTGTTCGGCTTTGGAGCGATGCCGCGAACGGTCGAGTTCCAGGTCACCAAGAACTTCTGAGCGGCCTGATAATCCGATAAAAACGGGCGGTGGAACTTGAGTTCACCGCCCGTTTTTATTCTCCGCGATCAGCAGCCTTTGGGCGCATGCTGGCGATGAAGTTTTCGGAAACTGCGGCTCTTGAACAGCCAGCGCCCGTCATGCTTGATGCAAATATCCGCATAAGTCCCGCGATCACGCATCGTCACGCCGTCCTGGTCGTATACTTCCGCGGTGTAGCTGCGCACCACTGCGGTTTCCCCGGTAATCTCGATCGATCCCGGCCAGGCCTGGAACATGATGCCGGGATAGGGTTTCATGGCCTCTATCCACATCGCCACGATCGCCGTGCGACCGCTGGTGGTGCCGATTTCGGGATAGTCGGGCAGGGACCACGATGCATCCTCCGCCCAGGTCTCACCCCAGGCCGCGGCATCGCGTTCCGTCACTGCGTCGGCATAGGTCTCGAGCAATTCGCGGATGGCGAGGCGGTCCTCGGCGGGTCCGGTAAACGGCATGGCATGGTCTCCCGTAAGTTTCCGGCGCGCAAGGTAATCCGGTTTCGCTTGCCGTGAACCTGTAGCTTAGGCGAGGTGGGACAAACCCGATCAGATGATCGGAATTTCGCCTAACATCGGCGGCTGGTCGGGAATGGCGATCTCAATCATGCCGTCGGTTTCCCGCAAGGCAAAGACGCGCACATCGGCATAATTACCGCTCAGGCATTTCCCCGATGCCAGGTCGAAGCGCACCCCGTGCAGCGGACACATCACCGCACCGCGCCTGACCTTGCCGGGCGACAACTGCGAGCCCTGATGCGTGCAGCGGTCATTGACTGCGGCAAATCCGTCGTCGATGCGTGCCACCAGGACATGCCAGCCGGCGACCGTCGCCGCGTATTTTCCGGCTTCGGGGAAATCGCTGGTCGCGATCAGGGGGTGCCAAGTGTCGCTCATGGAATCAAACTCGCCGGAAAGTGATCGTGGTCATTACATCGCCGCCACCTTAAATGCGCGGCTTCGGCAGCGAAACCCCGGCAGATCGCTTCGCCTGGCCCTGACGCCCCGCAACTGACGAAGTAGCGCTTGCGCTGCAATCTTGCGGTCAAATCCGCACCAGTGTCTTGCCTATTGTCCGCCCGGACATCAGCGCAATGAATGCCTCGGGCAGCTTTTCGAAGCCGTCGCGAATATTTGCGAGCGGCTTGAGCTGGCCATCGGCCGCCCAGCCGTCCAGTTCGGCCTGCGCCTGATCGAGCACGTCGCGGTGGTCATAGGTTATGAAGCCCCGCATCAAGACGCGGTTGACCACCAGTTGCCACAGGTTCCGGATGCCGTGCGGGTGATCGGCGTCGTTATATTGCGCGACCATGCCGCACAGCGCGATGCGCCCGTGCAGCCGCATCAGCTGGAGGACGGCGTCCAGCATCTCGCCACCGACATTGTCGAAATACACGTCGATACCGTCCGGCGCGGCGGCGCGGATCGCAGCGGCGAGGTCGGGCTCGGCGCGATAGTCGATGGCGAAGTCCGCGCCCAGGTCACGCACGATCTGCATCTTGTCGGGACCGCCGGCGATGCCGATCACGGTGGCACCACGCGCCTTGGCGATCTGCACCACGGTGCTGCCGGTGGCGCCCGCCGCGGCGCTGACCAACACGGTTTCGCCGGGCTTCGCCTTGCCGATTTCGAACAGGCCAACCCAGGCGGTCAGCCCGACCGGGCCCAGCGTGCCCATGTAATGCTCCAGCGGCACGCCAGGCCGGGGGATGACCTTTTCCAGACCCCAGGCATCGCCATTCAGCACATAATGGTCGGACCAGGTAGCAAAGGCACGCACCAGCGTACCCACCGGCCAGTCGGGGTTGTGCGAATCCACCACCTCGCCCAGCGACATGCCGTTGATCGGCGCGCCGATGGCGACAGGCGGCACATAGCTTGGACGGTCGTCCAGAAACCCGCGAATCGCCGGATCGACCGAGCCGACCCGCATCTTTACCAGCATCTCGCCCGCGCCGGCCGTGGGCATCGGCGCCTCGGCCAGGACGAAGTCGGTGGGAGCAGGGGTGCCGTGCGGGCGGCGAACGAGCAATATCTGGCGAATTGTTTTCATGAGCGGGTCTTATCGCGCATGGTCGATGCGGGCGGCTAGTTATATCGCTAGGTTTCTCGGCGCGCGGATTGATCGAAACGGCTTTGGCATAACAATCACCGTGAGAGGATTTTCCATGGCCATGACCCCGGCACAGATCATGCAATTCGTCGATGACCTCTACACTGCCACGGGTACGGGCGATTGGGACAAGGCAGCGTCGATGCTGACCGACGATTTCTTCATCACGGAGGCCGATCCCCTGCCGATGGCCGGCGTATATCGCGGACGAAATGCGCTGCACGACCTGTTCGAAAAGGTGATGGGGATGATGGATGTTGCCGGGCTGGACCGCGTGCAGACCACTGTAGGCGGTGACTATGCGGTGTCCATCCTGTCTTTCCGCTTCGTCGATCCGGCCCTGGCGCCGGCCGAGCTGTGCGAATTATTCCGCTTCCACGACGACAAGCTGTGCGAGATCAGGCCGTATTATTTCGATCCCACAACCATCATCGCTGCGTGTGACGCCAAGCTGGCGAAGTTCGCCGTTTGACGCCGATTTGAAGCCGGACGGTTCATCCGGCTTCAAATTCCTGCACCGCACGGTGGCCAGGCTCCCCGATCACTCTGCGTAACTGATTCCAGGCAGCCTACGGGTGGCCTTCCATGGCCGGAGAAACCCGAAATTGGGCAGTGCTGGCTCCCGATTTTGCCAGTGGATCAGAGACTAACCGCTGTCGGTCGCTTGGTTCCAATTCGATCGAGCCGCCACCTGGTCTCCAATGATCCTGAACACTTCCCCGCTGGCTGGAATGCGATAGAGATCGACGCGAGTTCCATCCCAGTGATAGTCCAGGTGGCGGCCCTGGACCGGGCGGGTCGCGAGGTCGGGATAGAATAGCCCGGCGCATTCCC
>CAZZYX010000087.1:0-15455 GCA_964658485.1 uncultured Acetobacteraceae bacterium | reverse complement strand
CGCCCTGGTCGGTGAGCGAATTGAGCTTGATCCAGATCATCGCCGGCTTGCCCTTGCCGGCATTGACGATTTCCTGGTCGCACATCTGGTAGATCCGCTCACGCAGCGACACCGGCGCGATCGCCATCTGCGACATGGTGCGCGGCTCGACATAGCCGGTAATGAAGTTGAACACCTGGCCGGCATCGCGCACCAGATCGGGATCGGCGGTAAAGAACGACAGGTCGGTGTAGATGCGCGCGGTAACCGGATGGTAATTGCCGGTGCCGAAGTGGCAATAGGTGCGGTAGCCCTCGGCCTCGCGCCGGACCACCATGGACACCTTGGCGTGCGTCTTCCAGTCGAGGAAGCCATAGATCACCTGGACCCCGGCGCGTTCGAGCTGGCTGGCCCACAACAGGTTCTGTTCTTCGTCGAAACGCGCCTTCAGTTCGACCACCGCGGTGACCGATTTGCCCGCTTCGGCGGCCGCGATCAGCGCGGCGATCACCGCCGATTGCTTGCCGGCGCGATACAGCGTCTGCTTGATCGCGATGACATCGGGATCGGCCGCCGCCTGCCGCAGGAAATCGACCACCACCTCGAAGCTTTCGTAGGGGTGGTGGATAATCATGTCCTTTTCGCGGATCGACGCGAAACAATCGCCATCGTGCTGCATCACCCGCTCCGGAAAGCGCGGGCTGTACGGCTCGAACTTGAGATCCGGGCGGGCCTCATCGACGATTACCGACAGGCCGGAGGCGCCGATCAGGCCATCGGTCTTGATGACGATGGCGTGATCGAGCCGCAACTGGTCACGCAGCAACTGTTCCGCCTCGGGATCGAAATTGGTCTGCAATTGCAGCATGATCACAGACCCGCGCCGGCGCTGCTGAAGCGCGGTACGGAAATAGCGAACCAGATCCTCGGCATCTTCCTCGACTTCGAGGTCGCTGTCGCGCAGCACGCGAAACACGCCATGACCACCGACCGAAAAGCCGGGAAACAGCAACTCGGCATGGCGGCACAGCATATCCTCGATGCTGATATAAGTTGCCGCTTCGCCTGCGGTTGCAGTGGGCAGTCGCACGAACCGTGGCAACGCCTGCGGGATCAGCACCATTTCCATGATGTGCATGTCGTCGGACTTCCGGGTCAGCGACATCATCACGCCCATGCCCTGGTTGGCGATGAACGGAAACGGATGCGCGGGATCGATGGCCTGGGGCGTGATTACCGGCAGCATCTGGTTCAGGAAATAGGTCTCCAGCCAGCGCGCCTGGTTATGCTCCAACGGCCCCTCGCCGATGATCGAGATGCGTTCATCCGCCAGGGCGCTGCGCAATTCGGTCCAGATATCCTGCTGCACCGCCTCCAGCCGGATCACGCCTTCGTGAGTCGCGGCCAGTTGCTGCGCCGGGGACAGACTGTCGACCGAGACTTCCTCGATCTTGCTGCGAACCTGCCCGGCCAGCCCGGCGACGCGCACCATCAGGAATTCATCGAGGTTACTCCCCGAAATCGAAAGGAAGCGCAGCCGTTCCAGCAAAGGATAATTGGCATTGCGCCCTTCGGACAGGACCCGCTGGTTGAAGGCGAGCCACGATAGTTCGCGATTGAAATAGCGTTCCGATGCCGCCGGACTGATCACCGGAGCCGCCGCGACCGCGGTTACAATGGGGGCCAGCACGTCTTCGGTCTGTTGAACAGCTTCTGTCATCGCCAGCCAGTCCTTCGTCACATCATGGTCTGGTACCATCTTTCCTGTCCTTGCGTTGCATTTGCGTGACAGCGAAAACGTTCGCCACCCCCGGCGTCACCCCCGCCCGCGATAGCCGCTCACGCCCTGGTCGGGAACCCATAGATCGGCAGGAGGCGCGCCGCTTTGCCAGAAGACATCGATCGGAATACCGCCACGCGGATACCAGTAGCCGCCAATCCGTAACCATTTCGGCTGCATTTCCGCCTGCAAGCGCTGGCCGATACCCACCGTGACATCCTCATGAAACCCCGCATGCTGGCGAAAGCTGCCCAGGAACAATTTCAGCGATTTCGATTCGACGATGGTCTGGTCCGGGGCATAATCAATCACCAGATGGGCGAAATCGGGCTGGCCGGTGACCGGGCATAGCGAGGTAAATTCCGGCGCGGCAAAGCGCACCAGATACAGCGCCGCCGGGCGTGGATTAGGCACATAATCCAGCACCGCCGCCTCGGGCGACGCCGGCAGCGTACTCGGGCGCCCGAGATAAAGCGGAGAAGGCTGGCCGGGATCGCTCATGCCGACCGCCATGCCGCCATAGTGGGGCAAGCACAAGCCACCGGATTGGATCAACCCTGGTTTGGTTAGGCTGATTCCCGCAGCTAAAGCGATGTGCGTAACGACCACAATCCCCCGGATCGTCAGCATGACAAACTAAATCGATGGCTCGAAGCTTTCGCCGGCGGTCGCCTATATGAGCACATATGCCTGGTTGGCAGGCTTGCTCCTTGCGCTTGTCATCGTTGCCGCCGCCGCGGTGGCCCGGCTTATGGCGACGCCTATTCCCAGCCATCGCCCGCCCGGTATCGACTATGAAGAACCGGCTCAAAATCCTCCCCTGCCGGGGGAGGATTCGAGCATATCCGATCAGGTAGAAGCGATCGAAACACCTGCTCATGCCGGTGCATCGCCGCAACCGCCGGGCTCCCCGCTGGAACTGGATTGCCGGCCTGTCCGCTTCACTCTCACCCTGCGCCATGCCGCGCTGCGTTACCGCCTGCGCCTGAGCAACCCTGGCCCGGAAGCGCTGGGGCCGCTGATCATACGCGCCGACCTGGCGACGGCGGAGGCCGAGATCCCCCAGGACCGCCAAGCCATTTTCGAACCTTATGCGCTGCCGCTATGCCATTATCTCGACAGCCTGGCCGCCGGAGGTCACGCCGAACTTGTCGGAGAACTGCGCCTGCCGCTCGCCGGCGTCGCTGCGATCCGGCTGGGCACGGCCAAATTGCTGGTGCCGCTGCTGCGCGTCTGGGTGGAGACGGCAGGCGATGCCCGGCCCGCGCTGAGCTGCGCTGGGTGTTTCGCCATAGGCGTTCTTCCGGCGGCTGCAGGCAGCGGCTTTCAACCCATCGATCTTGATTCCAGCTTGGGTATCTGGCGAAAATTGACCGCGCGCCGCTTAGAAAGCGCGAATTTCCCGCAGTTTTGAGCAGTTGGCCCTCGACGGCGGCCAAGCTCAAGGCTAATCTCTTCGCAGTCGCAGCGAAAGGGACGCGCTCGAACTATGGACGCACTGGTTTCTACCGAATGGCTGGCGAACGAGATGGCCTCGTGCGATTTACGGATCGTCGATGCCTCGTACCACCTGCCGGAAGCCCGGCGCAATGCGGGCGCCGAATATGAAGCGGGGCATATTCCGGGTGCCGTGTTCATGGACCTGGCCGCGCTGATCGATGCCGACGCCGCGATCGAAAACACTATTCCCTCCGCCGCCAAATTCGCCAGCCGGATGTCCGGACTGGGGCTGGGCGATGGCAGCCGCATCGTCCTTTACGACGACAGCGCGATCAAGACCTCGGCGCGGGCATGGTTCCTGCTGCAAATGTTCGGCGCCCATAATGTCGCTATCCTCGACGGCGGACTGGCTAAATGGCAAGCCGAAGGGCGCGCCCTGGAAACGCAACGCACGGTCCTGCGCGAACGCCATTTCACCACCTGGCAGGACGACCGCGTCCTGCGCAGCAAGGCCCAGATGCTGGCCAATGTCTCCAGCCGGCGCGAACAGGTGGTCGATGCGCGCAGCGCCGCCCGCTTCAGCGGGGCGCAGCCCGATCCCCGCGCCGAAGTGGCGCCGGGCCACATTCCCGGTTCGCTCAACCTCCATTATGCCAGCCTGTTCAACCCCGATGGCACGTTCAAGGACAAACCGGGCCTGCGCGCGGCCTACGCGGCAGCGGGAGTAGATATTGCCGCCCCGGTCGTGACCAGTTGCGGCAGCGGCATCACCGCCTGCGTATTGAGCTTTGGCCTGTATCTGCTGGGCAAGCGCGATGTCGCGCTGTACGACGGCAGCTGGACAGAGTGGGGCGCCGATCCGGCAACGCCCAAAACCTGCGGAGCAGCCGTTCCCGCCTGAACAATGAGTAAACCGTCAGACTCCGACACTATGCCCGAATTCGCACCCGCCACCCGCCTGGTCACGGCCGGACGGCGCGACGAATGGACCGGCACTCCCAGCGCACCGGGCGCGGTGGTCAGTCCCGCGGTGTGGCGCGCCAGCACGCATCTTTATCCCGACATGGCCAGCCTGCGCGCCGGTCATGCCAATGCCGATGGCCGGTTCTTCTACGGCAGGCGTGGCGGGCCGACGCAGTGGGCGCTGGCCGAGGCGCTGACCGAACTGGAACCGGGTGCGGCGGGGACCATGCTCTATCCCTCGGGGGTCACGGCGATTGCCGGGGCGCTGCTGACGGTGCTGCGACCCGGCGACGTGCTGCTGATGGCGGACAACGCCTATGAACCCAGCCGCGCCATGGGCCGGGGTCTGCTGAAGGATTTCGGCGTGGAAACGCGCTGGTTCGACCCGATGGACGTAGCCGCTTTTACATCGGCCATCTGTGAACGCAGCCGCGCGGTACTGCTCGAAGCGCCGGGCAGCCTGACGCTGGAAGTCCCGGACATCCCCGCGCTGTGCACCATCGCCCGGACCCGCGGGCTGGTGTCGCTGATGGATAATACCTGGGCCGGCCCGCTGGGCTTTGCGGCACTGTCGCACGGCGTCGATATCAGCGTCATGAGCCTGACCAAGCATGTCGGCGGCCACAGCGATCTGATGCTGGGCAGCGCCAGCGCCGGCGAGCAATGGTACGCCGCGCTGCGGCAGCGGGCGCAAGGGCTTGGGCTGGTGGTATCGCCCGACGATGCCGCGCTGGCATTGCGCGGCCTGCGCACGATGGGGTTGCGGCTGGAGCGAGAGACCGCCAGCGCGCTGGCAATCGCCCAGTGGCTGGAACGCCGCCCGGAAGTCGCCCGCGTGCTGTGCCCGATGCTGCCCGGATCACCCGGCCACGCGCATTGGCTGCGCGATTTCAGCGGCGGCTGCGGCCTGTTCAGTTTTGTCCTGCGCGGCGGGACCGGGGCGGCACGCGACGCCATGATCGACGCGCTGAGGCTGTTCGGCATCGGCTATAGCTGGGGCGGCTTCGAAAGCCTGGCCACGCCGGTCGATCCAGCCCCGCTGCGCACCGCATCGGCGTGGCCGCTGCCCGGCATGGCTCAGGCCGACCGCTTTGGCGTGCGCATGTCGATCGGGCTGGAAGACCCGGCGGACCTGATCGCCGACCTCGATCGGGCGCTGGCTACCATAGCGCAAGTTTGAATCCTCACTGTTCCCCTCCCGCAAGCGGGCGGGGAGATAGAGGGACCATCCCGAAAGAAACGCTTAGCCGCCACAAAGCCTTTCTGGCTGGAAATGCGCGATCAAAAGGGCCATCTGTCGATCATGATTGAAACCGTGCCCTCCCCTGCACCCGCCGCCGGCAAGGTCTGGCTGGTCGGCGCGGGGCCTGGCGATCCCGACCTGCTGACCTTGCGCGCCGCCGGGCTGATCCTGCGGGCGCAGGTGATCGTCCATGATGGATTGGTCGATCCGCGCATCATGGCGATGGTGCCTGCCGATGCGCGGCTTATTTCGGTGGCCAAAAGGCGTTCGCGCCATACGCTGCGGCAGGACGAGATCAATGCCCTGCTGGTTGCCGAGGCGCTGGCGGGTCATGAAGTGATCCGTCTCAAAGGCGGCGATCCGTTCATTTTCGGTCGCGGCGGCGAGGAACTGGAGGCTTGCCGCGAGGCCGGAATCGCCGTCGAGGTGGTGCCGGGCATCAGCGCCGCATTGGGCGCGGCGGCGGCAGCGCAATTGCCGCTGACTCATCGCGATGCCGCCAGCGTGGTCAGCTTCGTCGCGGGCCAGTGCCAGGGCCTGGCCGAACAGAACTGGGTCGGCTTGGCCGGAATCGGGCGCACGCTGGTGATCTATATGGGCGTGGTCAATGCCGATGCCATCGCGGAAAAGCTGATCGCCGACGGGCTGGCGCCGGATACGCCCGTGGCGGTGGTGGAAAACGCCGCCCGCCCCGAAATGCGCGTCCTGCGCGGCGACGTGGCGGGACTTTCCCGACTGATCGCGAGCGAGGGGGTGCAAGCACCGGCAATTATCATTATCGGCGCGATCACCGCTCGCGGGAAAACGGGTCTGCGCGATTTGGCGCTGGAGATTGCAAGTGAAAATTCTGACTGGAAATGACCTCAAGACCGGTGCGGTCACCTGGTGGACGGGCAGCGACTGGTCGTTGCATGTCAATGCCGCCGCGGACGTGGGCGATCGCGGAGAAGCCATTGCTGCGGCCGAAAACGCGGCGCGTCGCGTCGTCTCACCGTATGTGATCAACGCCGAAAAGACCGCCGACGGCGTCCGTCCCGCCCACATCAAGGACCGTATCCGCGCATCCGGGCCGACGATCCGCTTCGCTCCTTCCCACAAGCCTGCCGACATCGACGCGGTAATCGGGTGACCTGATGTATAAATATGACGATTACGACCAGGCGATGGTGGATACCCGCGTCGCCGAATTTCGCGACCAGACGGCGCGGCGCCTGTCCGGCAAGCTGACCGAGGAGCAATTCCGCCCGCTGCGGCTGATGAACGGGCTGTATCTGCAATTGCACGCCTATATGCTGAGGGTTGCAGTGCCCTATGGCACGCTGAACTCGGCGCAGATGCGCGCGTTGGGCGATATCGCCGACACATACGATCGCGGTTACGGTCATTTCACCACCCGCCAGAACATCCAGTACAACTGGATCAAGCTGGAGGATGCACCCGACATTCTCGCCGATCTGGCCAAGGTCGAGATGCATGCGATCCAGACCAGCGGCAATTGCATCCGCAATATCAGCAGCGACCAATATGCCGGTGCCGCCGCCGATGAACTGGTCGATCCGCGCCCCTATGCCGAATTGCTGCGCCAATGGTCGAGCTTTCATCCCGAATTCACGATGCTGCCGCGCAAATTCAAGATCTGCGTGATCGCGTCGGACACCGACCGCGCGGCGATGCGCCTCCACGACATCGGCATCCAGATCGTACGCAATGATGCGGGCGAACTGGGCTGCGCGTTCTACGTCGGCGGCGGCATGGGCCGCACCCCAATGATCGCGCCGCTGATCAATCCGTTCGTGCCGCTGGACGAGCTGGTGACCTATGCGGAGGCCTGCCTGCGCGTCTACAACCGCTATGGCCGCCGCGATAACAAGTACAAGGCGCGGATCAAGATCCTGGTCCATGAACTGGGCAAGGACGACTACACGCGCCAGGTCGAGGCCGAATTCGCGCATCTCAAGACGCAAGGGATCGAGCCGCCGCTGGCTGAGCTGGAACGGATCAAGGGCTATTTCTCCGACCCTGCGTTTGAAGCTCCCGGCAGCGCACCCGATCGCAGCGATCCCGATTTCGCGCTGTGGCTGGACCGCAACGTCGCCAAGCACAAGGCGCCCGGCTATGCCATCGCCACGATCAGCCTGAAGCCGGTCGGCGGTATCCCCGGCGATGCCACCGCCGACCAGATCCGCCTGATGGCCGACCTCGCCAAAGCCTACAGCTTCGACGAATTGCGCGTCACCCATGCGCAGAACATCGTGCTGGCCCATGTCCGGCAGGCCGATCTTTACACGCTATGGCAGCAGCTCGATGCGGCGGGGCTAGGCACGGCCAATCTCGACAGCATCGGCGACATCATCGCCTGCCCCGGCCTGGATTATTGCAGCTTGGCCAATGCCCGCTCGATCCCTCTGGCGCAGAAGATTTCGCGGCGCTTTGCCGACAAGCGGGAAGAAATCGGCGAACTCAAGCTGAAGATTTCGGGCTGTATCAACGCCTGCGGCCATCATCACGCCGGCCACATCGGCATTCTCGGCGTCGATCGGCGGGGTGTGGAAAACTACCAGCTGTCGCTCGGCGGCAGCGAAGGTGCTGACACGTCGCTCGGCCAGATCACCGGCCCCGGCTTCGATGAAGACGGCATAGTCGGCGCGGTCGAAAAGGCCACCGAAGTCTATCTGGCGAACAAGCAGGGCAGCGAACGCTTTCTCGATACTTATCGCCGGATCGGCATGACCCCGTTCAAGGAGGCGATCTATGGTTGAGGCGCAGTATCGCTTTCGCAGCGATGAGTCGGTGTCCGAGCCTGCCGTGACCATGGCGGCGTTCGACACGCAGACCAATGCCGCCGCCGTCCGGATCGAGCCGGGTGAAGATGCCCGCAAGCTGCTCGCGGTGTTGGGCCAGTTGAAGCTGGTCGAGGTAACCTTTCCAATATTCGGTGATGGACGTGGCTATTCCTCGGCGCGGATCCTGCGCGAGGCGGGCTATGTTGGCGAATTACGCGCGGTGGGCGATGTCGCCGTGGATCAACTGGCGGCGCTGGTGCGCTGCGGCTTCGACAGCTTTGCACCCGATGTGGCGATGGACGAAGCTGACGCGCAGGCCGCGCTGAACCGCTGGCCCCAAGTATATCAGGCGACCACGGTCAGCCGCACCCCGATCTGGGCTTTGCGCCATGAATGAACTTTCGCGGATCGCATCGCGCCAGATAGATCGTATAGACACCGGCCCGCGCTTCAGCGACGCCGAAGCGGACCGGCTTAACCAGTTTTACAGCGGTGCCGACACGGGTGAAATGCTGACCGGCGTGTTGCGGGACCGCGTTGCCGGCGATGTCGCAGTGGTCTCCAGCTTTGGCGCGGAAAGCGCGGTGCTGCTGCACCTCATCGCCAGCATCGATCCCGCGACCCCGGTGCTGTTCCTGGAAACGGGCAAGCATTTCCCCGAAACGCTGGCTTATCGCGACCTGCTGATCGAACGGCTGGGCCTGACCGGGGTCATCGATCTGATCCCCGACCCCGAGCTATTGGCCAAGCGCGACGAAAGTGGGCTGCGCTGGTCCTATGACCCCGATGGCTGCTGCGATATCCGCAAGGTCCAGCCGTTGGCGAAGGCGCTGGCGAATCTGGATGCCACGATTACCGGACGCAAGGGTTTCCAGTCGGCAACCCGCACCGGCCTGGCGCGTTTCGAGATCGACCGGACGGATACGCAAGCCCGGCTCAAGATCAACCCGCTGGCTGACTGGAACAGCGCAGTCCTGGCTGCCTATTTCGCCGAGCACGACCTGCCCGCGCATCCGCTGGTGGTCGAAGGCTATCCATCGATCGGCTGCTCGCCCTGCACCACTAAAGTCGCACCCGGCGAAGACCCCCGCGCCGGCCGCTGGCGCGGTTGGGGAAAGATCGAATGTGGCATCCATGTGCCCGGCCAACCGGACGGCACAGACGAACTGCCACCCGAGTTCGATCCGGTTTTCTGATCCGACGCCAGCGGTTCACGGCCTTTGATCCAGCCGAATTATAGCGCGGATCATCTGGCCCTTCGCCGCGTTATGGAGCGATGACCGAAGACGATATACGCTGGATGCGCCGCGCGATCGAGGTCGCGAGCGCGAAGGGGACCGATCCCGCGAAAGCCCCGCTCGGCGCGGTGATCGTGTTGGATGGCCGGGAAGTTGCCGCGGAGCGTAACCAGACCGAGGAACTTCCGGATGCGACCGCGCACGCCGAGATGATGGCCATCCGGCGAGCCTGTGAAGCGATCGAACAGGTCGAACTGCGCGGGGCAACGCTGTATGCCACGCTCCAGCCGTGCGGCATGTGCACCATGGCCTCGATCTGGTCCAAGGTCGGCCGGGTCGTCTTTGGCGCGGGGCGGGACGACGTCCACGCCATGTATTTCGAGGCGCGGCACGTCGATACGCTGTCGTTCATCGCCGATGCCTATCGCGATGATATCACCATCGAAGGCGGCTGCCTGCGTGAAGAATGCGCCAGCCTGTATTATCCACCCGACGCCGTCCTGCCGCGCGAAGAACAGGCGAATCTGTGAGGCGGGCTATCACAGCCAGCCGTTGCGGCGATACCATTGCGCAGTCATTTTCAGCCCGTCGCCGGTCGGAATATGGCTGTGCCACAGCGCTGGCGGTACGCGCCGCGCATCGCTGACCACCCAATCAGGATGGGTCATATAACTCACCCGGTCCAACGTCAGTTTGGCCTTGGCACCGCGTAGTCGAACATCGGCCCCGGCCGCCCAGCGCATCGCCCGCGCCGGCAGGCGCAGCACGAACGGATGGCGGCCTACCGCTGCGCCAATCGCGCGAGCGAGCTCGCCGTGAGACCAGCCGCCGGGCCTGCCATCATCCGGCTCGAAGCTGCGATGCGTCACCTCCTCGCCGCCCGGCACCAGCGCCAGCAGCAGCGCCGCCACGTCATTGACGTGGATGATCGACGAACGGCCATGGCGCGGGACCGGGACCACGCCCCATTTCGCGGCACGGAATAGTTCGAACAGCTCGGTATCGCGCGGGCCGTAGATCGTCGGCGGCCGGATGATGGTCCAGTCGAGCCCGCTGGCCATGACCAGTCGTTCCGCCTGCGCCTTGGACGCGCCATATGCCGACAGCCCCGGCTCACGCGCTGACAGCGACGAGACGAAGATCAGCCGCGACACCCCGGCGGCCTTCGCCCCCTCGATCACGTGGCGCGTGCCCGCAACGTTGGCCTCCGCAAAATCAGCCGGATCCGGCGTGTTGACTAACCCGGCAGCGTGAATCAGCGAAGACGCGCCCGCGCACATCCGGGCCAGCGCCTCGTGATCGGCAAGATCGCCGGCAAACCAGCGCGTCCCCGCACGATCCGGCTGCGGCTTGCGGGCAAGGGCATTGACCTGCACCCCCTCGCCCAGCGCCACGTCCAGCAGCGCCTGCCCCAGGAACCCGGTCGCGCCGGTCACCGCGATCAGCATCTCAGAGCAGCACCAGCTGATCGCGATGCACCACGGCACGGCGCGGGGCATAGCCCAGCAATTCGGCATGATCCGCAGATTGCCGCCCCATCAGCAGCGCACAATCTGCCGCATCGTACTCGGACAGGCCATGCGCCAATGTCTGCCCATCCGGATCGCGAATAGCGATGGCGTCGCCACGATGGAACTCTCCCTCGATGGCGGTAATTCCTGCGGCCAACAGGCTGCTGCCCCTGGCCAGGGCCCGTGCCGCTCCGGCATCGACCAGCAAGCCGCCCCTGAGCCGCAATCTCCCGCCCAGCCATGCCTTGCGCGCGCCCGCCTTGCGCCCGACCCGGTCGTCACGCGAAAGAAACAGCGTGCCGATCCCCTGCCCCGTCACCCGCGCCACCGGCTCTGCGCTGGTGCCATTACCGATCGCCAACGCAATCCCCGCGAGTTCGGCAATCTCGGCCGCCTGCAGCTTCGAGCGCATCCCGCCGGAACCCATACCCGACCCGGAAACCGAACTGGCCATCGCCCGAATCTCGGCGGTAATGCCATGCACTACCGGCAACAACAGCGCGCCCGGCAAGGCCGGATGGCGATCGTACAAGCCATCGACGTCCGACAGCAGCAACACCGCATTCGCCCGCGCCGCCTGCGCCACTCGTGCCGCCAGCCGGTCATTGTCGCCAAAGCGAATTTCCTGCGTGGCGACGCTGTCATTCTCGTTGATCACCGGCACCGCCCCGGCATCCAGCAGCCGGGTCAGCGTCGCCGTGGCGTTCAGATAACGCCGCCGATCCTCCAGATCATCCAACGTCAGCAACAATTGCGCCGCCGTCAGCCCATGCCCGCCGAGCAACTCCGCCCACAATCCCGACAATGCAATCTGACCCACCGCCGCCGCCGCCTGCGCATCGGCCAGACTAGCCCGCCCGCCCTTCTCAAGCTTCAGGGTACGCGCCCCCAGCGCAATCGCGCCCGAGCTGACGACGATGATGTCCTGCCCGCGTCCCCGCGCCGCCGCGATCTCGCCAACCAGCGCCTGCAGCCACTCGCGCCGGGCACCATCGGCATCGACCAGCAGCGATGAGCCGACTTTCACCACCAGTCGAGGGCAGGACAGCGGATCTGCGAGATCGGCAAGGCAGGAAATGGAACGCGGGCTGGGCATCGCAGCCGCTTAGGACAAAGGCAGCGAATTGGAAATGAGCTAAGCTTCTACTCCCCGCCCGCTTGCGGGAGGGGAATAAGGATTACCTCACTACAAAGGCGACCACGGCGCAGCTTCCGCTTCCTCGCGCTCGCCTTCCGGCCGCTCGGTAACGGTCGCGGCGGGCAGGCGTTCGATGATGGCGTCGAGCAGCTTGTCCATGCCTTTGCCGGTGGCGCCCGAGATGGCGAAGACCTTCTTTGCGCCGGCTGCTTTCAGTTCCTTGGTGAAGGCCTTGACCAGTTCGGCATCGACCAGGTCGATCTTGTTCAGGGCAATCAACCGGGGCTTTTCGCTCAGGCCGCCGCCATAGGCTGCCAGTTCTTCCTCGATGATTTCCATCGCTTCGGCGGGGTCGGTGCCGTTGACATCGATCAGGTGGATCAACACGCGGCAGCGCTCGATATGGCCCAGGAAGCGATCGCCGACACCGGCGCCGTCTGCTGCACCCGCGATCAGGCCGGGGATGTCGGCCAGCACGAATTCGCGGTTCTTGTGATAGACCACACCCAGTTGCGGCCGCAGCGTGGTGAACGGGTAATCGCCGACCTTGGCCTTGGTGTTGGAAACCTGGTTGATGAAGGTCGATTTCCCGGCATTGGGCAGTCCGACCAGCCCGACATCGGCCAGCAGCTTCAGCCGCAGCCAGACATACATTTCCGCGTTCGGCCAACCCGGTCCGTGCTGGTGCGGCGAGCGATTAGTGCTGGTTTTATAGCTGGCATTGCCGCGCCCGCCGTCACCGCCACGCAGCAACACGACGCGCTGGCCGGCCTCGACCATATCGGCAAGCACGGTTTCCTGATCGTCGTCGATAACCTGCGTTCCGACCGGAACCTTGATTACCAGATCTTCGCCGCCGCCGCCGGTACGGTTCTTGCCGGCACCGCCAAAGCCGCGCTGCGCCTTGAAATGCTGGAAATAGCGGAAGTCGATCAGGGTATTGAGACCGGGCACCGCTTCGAAGATGATATCGCCACCCTTGCCGCCATTGCCACCGTCCGGGCCGCCGTATTCGACGTATTTCTCACGCCGGAAGCTGACCGCTCCCTGCCCGCCCGCCCCCGAACGGAGGTAAATCTTGGCTTGGTCGAGAAAATGCATGGTCGGAACTTTTCTGGCGTGAACTGGTGAAGCCAACGGGAACTGGTGGAGCCGAGGGGGATCGAACCCCTGACCTCGTCATTGCGAACGACGCGCTCTCCCAGCTGAGCTACGGCCCCGATCCAGTGCAAACACGAATGAGCAAGCCATCGCCCAGACGCGAGAGGGCGCCTCTTAGCGAAGAGCGTCCCTGCGGGAAAGGCCAAAATTCGGCAGTTGGAACTTATTGAGGGGGAGCGGCGACTGCGCCAACCGGGTCCGTGGTCACATTTTCTATCGAGTGAGTGCCATAATGCGCTTCCCAATCAGCCAGATCGGCCTGATATTGCGCATAGTGGCGATAGAACGTGTCGAACACGATTTCGATATTCGGCAGGCTGCGCAGCGCGAACGGTTCCAGTTCGGCAGGCATGACGGTACCGGCATCGCGACCGACCGCACCGATCGCCTTGCAGAACTCGTCCAGCGTCGGTGGCAGGGCGTCATGGTTATAGACCTGGGTCATGTAGCCTTCGCGCTTGGCAACATACCCCGGTCCGTATTGGGCGCGGAATTCGGCGTCGATCTTGCGGTTGGTCGCTGCCAGCCCTTTGCTGAATTTCTTCAAGAAGTCGCGATATGCCGGGGCAATATCGGGAAACACGGTTTCGTTGCAGTCGAGCGCAGCGACGTTGAAGGCAGAACGCAGGTTCCAGATGGTCTGGGGCGCGGAGATATTCCGGTTCACGCTGATCCGCAAACCGTCCGGACCCAACGGCGGCACCGGCACATTCGCAGACGCACCGCTGGGGGGCAGCGGCCGGGGCGGTGCCGCGACGGGCGGTGGCGGCGGCGGGGGCAACGGTTTGCTGCATGCGGCCAATGCAGCCAGCGCAACCAGCCCGACCACACCACGAACCTTGCGCGACCTCTGCGGCAACAAAACGATCATGTCCTGAAAACTCTCCCCAAGTGTCGCCGGCATCCGTTTCCAGTGTCGGTCGGTCTTATCCCTGGAATGCCAATATGGAAATGCCCGGAGCACAAACCCGCACTCCGGGCACGATAGCAGACAGCTTGTCGCTCACGCCTGCCGCGAGATCAGCGGCGATTCCCCATGAACCGCAGCAGGAACATGAACATATTCACGAAATCGAGATACAGGCTCAGCGCGCCCAGGATGACGACTTTGCCAACCTGATCGCTACCGGAAACCTGGTAGTACATGGTCTTGAGCCGCTGCGTATCATACGCGGTTAGTCCGGCAAAGATCAGCACGCCCAGTATCGAAATCGCCATCCCCAGACCCGGCATCGGGAAAAACGCGTTGATCAACATGGCAATGATGATGCCGAACAGGCCCATCGTCAAAAATGCGCCCATCGCCGACAGATCGCGCTTGGTGGTGTATCCGACCAGACTCAGCCCCGCAAAAGCGCCCGCTGTGGCGAAGAACGTCGCCGCGATCGAAGACCCGGTGTAAACGAAAAAGATCGATGACAGCGACAGGCCCATGGCTACGCAGAACGCCCAGAACAGCGCTTGCAATGTCGACAGCCGCATCCGGCTCTGGCCGAAACTCATCGCCATGACGAAACCAAGCGGCGCCAAGGCTACTACCCAGCGCAGCGGCGTACCGAACACTGCGGCAGCCATGCCTGATCGCGCGAACAGCATCGCCACGACGCCGGACAGCATGATGCCCGATGCCATATAGTTGTAAATCGACAGCATGTATTGGCGCAGGCCAGTATCGGTGCGAGACGCGATGCCGCCAATGCCGGGAGCCGCGCTAAAGCCCGTCTGCGAGGGCCGCGGGTCATTCCAAATGGCCATCTAACCAAACTCCTGTTCCGCCGGACCGCAATGGCCGACAGTGATTCATATATCGGCCCGGTAACGCCTGTTTTCAAGCGAAACCCGGCGTCTTGTTGCGTCATATCGCACGGGGATCATTGCGGGAAGCTTAACCCCGCGCCGCCGCCGCCATTTCCGCCCCGCGATCGCGCGCGGCGCGCAGTGTCGCGGCGACCATTCGCGCCAGCGCGTCGTCATCGTCCAGCACTTTCAGCCCGGCCGCGGTCGTCCCACCGGGGCTGGTGACGCGCCGGGCGAGTTCGCCCGGTGACAGCGGCGCGGATCCCACCGACGATCGCGCCGCCAGTGCCGCCGCGCCTTCGACCATCGCCAGGACGAGCTCGACGGGGCCGCCCGGCAGCTCACCGCTCTCTTGGAGGACCGGACGCAGGCCGCCCGGGAGGCGTTCGTCTTCTTCATCTCCGGCGACAAGGTGCGCGCGC
>CAZZYX010000086.1:0-15697 GCA_964658485.1 uncultured Acetobacteraceae bacterium | reverse complement strand
TGACCATCGCGGTGCTGCTGGTGGCCTGGATCATCGTCATCCTCGCCTTCTTCATTCTCTCCGTGCAGATGTTCGTCACCATCCTCGAGTTCAAGGTGACGACCCTCGCCGGCTTCATCCTGGTGCCCTTCGCGCTGTGGAACCGCACCAGCTTCCTGGCCGAGCGCGTGCTGGGCAATGTCGTCTCCTCTGGCATCAAGGTCATGGTGCTCGCCGTCATCGTCGGCATTGGCTCCAACTACTTCACCCAGTTCACCACCGCGCTGCAGGGCCACGAGCCCGATGTGGGTTAAGCCATGAGCCTCGTGCTCGCGAGCCTTGCGCTGTTCGGGCTCGGCATCTTTGGCCCCGGCATCGCCTCGGGATTGGTTTCCGGCGCGCCGCAACTCGGCGCAGCCTCCGCGCTCGGCACGGTGCTCGGCGCCGGCGGCATTATGTACCTTGGCGGTGCCGGCGCGATCGGCGCGGCCCGCGGCGCTGTCGCCGGCGGCCTTGGCGCGGTTCGCGCCGGCACGGCGATGGGATCAGCCGCGTCTGCCGCTTACACCATGGGCCAGGAAGCCGCCGGCTCGTCGAGCGTTGGTGCCGGGCTTGGCGGGATGGCCAGTGCCGCTGGCGGCGCCGCGAAGTCGCGCATGTCTACAGCGATGGGCCTTGGCGAAGCCGCCGCATCGGGACGCCAGGCCGCTTTCAATGCCATGGCTGGCCAAACCACCGGCTCCTCTGCAGACGCCGATGGCAATGCCGCAGCCGTACCCGGATGGGCGAGTGCTTTGAAGACGCAGACGGCCACCCGTCACCATGCCCAAGCCGCCACTCATGCTTTGCAACAGGGCAATGGCGGCGGCTCCGGCGCCACCCCCGATATCAAGGAAAGGGAAGACTGACATGCTCTTCAGACGAGCGGTGCAGCGCTATGGGCGCACCCCCGCACCGGAAACTCCATACCAGCGCGCCGGCCAACTGTGGGACGAGCGCATCGGCTCCGCCCGAATCCAGGCGCGCAACTGGCGGCTGATGGCCTTCGGCTGCCTCGGGCTCACCGGTGCATTATCCGGCGGTCTGCTGTGGCAATCGCTGCAGAGCCGCGTCGTGCCCTTTGTCGTCGAAGTCGATCGGATGGGCGAGGCCAAGGCAGTGGCGCCAGCGGATGCGTCGTATCAGCCGACCGATCCGCAAATTGCCTGGTTCCTGGGCCACTTTATCACCGACGTGCGCTCGGTTTCGTTCGACCCGGTGCTGATGAAAGCAAATTGGCTGTCGGCCTATGACTTCACGACCAAGCGCGGCGCTGTGTTCATTGGTGACTACGCTCGTGTGTCCGATCCATTCGGACACGTCGGCGAACGCACCGTCTCCATCCAGGTGACCAGCATCGTGCGCGCGTCGGACAAGTCGTTCCAGGTCAAGTGGATCGAAACGGCTTACGAGCGCGGCGCCCTGGCCGGCGTCGCGCACTGGACCGCCATCCTCACCGTCATCATCGCGCCGCCGTCCAGCGCAGAGACGCTGCGCAAGAACCCGCTCGGCCTCTACGTCGATGCCATCGACTGGAGCCGTGAGCTCGAGCCGGCCGCTTCGTCGCCGGGTACCGCGCCATCAGCATCACCGTCCGCAACACTAACTCCCATACCAGCGCCCGCGAACATCCCAGCCGGTTCGTCGCTCGATCCGAACCCCGCCACCCCAACCACTAACACGGAGAACCAGCCATGAAGCTTGCCATCCTGGCGGCTACGGCGCTTGCCAGCGCCGCGCCCGTCATCGCCCAGACTGCGCCGGACGCGCCAGCGAACGCAGTGAGCGGGCCTGCGGTTCAATCGACAACCGCTGCTGCACAGCCGATAATCATGGCCACGGAAACGCCGCAGGCGCTGCCGCCGCTCACCCCGACACTGGCGGCGCGCCATCATGATCACCCACCGTCACCCGCCGAGCTGCGGGTACGCGCCGCCAACCGCGCCTCGACGCTGGAGCCGGCGACCGGTGGCTATCTCGGCGGGGTGCAGGTCTATCCCTACAGCGACGGTACGATCTATCATGTCTTCACGGCGCCAGGACAGGTGACCGACATCGCCCTGCAACCCGGCGAAGCGCTGGGCGCCGTTGCCACCGGCGATACCGTCCGGTGGGTGATTGGCGATACCACCAGCGGCGAGGGCGAGACCAAGCGCACCCATGTCCTGGTCAAGCCCTTCACCGCCGGGCTTGCCACCAACGTCGTCATCACCACCGACCGGCGGACCTATCATCTGGGGCTGACCAGCACCGAGCGCACCGCCATGTCGGCGCTGTCGTGGACCTATCCGCAGGACCAGCTCATTGCGCTCAAGGCGGCAGCCGAGCAGCAACGCGCCGCCGCGCCGGTCGCCAGCGGTCTGGATATCGACCAGCTCCATTTCGACTATGCCATCACCGGGGATAATCCGCCTTGGCGGCCGTCACGCGCCTTTGATGATGGCCGGCAGACCTTCATCGAATTTCCGGCAAGCCTGGGCACGGGCGAAGCGCCGCCGCTGTTCCTGGTCGATGCCAAGGGCACGGCGGAACTGGTCAATTACCGCCTCCAGGGCCGCTTCTATGTCGTCGATCGTCTGTTCGATCGGGCCGAGCTGAGGCTTGGACTCAAGCACCAGGACATCGTGCGGATCAGCCGAGTGGGTGCCGCGACCAAACGGCGGAGGGCATCATGAACGAGGCTGTCCTTCCATCATCGCCCAAGCTCGACCCTGAGACACTCGCGATCCGCTCGCGCCCGCCGCGCGCAATCCGCTTCAAGCGCGGGTTCATCATTGCGATCGCCGCAATCGGATCGGTGAGCCTGATCGCCGTGACCTGGATGGCGCTGAAGCCGCGCCTGCTCCAGCACGGCGAGACGCAGCAAGAGCTTTCAGAACCCAATGCGCGTCCGACCAGCGACGCGCTGAATGGTGCGCCGTCGACCTATGGCGACGTGCCGCGCTTGGGGCCGCCGCTGCCCGGCGATCTTGGCAAGCCAATTCTGGAGCACCAGCAAGCTATGGCCAGTGCGGTCAGTCCGGCCGACCAGCAGCTCCAGCAGGCCCAGGCGGCGGAACAGGAACGCGCACTGGCTGAGTTGAAAGCAGCGCGTGAGTCCGGCGTGCTGGTGCAGGGGCGACAGGAAGGAACCTCGGTGGCAGCCGCGCAAGGCGCGACCGCAGAGTCCGGAACCGGAACGCCAGCTTCGGCTGCGTCTCCAGAGCCGCCGAAGCTTGGCCTCGACCCGACCAATGACCCCAACGCCCAGACGCGCAAGGCGGCGTTCGTCGGGGCCATCGACCCGCGCGGCGACGTCAATCCGCACGCGCTGACCCCGTTGCCGTCTCCGTATACCTTGTCGGCCGGCAGCGTGATTTCGGCGAGCCTGATCACTGGATTGAGGTCTGACCTGCCCGGACTAGTCACAGCGCAAGTCACAGAGAACACCTATGACAGCGCGACCGGCCGTATCTTGCTGATCCCGCAAGGGTCCCGGCTCATCGGCAGCTATGACAGTGTCGTCGCCTTCGGGCAGAGCCGAGCCCTGGTGGTCTGGCAACGCATCATCCTGCCCAATGGCAGCTCGCTGCGCATCGACAACGTACCCGCGACCGATCCATCGGGCTTTGCCGGGCTGCAGGACAAGGTCGATTTCCACACATGGCAATTGTTGAAGGGGATCGCGCTTTCGACCTTGCTCGGCGTCAGCTCCGAACTGGCGCTTTCAGGTCAGGGCGATCTTATCCAGGCAATCCGCCAGTCGACGCAGGACAATGTCTCGCGCGCCAGCGACCAGATTACCCAGCACAACCTGGGCATTCAACCGGCGATTACGATCCGGCCGGGCGCACCGGTGCGGCTGGTGGTCCACAAGGATCTGGTGCTTGCCCCTTGGAATGGAAAGGAACGTTGAAATGGCAGATCTCAAGCTCCCCCAGCTACCCGACCGCAACCCGGTCAAACTGAGCATTGTCGTGATGCCGGACCTCTATCAGGCGCTGAACGACTATGCTGTTCTCTACGCGAGCACTTACGGTCGCGAAGAGGCGATAGCCGATCTGATCCCGGCAATGCTCGCGGCCTTCCTGGAAAGCGACCGCTCGTTCACGCGCGGCCGTGCCGGTGGCAAATGATGCCCGACGATCAGCCGGAGCGCTTCGTCAAGATCGAGGAGGTCAAGCGCCGCGTCGGTCTGGGCAAGTCGATGATCTATCGGCTTATCCAGGAGGGCAAGTTTCCGCCGCCGTACAAGGTTTCGCCCTCAGCTTCGCGCTGGAGCGATCAAGAGATCGTTGCTTGGAGTGCCGCGATGCAAGACGACTTAACATCATTCGTAATTGCCATCTCGATTATGCAACCGCGCTCCAAGGTTGCATCCCATGATCGGCAAAAATCGCCATATTATGGAACCGCAGTTGAGCCAAATCTTCGTCACGATTGATGAGTTTGCCATTATCGCTCGCATATCAAGACGTACGCTCTGCCGACTGAGGAAATCTAGGCCAGCGGGCTTTCCCACCGAATACGACCTCGGGCTGAGTGCGAGGGCAACCCGGAATTGTCGCCGCCCTCGGTTCAAGCTCGCCGAAGTTCAAGCTTGGTTGGACTCGCGGGCGCTATGGTAAACATTACGCCGGTCCGCGGGTTCTGGCCGACTCCGGTTTGGCTGGTTTCGAAGGGCGATTGTGATACAGCCACCATTGATCAGCTCTCAATTCCTGAGGCAGGTGTCGACCAATTTAAGCCATTCCGCGGTTGCCGCTTGAACATCCGCTCACGCCGGAACCGGTCATTCGCGTGCAATCCAGCAGCCGACGGTTGTGCGCCTACTGTCGCCGTTGCCGAGCCGCGCATTATACATCGACTAATTAGGACAGCCGCGAACCGTGCCGGTCGTAGGTTATGGTAGGTAACTGAAGTTGTAAAAGAAGTCGTCCGCCAGGTCGTCATCGTGGTAACTGGGAATTGCGTCCGGGCTCCAGCTATTCAGGACGGCGAAATAGGTTCCGGGCAGTTTGTAGTCCCGGACGAGGCCGGCGGCGACCTCACCGATCATTTCTTGCCGCTGACGTAGAGGACGCGATCGATCGATCGAGGGGAGGTCGACGAGATAGCGACCCTCCCCATTGACGACGGCGCGACCCAGGCGGATCAGCGCCCGCACGATCGGGTGTCGGTTATCGCGCAGCCAAAGCCAGCATCCGCCTCCTTCGGGATAGTAACCGTCCGATGACTTTGTCGTGCGTAATTCGACATCTCGCGCGAGACTGTCGACTTCCGCGGCCATCTGTTTCGCCTTACCGCGCCGACCAATGAAGTATGCTGAGAGATCTAAGATGTTGTCGTGAATTGCGTTCTCGATGTCGCCTGGCTCCCGAAGAGCGCTCCAGTTGGAAATTGCATTGGCTATTAGAATAAATTGATAGTGATTTTCGTTCAGGTCGCCGCGGTCCACCTTCGTCAGGACATCGTGGAGGACGCGGTTAGCCTCTTCCTGTGTGCCGACGATCACACCCATATCTTGCATGGCTTGGACATCCAGCTCCAGCCCCGGAAGCGCGTCTGAGTCCTCAGGCGGGATACCGTCGGGGTCGATGATCGGGGCTTTTTCCGACGGCCACCTCCACTCACGCTCGTGCGTCCAGTCCAGCCGCCCCGAGGAGGGATCGAACGCGACATGACGATACTGTTCTCTAAACGGCAGTGCGTCTTCGGAAAAGCAGCGCTCGCCAGTGTGAGGATTGCTATGTGCCCATGCGGTCGAGCTCAATCCGTAGATCACAGGCCTGGCTCCAGCTGTGAATAGCGGGCGCTTCGGGAAGACGAGCGCATAGAACGAGATCGCCTGTCCCATCGCCTGGCGGGCACGACTTGCCTCCACGAAAGCCGCAATCGGCATTTCCGTAAAGCACACTGCGGGACGTGGACCATAGATTGTCCGCTCCCCGCCGCGATAGGACCAGGTCGCCCATAGGCGACCCTGACGGATAGCATGGCGCAGGAGGAAAAACGCCGGCATCTCGGCGTCCTCGGGGATGCTGGAGTATCCCCAATGTTCGGGTGTGGCCGGCGCGTCATCTGACGAGATGTCTATGTCCCGAAAGAAATGGATGAGGCGGTCCGAGAGGTCATAGCGGCGATTGTTTCTGGCGGCTGGTCCGGTCAATGCAAAATCTCCTTCCGCACCCGGTCGGCTCGCGATCCTCTGTGGAAGGATGCCTTACACGATCTCGTCTTTCCTTCATACGGCGCGGAAACGACTGATTTCTCGAACGAGGTTCCCGGAAGCTGTAGTCCTTCAAACTATCAGCCCTTTCATATCGAGCCACAAGTGGCATCCAGTTTGGAGTGTCGGGTTCTGAAGGAGGCTGCCTCGGCAGGCATCGAATGGAATGAACGGAATGTCCCATCCGCAGTCAGATGACGAAGGTTGAGGACGGCTCTGGGGGGACAGTGACGCGCTCACCATCAGCTCCGTCATCCTGACCGATGCCGGCACGGACTTCTCAGGCGCCGCGACGACATCGACGGCCTGACAGGTCGATCCGGCACGCGCGTCGACTTCCTCAGGGTTGTCTATGAAGGACGTATTTTTGTTGCGCGATTCCAAGTCGACGTGGCTATGGTCGTCACATGCCACGCCAAGAGTTTCTCATTCCCATTAAGCGCGAACTCGCGCTTCGGGCAGCCCATTTCTGCTCGAACCCGCACTGCCTCAAGCTAACCGCTGGGCCGCGTCGGGGATCCACTCGCGGGCTTGGGACCGGCCATGCGGCGCACATCCGCGGCGCGTCGGACAAGGGGCCGAGATACGACGCAGTGCAGAGCGTGGCGCAGCGCACCGCGATCGAGAACGGCGTATGGCTCTGTCGTGAGTGCGGCGATATTGTCGACAAGGATGAGGTGGGCCATCCGCCGGAGCTTCTCAAGGCTTGGAAACGCAATCATGAAGCGATGATCGCCGAGGTTCGACTGCAGGGATATTCGCGCAGCCTGGAGTTGCTGCGGTCCGACCGGGCACATCCCGGTCTGGCGGCCCAGATCGTCGCCCTCCTCGAGGACCGGCGTATGTTTTGGGTCCGGTTCGATGCCGAGTTCCCCGACCGAGTCCGGCAGTCTCTAGAGAACCTTCGACACGACCTCACTCGGCTCCGCGCGCAATGCGCGCCGGGAAGCCCCATCGACGCTATAATCGTTGCGCTTAGCCGCACGATCCGACACTTTTTCGACGCTGTCGAGCGGCTCGACCTGACGGCGCTGCGCTGCGATTGCCATGATCCGGACTGGCGCGCGTTCGAACAGGCGCTTCGCGCGCTCCGCAAGTCGGTGATCTACCAGGTCGGGGGACTAGCTGATGCATATTCGATCCCATTGAACGGCGAGTTCGCCGAGCAACGACCGCACTACTCCGGCGGCGAGCACGGCGACCAGCCTAAAGGTGATGGAGGCTGATGGCGTCGGTACCGGGAAACGACGGCATGTCGGACATTGAGGCGCTCACCCATATCGGCGAGCTTGTCGACGAAAGTGGCGATACGGGCAACGCGGGCTGTGCTGTTCGGGCGCTGGAGCTCGCCGACGTACTGGAGGCGCGCGGCCTCCCACCGAAGCTAGCCGCCGTGCTCGACTATTTCCGCGCCAACGCATGGGAGGTGCGTTACCTGCAGCGGCTGAGCGATCGGGCACTGCTCTGGGAGTGGGAGCAACCAGAGGTGCAGCAGCAGGTCTTCCTGTTGCGTCGTGCGATGAACGGACCGGTGTTCGACGACTTGCATCCGATGTATCGGTGCCAGATCCTGACGAACCTCGGCAATCAGCTCGATAAGCGCGGCCGCTTTGTAGAGGCGCAGGCGATGTGGACCCGCGCGCTTGCGATCGACCCCAACTTCTGGATGGCCCGCGCCAATCGCGGCAATGGACTGATGTACTACGTCGGCGCGCTCTACGATCACGGCCACAAGTTCGTCCTGGCGGCTCACGCGCATCGCGACCTGGCGGACGCTGTCGACCACATCGTGACATTTCCCGACCGCGGGGATACCCGGCTCGCTGTCCAGTTTGCCAGCAACCGCGACCAGATTGCTTCGCGCTTCAACGTCGCCGAATTCTGGGCGGGGCACGAGCCTGACTGTTGGGATCTAGGCGATTCGCCCGGCGAGGCCACATATCGGCGCTGGTGCCTCGACAATGTGCTCTTCCTGAACCCGCTGAATGACGTCGAGCGCACCTCGATCGCAGCCCGGGACATCCTCGGTCTTCCCAGCTTCAGGATCGGGCTTGACGAACCGCCGATCGTGATCGGCATGGCGAACGAACTGAAGCAGGGGTTCGCCTCGGCTCGCTGGCTCCTCTACGACGGCACTCACACCGACGCTGTGCACTTCTCGGATCGTGAGGTGCTGCTGTTCAACACGCTCGACTATCCAGCCTATGGCCTGTCCGTAGAGAAGGTGAAGCTGGCCTTCCGCGTGGCGTACTCTACGTTCGACAAGATCGCCTATTTTTTAAACCACTATCTGGCGCTCGGCATCCCGGAGAAGAGGGTAAGCTTCCGCACGATCTGGCGTGAGAAGGAAAATGGTCCGATCCGCGACGCTTTCGCCCAGTCGCAGAACTGGCCTTGGCGCGGGCTTTTCTGGCTCGGCAAGGATCTGTCCGACGAGCGGATGCGCGAGACGACCGAGCCCGACGCGCGCGCGTTGGCCGACCTTCGCAACCACCTTGAGCATAAATATGTGAAGGTCCATGAGATGGGGCCGCCGACCGCGGTCGCGGGTGACCCGCTCCATGACACGCTCGCCTATGCGATCGGTCGCGCCGACCTCGAGCGGCGGACGCTCAAATTGCTGCAGTTGGCGCGAGCCGCCCTCATCTACCTATTCCTTGGAATGCATCGTATGGAACGCCGGCGCGAGACGGATGTGGGCGGATTCGTCGGCCCGATGTCGCTTGATCCGCTAGACGATGATTGGAAGCGCTGAGCGGGAGCCGTTGATACAAACAATTGCTCAGCGGCGACGCCAACTCAACCAGTGCTGTTACCAGTCGCCTTTTGGTCGCGATGACGAGGTTGGTGTCCGCCTTAGCCAATAGCCGTCATTCATTAAGCGCGACGGAATGGCAAGAAAGTCCCAACTGCTGTCATTGCCAATCTGATGCCGGCGGCCCTGTGGGATGGCTGCTCTAAGGATCGCGCCTCGGCACCTTGCATGACGACGATTGGGCGCATTCCTGTTTGACAGGTTCTTCCACCGATAATGACAAAAGAAGGGCGGTTTGCCACCGACCTGTGCCGGATTTTGTGTCGTTGACCTGCTACGACAGTTTGCATATTATAGAGAAATCGGCGGTGTCCCGCCGATAATCGCCGCGGCGTTTGAGCCGGGATCCGGAATCATAATCCGCGTGTCGGGGGTTCGAGTCCCTCCTCCGCTACCATTTCCTAATCACCGCCCCGACTTCGCGTTTCTGCGGTTTTCGTGGCTTGCGGGCGTTGAGGTTGGTCGGGTCCGCGTAATTGGGCTTTCGGTGCGCAGGTCGTTCCAAGCCATTTATGCCCCCGCAGGACAGGTATCGTGTCGGATCTTGTGCCGTGACTTTATGCGCCCCGAAGATGTCGAGGGTCTCAGGGGAAGCATTCAAAGTTCACACCAGCGACCCATCGCGCAGGTGTTCCAGCGCGGCGGCGGCGAGCACCGCTATAACGGCGCAAGCCCAGCCACAAAGGTCAGGCTGGGCAGGTGCCGTTTCAAATCAGTCTGGTCCATACTGGCGTTCCTTGCTGGCTTCGCTGATCAGAACCACGTTCTCACGCCGGCTACAAAGCTCGTCGTCCGTGGCTTTTTACCTTCGGCACGCGTGAAGTCGGCGGTGCGCCCCGTCTGCGCCAGATAGGAGACGCCGATATAGGGGGCGAACTGCCGCCTGATCTCATAACGAAGCCGCAGCCCCAGTTCGGCATCGGTCAAGCCGCTACCGATCCTATTTTCCGGCACATCCTGCGCGGAAAGGTTAACCTCGATGCGCGGCTGAAGGATCAGGCGCTGAGTGATGCGTTGATCGTAATAACCCTCAAGCCGGCCCAGGAGGTCGCCTTCGGTGCTGAGGAAAAGCGCGCCCTCAACCTCGAACATGAACGGTGCCAGCCCTTCAAACCCGATCGTTGCATAGTTGCGGGTCGGCGATGGCTGGAAGTCATGGCGAACGCCGGCTTGCAGATTGAAATACGGCCCGATCGCATGGCTATAGAGTGCCTGCACCTCGGCGCTCTCGACGCCGCTGCGGAAGGCACCATCTCCTTCGCTTTTCAACCACAGGCGGTTAATGTCGCCGCCAAACCAGGCCTCGCCATCCCAGCGGTAGCCGTCGCGGCCCTCGCGCGCCTGATATTCGGCGAGATTGAACATCACCTGGTAGAAAGGTTTGCCGCCTGACTCGATCATCATGTCGTGTCTCGCCTTCGCCATGTCGGCGGGAGCGAACTGGCGATCGGCATAATGGTCACTTGGCGGCGCGGGTGCCGGCGCATTTCCGGCGGCGAGTGCGGTGCCGGTCCGTTGTATCCCAGGCATCGTCATGCCTGGCATCCCGGCCATGTTCATACCGGGCATGGACTGCATACCTTGCATCGGCTGCTGGGCGCCCTGAGCAGTCGTTTGGCTGGTCGCGGGCATCTGCATCCCCGCCATTGCCGAATGGTCCATATCCTTCGTTTCCGTCATCGACGCGGCCGAACCTTTTGCCGGTGCCTGGCGCTTCGCCGATGGTCGCCTTGCCTTGGCCGGCTGCTTCCCCTTCGCAGCCGGTTTTGCGGGAGCTTTCTTTTTTGCCGGCATCGGCATCGTCATGCCGGGCATGTTCATGCCCTGCATCGACTGCGCCATGACCGGTGGCGCGACCGTGAGCATGCCGATCGCCGCCAGCATGGAAGCGACACGCGTCATGCGGCATCTCCGCGCGGGCGGACGCTGACGGTTCGCATCATGCCCGCGTGCATGTGGTAGAGGAGATGGCAGTGAAACGCCCAATCGCCGACCGCATTGGCGGTGAAATCCCACGTCACCCTGCCGCCTGGTTGGACGATAACGGTGTGCTTGCGGGGTGCATGATCGCCGTGCCCTGTCACCAGTTCAAAGAAATGGCCGTGAATGTGAATCGGGTGCCCCATCATGCTGTCGTTGATGAGGTTTATCCGGACCCGCTCGCCCTCGAGAAAGGGGATCGGCTCCATCATGTCGGACATCTTCACGCCGTCGAACGACCACATGAAGCGCTCCATGTTGCCGGTCAGGTGAATGTCCAGACTGCGGCCGGGAGCCCGCACGTCCGGGTTGCGATCGAGCGCCATCAAGTCCCGATAAACCAGCACCTTGTGCCCGACGTCCTCCAGCCCCTGGCCCGGCTCGCCGGTGCGGTCCATCGGCATGGGCGAAATCGTCTGGACCCCCGGTCCCTTCTGGACCTGCGGCGCTTTGGAGAAGTCGCGCATCTTCATGGACCCCATGTCCATTCCGTCCTGCCGGCCAGCCATCGAACCCTGGTTCATGCCGGCCATACCGCCAGCACTGCCGCCGCCGGCCATCGCACCGTATTCCATCCCCGGCATCCCGCTACCGCCTTGCGTCACGCCGCTCATTGCCATGGCCCCTGCGGCCATGCCGGCTCCGCCTGCGGTGAGCTTGGCAGAAGGATTTTTCTCCGCGGTGGAATCGGAGCCGCGCTTGCCGGACATGTCGCCGCCCGACACGCTCATGCCGTTCATTTTGCCCATCGATGACATGTCCATGCCCATGTCTTTCATCGTCGCCAGCGGGCGCGGGCGCAACGCGGGAACTTCCGCCGCCATTCCTGCGCGCGGGGCGAGCGTGGCGCGGGCCATGCCCGATCGATCGATCGCCTCGCCGACCAGGGTATAAGCGCGATCTGCGGCCGGGGTGACGATAGCATCGTAGGTCTCGGCCACGCCGATCTGGAACTCATCCACCTCGACCGGCATGACATTTTGCCCGTCAGCCTGAACGATGGTGAGCCCCAAGCCGGGAATGCGGACGTTGAATGTCGTCATCGACGAGGCGTTGATGACGCGCAGGCGCACCCGCTGGCCGGGGGTAAACAGTGCCGTCCAGTTGTCCCGCGGGCCATGCCCGTTGACGAGATAAGTGTAGGCGGGGCCGGTCGCGTCGGAAATGTCGGTGGGGTCCATCCGCATCTTGCCCCAGTCGATGCGATCCTTGGGCCGCTGATCCTTACCGGAAAAAAGACCGGCGAGCGTCTGCCGCTGATAGTTGAAGTGCCCGGGATCGACCTTCATGTCGCGGAAGATTGCCTGGGGGCTAATCTGGCTGTGGTCGGACAGCACAATGACGTGCTCACGATCGGACTGCACCGGATCGGCTCCGGCCGGATCGATTACAATCGGCCCATAGTGGCCGAGCTGCTCCTGAAGCCCGGAGTGGCTATGATACCAGTAAGTGCCATTCTGCAGAATTGGAAATTCGTAAACGAATGTGGATCGCGCCCGGATGCCGGGAAAGGAAATGCCGGGCACGCCATCGAACTGCGGCGGCAGGAGCAGGCCGTGCCAGTGGATCGAGCTGTCCTCGTCGAGGTCGTTGATGACGTTGAGGCGCACATTCTGCCCCTCACGCAGCCGGATCAGTGGCGCGGGCACGGTGCCATTGATACCGATCGCCCTCGATGCCCGACCGTCGATCATCATCGTCTGGCGTGCGATCCGAAGTGTAATATCGGTGCCGGTGACGGTCGGCAACGGCGTAGCAACCCCCGTCGAATTGGTTTGCGCCCATGCCGGCATGTAAGCGGACAGGCCAAGTCCGCCGCCCACCACGGCGGCCCCGCGTAACATCTGGCGGCGGTCGATTGTTCGGCTCATACGATCCTCAAGGCTCTCGACGGGACTGGTCGCTGACTTTGTCGCATCGCCTGTTGCCAAAAACCGGTTCCCACTTTTTGGCGCGATGCTCTAGCATTGATACGCGGTGCGCCGCGCAACCCCTCAACGTGCACCCAATATCTCCAGCAGTTTTGCTCGCGCCCGGTACACCCGGGTTTCTACGGCTTTCTCACTGATCGACAGGATGGCTGCCGTTTCGGCCTGGCTGAGACCTTCGACCGTCCGCAACACGAGGGATTCCTTCAACGAGACCGGCAAGCCGGCGATGGCCTTGGTCACACGGTCCAGTTCTTGCCGGTCGCCGGCGACAACATCGGCTCCCACCTGATCATGTGCCACGGCCTCGGCCTCCGCGCCGATCGACGTGGCGAACGACAGGAAACGGCGAACCGATCGCTTTCTGCCCCAATCCCGGCACTTGTTGAGCGCGATCGCAGATAGCCATGCGCGCATGGAACGGTTGCCGTCATAGCGGGGCATCGCCTGGTGGGCAGCAACGAACGTCTCCTGCAGCAGATCAAGCGCATCCTCGGACCCGCCGACGCAGGCCCGGATCATCCGGAAAATCGACTGGCGATGGCGACGCATGATCTCGGCAAAGGCAGCTTGCCGGCCAGCTATGCTGAGCGTCGCCAGTTCTCCCTCGGAAAACTCGGTCCAGTCGAAGCTCACTCGCCCGATCTCAATGGCTATCGTTGGTGAGCGCCTTCACCACCGCCTGGTCGAATGGCCTGGTCTGGTCGGGCCGGAGCAGCTGTCGCATGGCAAATATATGCGCGAGTGTGGCCTTTTGGAGTTCGCCCATGGCGGCGTGGCTCTGATCGACCGCAGCGGTGACGCCCGGCCCGATGCCATGCTCGGCCTCGATTGCCCCGGCCAGGCGGGCGTTGTCGGCGCGCAGCTCAAGCTCGTAAGCGCGCCTTTGCACAGCGAAGCGTTGTTCCAGAATTTGCAGGCGCGCCTGCTGATCCGGGTCCAGCGCCAGCTTGTGATGCAGAACCTCGTGCAGCTCCGCGCCGGGCTGCTCCGGAGCCGGGAATAGCGCGCGGCCGACGTACACGCCGCCGATCGCCGCGATGAAGCACGCGATCATGCATAACCCCAGACGGATGCGACCGTTCATGGCTCGCCGACAAGCAACGTAGATGGCGCCAGCGGTGAGATCGGCCCTAGTGGCGATAGCGGCGACACCGCGCCGGCCTGCCCGGCGGGAACCCCTGCGCCAAGAATGCCCATGGCAAGCGCCAGCGCTATCGTCATGGCACCGGCAGCCATGCCCATGCGCGCGGCAGGCTGGGCAGCGATGCGAGCAAATACCCTGGTTTCGACGGTATCGAGACATGCCGGCATCGGCTCGTGCGCAAGCCTCATCAACATTGCGTCAAGATCGTCCATATCGTTCACTCTACCCCTCTAACACAGATTACGCGCACGCAGTGGCTATCCCTCAGCATGGGCGTGCCAAGGGATAGTCGAAAGAGATACGTAATAAATAACAGGCCCGTCACCTGCCGATTGGACCTGACCATGATAGTGCGTCAGATCCAGCATGCTTTCGGATCGAAGGAGTCTTCGCCATGACCGACCCTGACAGCAATCCGCTTACCGAGACCGACCCGGTGTGCGGGATGGCGGTCGATCCCGCGGCAACCGCGCACCATGTCGAACACGCCAACCATAACTACCATTTTTGCAGTGCCGGATGCCGGACCAGGTTCATCGCCGATCCCGAGGCTTTTCTGAGCGGCAAGCCACGCCCTCAGTCGAACGCGACAACGGCAGCGATGTGGACATGCCCGATGCACCCGCAGATACGCCGGGATGGGCCGGGAACCTGCCCGATCTGCGGAATGGCGCTGGAACCGGAAGAACCCTCGCTGAACGATGGGCCCAACCCCGAGCTGGTTGATTTCACCCGCCGCTTGTGGGTGGCGGGCGTGCTGGCCGTGCCGCTGCTCGCGGTTTCGATGTTTGCCGAAATGTTCGGGGTTCAGATCGTCAGCCCCGCCATCTCGCCTTGGGTTCAGCTCGCGCTTACCGCGCCGATCGTGCTGTGGGCGGGCCGGCCGTTTTTCGACCGGGGGTGGACTTCGGTTCGCACCGGCCACCTCAACATGTTCACGCTCATCGCGATCGGGGTCGGCACGGCATTCTTCTACAGCCTTATCGCAACGCTCGCGCCGGGCATCTTTCCTGCCACCTTCCGCATGGCTGGCGGGATGGTCCCGGTTTACTACGAAGCAGCCGGCGTCGTCGTGGCGCTAGTGCTGTTCGGACAAGTGCTCGAATTGCGCGCGCGGGCGTCCACCGGCCGCGCAATCCGCGCCCTCATGGACTTGACTCCCAAGACTGCGCGCCGCCTCGGCAGCGATGGCGCCGAAGTAGAAGTCAGCCTGGCCGAGGTGGCCGCCGGGGATCGGCTGCGGGTTCGTCCCGGCGAAGCTATCCCCGTCGATGGCGTGGTGGTCGAGGGCCGTTCCTCAGTCGATGAATCGATGCTTACCGGGGAGCCGTCGCCTGTCCTCAAAAACGTCGATGCCGCTGTCACCGGGGGCAGCGTAAATGGCACGGGTAGCCTGGTCATGGAGGCCCGCGCGGTGGGTTCGGATACGATGCTGGCCCGCATCGTCCGCATGGTTGCGGAAGCCCAGCGGAGCCGTGCGCCGATCCAGGCCGTTGCCGATCGCGTCTCGGGCTGGTTCGTCCCGCTGGTCGTGCTCACCTCGGTCGTAACGTTCGCAGTATGGTCGCTGGTCGGCCCCGAACCGCGCATGGGCCATGCGT
>CAZZYX010000085.1:0-15698 GCA_964658485.1 uncultured Acetobacteraceae bacterium | reverse complement strand
TTCACCGCGCACCGCTTCGGTGATGAGCAGGTTCTTGACCTCCAGATTATAGAGGCAGGTCGGGTGGAACTGCATCATTTCCATATTGCCGACGCGCGCGCCGGCGCGCCACGCCATGGCGATACCGTCACCGGTCGCACCGCGCGGCGCGGTCGAGAATTGATAGACTCTCCCGGCGCCGCCGGTGGCCAATACGGTGACATTGGCGGTATGCGCGGCGACTTTGCCGGTCGCTTCGTCCAGCGCATAGACGCCCCACACCCGGCCCGACCCGGAATAGCGCAATTCGTGCCGGCCGGTGATCAGGTCGATGCACGCCTGCCCCGGCAGCAGGGTGATATTGGGATGGTCCTGCGCCGCCTGCATCAACGCCTGTTGCACCGCGAGGCCGGTAGCGTCGTCTACGTGGGCGATGCGGCGATGCGAATGGCCGCCTTCGCGGGTCAGGTGCAGGCCCCCCTCCGCACCATTACCCTCGGCACCCTCGTCCATGTTGAACGGCACGCCCAGTTGCACCAGCCGATCGATGGCATGCGGTGCGCGTTCAATGACGAATTCGACCGTTTCGCGCCGGTTCAGCCCGGCGCCGGCGACCATCGTGTCGTCGATATGGTTCTCGAACGTATCGCTGGCATCGAGCACCGCGGCGATCCCGCCCTGAGCCCAGGTGGTCGATCCGCCCCCAAGCGCGCCTTTGGCCAGGACCAGCACGTGCAGCGTTTCGGCCAATGCCAGCGCTGCCGTAAGTCCCGCCGCACCCGATCCGACGATAAGGACATCTGCTTTCATGCGGGGGCCTCTATGCTGCCCGATCGCTGGTCAGGCTGACGAATACATCCTCCAGGTCGGCTTCGCGAGTGGTCACGTCGACGATCGCAAAGCCTTGCCCCTGGACTCGCGCCATGACCTCGCCGGCGGTGGTACGATCCTTGTTATAGGTGATCTCGACCACACGCGCGCTGCTGAGTTCGCTTTTCAGAAAGATCTCGTCGCGCGGTGCGGCGGCGACATCACGGTCCAGCGTCAGCACCACGATCTTCTCGCGCGCCATGTCCAGGAATTCGCGCGTCGGCTTGTTGGCGATCAGCTTGCCATGATTGATGATGGCAACTCGGTCGCACAATTGCTCGGCTTCTTCCAGATAGTGCGTCGTCAGCACGACCGTTACGCCCTCGCCGTTCAGCCGCTTGACGAGTTCCCACAATTGCCGGCGCAGTTCGACATCGACACCCGCGGTCGGCTCGTCGAGCACCAGCACGGGGGGCGAATGGACCATCGCCTTGGCCACCAGCAGGCGCCGCTTCATGCCGCCCGACAGCGTCCGGGAATAGGCCGCTGCCTTGTCCGAAAGATGCACCGCCGCCAGCAATTCGGCTGAGCGCCGGTCCGCCTTGCGCACGCCGTACATCCCGGCGGTGTTTTCCAGCACCTCAAACGGCGTGAAAAATGGATCGAACACGATTTCCTGCGGGACGATGCCGATGGCGCGCTTGGCATTGCGACTGTCGGCATCGATGTCGAAGCCCCAGATCGACGCGCTGCCGCTGGTCTTCATCACCAGCCCGGCCAGAATATTGATCAGCGTCGATTTGCCTGCGCCATTGGGACCGAGCAGACCGAATATCTGCCCCTGCGGCACATCGAAGCTGACATCGTCAAGCGCCAGCTTGCCCGGCGCTCCTTTGAAGCCGGCGTAACGTTTGACCAGATTGCGGATGGAGATAGCGGGAGGGATCGTCATGGCGTCTCCCTTAGGACCAGCGGGGCGAGCGGGTAAAGAGCAGGTTCCTAAGAAGAGACAGGGAAGGTGGCTTTTCTGGGGCTTTTGGCCCCAGATCCCAGCCGTGTCGCGTTGGCCGCGTTGGTTATCGATCGACACCCTCGCTCTTCGGGCGTTTGATCGTGTTCAGATGCCGACCGGAAATCGACGTTTCAATAGAAGCCTGAAAGCCGGGCTTCAGTTGAATTCGTTCGAAAACCGCCATTATCATTATGCAGGGCCGGATCAGGCTCATTTTGCCAAGCTGGGTTAGCTCGAAATTCCGGTGATCACGCCGGTCTTTTCGTCGGCCTGGTCGAAGCCGCGTCGATCGGCGCGGTTTTGCACTCCCAGCTGTCACTCAGCCTTACACATTTTGTGTTTTTTACTTTCGTCAAATAAAAAACCTTTTTCATTCAATAATTCAATTTTGTGGCATGCATCTTGCTACATCTTTGTCGCTTGTTCTGCGGTCAGCGCGAGGCGCGAGTAACAGTTTTGCTCTTTTTTGCAGTACATTCATCAATATAACAAGAGAGATATAGCATGTTTCGAGTATTTAAGATTTTTTGGACGAGATCGCGGGTGGCCGCTATCCTCTTATCAGCATCAGTCGCTATTTTCGGGATGTCTCCTGCTCATGCGACCACCGTAAATTTCGTGAAGAACGGGAATTTTACAGCAACCACTCTAGCCAGCCCCGGCGGCTATATCTGCCAGGTAGGCAAGACCTGCACGTCGAATGTCACCAACTGGGCCTCCGCCTGCAACAATAACTCATGCGGCGTTGGCGCGACCAACGCATCGCTGCTCTTCGCAGGAACCAATGGATCGGCATTCAACGGCAATAGGGGCCTATATGGTACCGTGTCCGATGCTCCGGGTGGCGGCAATACCATCGCGATCGACGGTAATTCCAGATATGGGGCTGCCATCTGGCAAACCCTGACCGGATTAGAGGTGAACAAAACCTATATCCTGACCTTCAGCCAGGCCGCCGCTCAGCAAAAGGGGAAAAATGGCGCTACCACCGAGCGCTGGCAGGTTTCCCTCGGCAAGGATTCGCAACTCTCGACGCTGATGAACAATGCATCGCATGGCGTCACACCTTGGTTTACCGAGACAATGTCGTTCACCGCGACCTCTACCAGCGAGGTATTGAAGTTCCTCGCCATTGGAACGCCGGCCGGTGACCCTCCCATCGTGTTACTCAGTGGCGTCGCCTTGACCGGTGCCGTACCTGAGCCCGAGACATGGGCGCTGATGCTGGTCGGGCTGGGCATGACCGGTGTGGCAATGCGCCGCCGAATGACCGGGTCGAAATTGACCGCTGCCTGAACCATTCAAACCAGAAGAAACGAAGGGCCGCGCGACGTTCGTGCGGCCCTTATCGTTGATTGCCAGCCAACCGTGTTTTTGGCGTGTCATTCACGCCGCGCCCGCTTCCTGCCGCAAATGGCGCTTCAGGGTTCCATCCTTGAGTGCGCGTGGCCGAAATGAGAGTCGCGAGCCGCAACGATGGCGGGTAGCGCGAGGACGCCATGGCGACTTGGCCGGGGCGCATAGGCACGGGCCTTCCACCTGAACCTTCGCACTTGCAATAACATGCACTGGCAACCTCTGCCCGCTCCTGCTATCGGTCACGCCATGAACCAGCCGCCCGAAACCGTCCAGACGCACTCCGCCCGTGTCATTTGCGACGGCGCTACCGGCATCCGCAGCACGGGCGGCTATCCGCCTGCGGCGCTGGGCCATCCGCGCGTTTATCTGGAAATCGACGAAAAAGGTTTCATCGACTGCCCCTATTGCGACAAGCGGTTCGTGCTGGATAGCGCAGTACCGCACTGAAGGAGTTGGCGCGCGGCGGCCGCGTCCCTATATGCCGGATATGAACCAACTCCCCGATCCCCGCTCGCTGTTGTATCGCTCCGGCCAGCTGACCCCCGACGAAGCCCGCGCACTGGTGCAGACCGCGCTGAAGAACTGCGATGACGGTGAGCTTTACCTGCAGTTCGTCGCTTCCGAAGCGTTCGGCTTTGACGATGGCCGCCTGAAGACTGCCGATTATTCGCGCGACGCCGGGTTCGGCTTGCGCGGGGTTTCGGGAGAGATGACCGGTTTCGCTCACGCCAACGATATTTCCGCCGCCGCCATCGCCCGCGCCGGGGAGACGCTGAGCCTGCTCGATCCGTCCACCGCGCCGCGCTCGGCACCGCCACGCGCCAGCAATCGCCACCTGTATACCGATGCCTCGCCGCTAGACACTCTGGGCTTTGCCGAAAAGGTTGCATTGCTGGAGACGATCGACGCCGCCGCGCGAGCTCGCGATCCGCGCGTGGCGCAAGTTTCGGCAAGCCTGGCGGCAAGCTGGTCGGTGGTCGAAATAGTGCGCGCGGATGCCGATCCGATCATGGACATCCGTCCGTTGGTCAGGCTGAACGTCTCGATCGTCGCCGAAAGCAATGGTCGCCGCGAAACCGGCAGCTTCGGCATGGGCGGGCGCTGGATGTACGACGACCTGTTCGACCCGGCCAACTGGAATCGCGCCATCGACGAGGCGCTGGCCCAAGCGCTGACCAACCTCGAAAGCGTCGCTGCACCGGCTGGGGAAATGACGGTGCTGCTGGCACCGGGCTGGCCCGGCGTGTTGCTGCACGAGGCGGTGGGCCATGGCCTCGAGGGTGATTTCAACCGCAAGGGCACCAGCGCCTTTTCCGGACGGCTGGGCCAGCGCGTCGCCGCGCCCGGGGTAACCGTGGTCGATGATGGCTCGCTGACGGGCCGGCGCGGATCGCTGTCGATCGATGATGAGGGCACCCCGACGCAGGAAAATATCCTGATCGAGGATGGCATCCTCAAGGGCTATATCCAGGATCGGCTCAATGCCCGGCTGATGGGCGTTGCGCCGACCGGCAATGGCCGGCGCGAATCCTATGCCCATGCGCCGATGCCGCGCATGACCAACACGTTCATGCGCGGTGGCAACGACAACCCCGCCGAACTGCTGAGCCGGGTCAAGAACGGCATCTTTGCCAAGAGCTTTGGCGGCGGCCAGGTGGATATTACCAGCGGCAAGTTCGTGTTTTCCTGTACCGAGGCTTACCGCATCGAAAATGGCCGGCTGGGCGCTCCGATCAAGGGTGCGACGCTGATCGGCGATGGCCCATCGGTGCTCACCCGCGTCGTCGGCATCGGCAACGACATGGCCCTCGACGAGGGCATTGGCGTATGCGGCAAGGGCGGCCAGAGCGTGCCGGCAGGCGTCGGCCAGCCGACATTGCTGATCGAGGGCCTGACCGTCGGCGGAACTGCCTGACCGGGCGGAAACCATCCGGGTCAGATTGCGTTCAGTTAAGCCTGGTTAAGACAGGCCGGTTATTGGAGCAGCGTCATGGCTAGGTTTGCATTTGATCCTGTATTGTTGGCCGCCGCCACGGGAATAATCCTGATAGCGGCGACGCCCGCGCTTGCCAGGGACAAGCTGACCGGCGAACAGCAACTCGCCAAGCTGCTGGAAGGCCGCGTCCCTGAAAAGCCAATAAGCTGCATCAGCCTGTTTACCGGTAACGATAGCACGACCGTGATCGACAAGACCGCCATCGTCTATGGCTCTGGCTCGGTAATCTACGTCAACCGTCCGACAAACGCCGACATGCTCAACTCGAACGATATCCTGATCTCGCATCCGACCACGGACCAAAACTGCAACCTGGATACCATCCAGCTGCGCGATCGCAGTACGCACAGCTATGATGGCTTTGTAGGATTGCAGCAGTTCATCCCTTATCGCCGGGTGGCAAAGTCGCAGTGATGCGGGCTGCGTAACGATTTCCTGATTGTCCGATCCCCGGTATAGGACACCTGCCTATACCGAATGCCATCCTCGCACCTCTTTAGGGGCGGATGGAAGACCTACCCGCTAATTTTGGCAGTTTCGTCGCCTCGGATTTTCGTCCGGCGTCCTGGTATTGTATTGGCTGGCCAGTGGTTGAGCTGAAATCACTCCGGGTCGGGATAGCACGCCTTTGTCTTCTGTGCGCCAGGCAGAGCGGGATCGTGGACCAAGTCCGTGCAGACCTTACCGATGCTATAGTAGGGCCCAGGTGACTAAGGCGATCCACTATCTTGCACTAACCCGCACCATGTCATAACCTGGTACCTTGCAGCGCATGGTATTAGATGGTAGTCACCTGCTCCAAGCAGAGAGGTGATTCGTGCCGGAAGCCATCGAAGTTCAGTTGAAGAAGGGAGTGCTGGGATTTTGCGTCCTGGCGCTGCTTTCGCGAAGTAATAGCTACGCTTATGAAATTGCCAGCAAGCTTTCGCTGGCGGTGGATATGGGTGAAGGGACCATTTATCCGCTCATGCGCCGCATGCAGGGTGATGGGCTGGTGGCCACATACCTGGAGGAATCGCCCTCCGGCCCACCTCGCAAATATTACCGGCTCACCGATGCCGGGCGTGCCGCGCTCGCCCAGCAATTGGCCGAATGGCGCAGCTTCACCGCGTCCGTGGAAGAATTGATCGGCGGAGTAGAGCTGGCAAACGCAGCAGAAGCGGAGGACAACCATGACGCGTGAAGATTTTCTCAAGAAGCTGCATCGTGGCCTGTCCGGGATGGCGCCGCCCGCGATCGATGACATCATGTCCGATTACGCGGCTCATTTCGATGCCGCCCATGACGAAGGGCGCAGCGAGGCGGAGGTGGCGAGCGCACTCGGCGATCCGTGGCGGATTGCCCGCGAACTCAAGCTGGAAGCCGGGGTGCGCCGCTGGGAAGAAGGCCGCAATCCGTCTTCGGCGATGACCGCGGTGATCGGCGTGCTGGGCTTGGGTGCGCTCGATATCCTGGTGCTGGCCCCGATCCTGTTGCCGGTGATCGGGGTGATCTTCGGGCTATACATGGCATTGCTCGGGATCTTCATCGCCGGCGGTGCTCTGGCTATCGCCGGCCCGTTCAGCGGCTTTCCCGGTGGCGTGCTGGCGGCGATCATTGGCGGGCTGGGCCTGATGGCAGCGGCCATCGCCGGTGGCGCGGTGCTGACCATCGTGACCATTTTCATGGTCAATGCCCTGATCTGGTTCGGCCGGCTGCATTACCGGATCATCAAGCCCGCCATCGCGGCCGACCGGCCCTTACTCGAAGGAGAAGCTTTGTGACCAAGAAACTGCTCGTGGTCGCTGCCAGCGGCCTGGTGCTGGCGATCCTGCTGCTCAGCGCTGCCTGGGCCATCGGCGGCAGGGGCATGCTGGCTGCCATGCACAGCAGCGGCTGGCATTTCAATGACTGGAATTGGACCACGGATGACGATGATCACGAGCATGGCCCGGTCACCACCCGCAGCTATCCGTTCGATCCCGCCGTACCGCTAGTCGTGGACGCCCCGGTCGAGCTTCATTTCGAACGCGGCGAGCATCCCGGGATGACGATCAGCGGGCCGGCCCGGATGATCTCGGCAGTGCGGTGGGAAAACGGGCGCCTTTCGCTGTCCGATACGTCGGGATGGACGCATCGCTCGCTGGATATCAGGATCGTCGCGCCGCGGGTGCCGCCGCTGACCCTGGCCGGTGCCGGCGATGTCTCTCTGAACGATCTCGACCAGGACGACCTAAAGCTCAATTTGAGCGGCGCGGGTGATTTCGACGTCAGTGGCAAGGTGCGGACGGTAACCCTGTCCAGTTCCGGCGCGGGCAGTGTCGACCTCGGCAAACTCAGTGCGACGGACGCTGCGGTATCGCTTTCTGGCATCGGCAGTGTCGATCTTGCCGCTACCGGCCGGGTCTCCGTCGCCGTGTCCGGCGCGGGTAGCGTGACCCTGCATCGCAAACCGGCAGAACTCACTTCGCAAGTCAGCGGGGTGGGCGCGATCGACCAGGATTATTGAGTGGATGGCTGAAAGCGGGATGCCGGTCGATGGTTGAAATCATTCAACCGCCAGCGGAGCATGTTTTCCACCTGTTTTGATTCCCTGCCACGCGCATCATGGGTGGACGCAGCGCCCCGGCATGAGGCATGGGTCGGCCATGTGGCAACTTTACCAATTTCCGCTCTGCCCGTTTAGCCGCAAGCTGCGCCTGTTGCTCAGCGAAAAGGGCATTGCCTACGAGCTGTGGCGGGAAAATCCCTGGGAAAAACGCGACGATTTCCTGGCGATGAACGCGGCCGGCTGCACGCCGGTGTTGCATAATCCGGAACGGGGAATCACCCTGAGCGACAGCCGGGCGATCTGCGAGTATCTGGAAGAAACGAACGACAAGAACCCGATGATCAACGGCACCGCCACCGGTCGTGCGGAAATCCGGCGGCTGGTCGCGCTCTTCGACGAGAACTTCTTCGATGACGTGACCGCGCCGCTGCTGAACGAGCGCATGAAAAAGCGCCTGATCCTGCGGCAGGCTCCCGATGGCAAAACGCTGCGCGATGCGCTGCGGCTGGCACATGATCATCTGTATTACATCGATTATCTGATCGATCACCGCCCCTGGCTGGGCGGCGCGACGATGAGCCTGGCCGATCTCGCGGCCGCAGCGCAAATTTCGGTTGCCGATTACCTCGGTGGGTTGGACTGGAGCGGCCATGACCAGGCGCGCAGTTGGTATTCGGTGTTCAAGAGCCGCCCCAGCTTTCGCCCGCTACTGGCCGAACGCATGGAAGTGATCCAGCCGCCGAGCCATTATTCCGACGTAAACGCTTAAATCCTCAAGCCGCGCGGCTCGCTCCCGCGCCAAAGCGGCCATGTTCGCGATAGCGCAACATCCAGCGATCGAGAAACAGCCCCAGCGGTCGCGGGCTGATTCCCAATTCGGCAAGCCCAGGCAATTTGCCCGAGGCGACATTCCCGGGTTGCAGCAGCTTCCACTTGGACGTTGTCAGCGGAGCGCCGGGCACCCAGCCGGTGGTGCTGGCGATCGCCCCCGATACGGCATCGGGCAGCGGCATAAACAGCCGCCGGCGACCCTGCGCGGCGGCAATGCGCTGATTCAAAGCCAGCATGGTGAGCACCTCTGCCCCTGCAATCTCGTAAATGCGTCCGCCATGCGCGGCCACATCGACCAGGGCGTGCACCGCGGCCAGCGCCGCGTCATCGACGAATAGCGGCTGCAGCCGGGCGGCGGGTGCGAACACCGGCAACGCTGGAAAAGTCGCGATCAAGCCGCCGAACATATTCAGAAACTGATCGTCCGGCCCAAACAGGATCGAGGGCCGCAGGATCGTCGCCTGCGGAAAGGCTGCGAGCACCGCTGCCTCCCCATCGGCCTTGCTGCGTGCATAGGGCACGGTCGAGGCCGGGTCCGCGCCAATCGCCGAGACATGCACGAACGCGCCTGCTCCCGCATCCCGCGCGGCGACGGCAATCCTGCCCGCGCCCTTGCCCTGCACCGAATCGAGATCGCCGGCAAAGGCACCAACCAGATTGATGGCAGCATCGGCGCCCACCATCGCGGCGGCCAGATCGCCATGCCGCGAAACATCGCAGCGGACAAATTGAACCTGGCCGAGATTGCCCAGCGGCTTGAGGAAATATGCCCTTTCCGGGTGGCGGCTGGCCATGCGCAACCGCGCGCCCCGTTTCAGCAATTCCTGCGCCAGATGCCCACCAAAAAAGCCGCTGCCGCCGGTCAGCACGACCAGTTTGTCACGCAGGCTGTTGTCGTTCCTGCCCTCGAAATCGGCGCCCGCCATGTCTGAAACCCTTCGCTTGCTCACCGTCCGCTGAATCCCCATTGCACCGCCGCGCATCGCCGCGCAATGCCGGAACAGCGATTACGATGAACCGTTGACAACCCGCCCCCGCCTGCCTATCGGCGCCCTCCTACCCGGTGCAAAGCAAACAAGCAGAGCGCCCCGTGCCCAGATGGCGGAATTGGTAGACGCACCAGCTTCAGGTGCTGGCGTTCGCAAGGACGTGGAGGTTCGAGTCCTCTTCTGGGCACCACCCCCTCTCAAGTCATTGAGAGGTGACGAAAAAGCAGAAGCCCTAGGTTTCACAACGGTCGGATGCCGCAACCGCAGCATGAAGGACGACCCCTTGTCTCTAATCGAAGCCCGCACAGCGTCCGCTATTACCGCCAGCATATTCTGAAGGCAGACCAACGTTTTGACGGGGCCAGCGGGCGGGTTCGAGCGAATCGAAGCTGTCGCTTGATACCAACGGCCGGCGCGCGGCTATAGATGGCCGTATACCTGCCGCAGAGCGCGCGTATCAGGCAGAGCGGAATACCCAGCTAGCAGCCATCGGCAAAGCCTAAAGCCCCCGCTGCCCGGTCCATCTGTTGCCGCCACTTGTAGATCTGGTTGGGCCGCAGATCCGCGCGGGGAGCGATCTCCGCCACGCTCCCGCCACGCGCGGAAACCCGCCGCGACCGGCTCCTGCTTCTGCTGCCCGGTCCTGCCGGGGCTGCTCGACGCCATCTTGAAAGATCGGCTTATCACGGCAAGGCGGCCCTCACCGCAGGGATAGGTTCGTCTGGCCTATACGCGCGGTGAACATTGACGCGAGCGTGTCGCCATGATGCAGCACTGGTCGGATTAATTGGACAGTCAAGGCGTCCGCGGGGCCACCCGCCTCGGCCTCTATTTACCCGCCGGGTTCCGCCAGTGCGGCCAGGGCAGCGAGCCTTCCGGACGTGAAAGCCCAACCAAGACCATGGCCGTGGCCGGAAATTGTAAAGCGCCCTTGCCCGGCGTTTCCAGCAGCAAACAAACCCGCGATTGGTCTGTCATCCTGATCAAGGACGCGCAACTTTGTATCCACTGCCAGCCCGATCGGCGCTGCCAGGCCCCACAGCTTCAAAGGCCCCAATGCGCAATAAGCGCCTTCCTGCAACTGCCTTTCCGGCACACGCTCGGCATTCACAGCGTTTACGGTATCATGTAAAGCCTGCGCGGGTAATGATAGTTTACTCGCAAGATCGCTGAGATTGCGTCCAGCGGTGTATAAATCAGGCCGCGAACGTTTAAAATCAGGCAAGTATGCATAAGCGACGCCGGGCGCAGTAGATAGAAAATCAGGCCATTTAGAAAACCTTTTAGCCAAACGTTCATCTAATATTAGCCAGCACTCCCTGACTTCCTCTTTAGCGAGGCTGATTTCAGGAATACCAATATCGCCGCTAACTCGTTTTCCAGCCTTATTGACCAGGATCGCACCCGCCTTGAACACTTCTGGATCGGGCCTCAGAGCGGCCGTTATGAAACTCATAACAAATGGCCGCGTCAACTTCCCAGGTAACCGCTTCATCGCCCAGGCCATAAATGACGTTGCCACCCTGTTCAGCGGGAGCCGCTGCAGTCTTGGCTTGGTCGGGGGAGGAACGAAGCGCATTTTCATGACGTGCTCCGGACCCATGTCGTGCCTCGGTAGAATGCGGGCGCCGACATCACATGCCATGATATGCCCGTCCCCCGTCGCCAGCGGATTCCACGGCTCGATGTTTTCCGGCCAGGACTTGATATACTGACGTAGTAACGCGGCATTTGCGGCCATGTCGCCGGTGGCGAGAATAACGCCATGCCGAGACATCACGCGCAGATCATCGCCCGTTCCTTTTTTTGCAATCACCCCGACAATCCGGCCGTTTTCGCTGATGAGTGAACTCACCCGGCAATCCACAATGACCTCGACAGAGAGTCGACGACAGGCTTGCTCAAGACACTCGATATAAGCCCGCGAAGTCGGCACGACCTGATGCATGCGGTCTGCACTGCTGGGCGGCTGAGGAAACGGTCCGAGAAAGTTGACGCCAAGCTTCTTTAAAATTTCGACGGTTTCGCCAGCATTTTCAGCCAGCAGTTCGCGTAGCGCCGGATCGTCCTCAATACCGAGGCGCTGGGTCGCTGCGTCGAGATCGCCGATGTGGCTTGCCGACGTATCCTTTATCCCGGCGGCGGCCTGGTAGCTGGTCCCCGAGGCCGATATCGACCCGACCGACAAAGCTGTTGTCCCACCTACTTGCAGTCCTTTTTCCAGCAGGACAACGCTTGTGCCACGTCCGGCGGCGGTTATCGCCGCCATCAGCCCAGCGCCGCCTCCGCCCACTACGATCAAATCTACGTTCTTCATCGACGGCCTTCCCGTTTCATAGATATCTTTTCAATCGCCGCCGTTGCGCGCGGCTCGCGATTTCGCTCCGATCATTGCGGCCTTCACTTTTCAGGTCAGGTAACTGGCGCTTGCCGTGAGTCTGCGATCGCCAGGCTTCTTGAGTTTTCGCGCTTTCGCATCGCGCCAGTTGGGCTGCGGGCGATTAGCATCTCTTTACCTGGAGCCAGCCTTTCCAGCGAAGGTTCATATCCGAAAGCAGTCCGACCGCCTGCATTTCGCCCATACCACCGAGCATGCCGGCGTCAGCTTCTCAGTAGACCTATCCCCCATGAATTAAGGGTATATTCCTCGTGAGGCCAGTCGCCCACCGGACGATCGGCTGTAACGGTTTCGAGCTCAGCGGATATTTCCACCCAGTTTCCGTCAGGATCGTGGATAAACAGAAACAGGTTATCTCCAGGTCCATGGCGACCTGGCCCCCATTTCAAAGCTATCCGATGCCGCGAAAAACTATCGGCCCAGTCTCGGATTAGATTCCACTCTACGGCCTCATAGCAGTGATGATCCAGACGGCATTCGTTAGCTGCAAATATTGCCAGGCTGTGGTGTTCATGACTGCATCTGACGAATACCGTTTTGAGATTACCATGATCGTCGAGCACGCGATCGCTCAACGTGAATCCGACGACGTCTGTAAAGAACTGCAGCATTCTGGTAACATCGGTGCTGGCGAAAACAATATGCTGGAGGCGCGCTGGTCTATTTGCAAGCTCGCTGTATCGCCGCTCCTCGATGTCTTCAGCCAATCCAAAAACCAAAACATTGCCGTCGGGGTCTTGAAACCTCAAGGCATCGCTCATCCCGATTAGCGAGTGACGTTCGAATGGTGTCCCCGCTATACTCAGCCGTCGTGTCAGAGCGTCGAGATCGCTGCGATCGGGCATCGCATATGCCGCATATCCCAAGGTGTTCTGGGGACCGGCGCATAAACGCAACCGGCGGTCGCGGGCGACGCCGAGACAGCCTGCAAAATCTTCAGTGAAGCTATAGCCAAGCGCATCGTCATAGAACCGGGCGAGCTGCGCCACATCAGGTGATTGCAACGCTATTTCGTGCAGCGTAGCTCTGAGCGGTTCACGCTTCGACTCGATTTCGACCATTGGCTATCCCAATCACATTTCTCTCATTTTGGGAATACAGTCTTATCACCGCTCGCGCAAGCTTGCACACCTCCCCACGGTCGAGATGATGCAAGGCCATGGCTCAGCATATCGTTACTCTATACCTCCAGAACATCTTCGGCATTCTCGGATGAGATAGGTAATGATGACAGACCGAGATCCTGTGGTCTAACGGTGCTGGAATCGGCTTCCTGATGACGGAGCTTCATGAGCCGCCGACGAGCCATCACCGAGCCTGTATCGTGCGACAGAATCACCGGCCGCCTGCCCCAGAAGTCGGTATTTCCCATATTGCGTTGAACGGCTTCGATCATCGGTTGATCTTCATTGGTAAATGCTTCGCCGACCGGATCTTCGCCGCCAGTGCTGACAGGATAGCCGTAGAAATAATGAGAACTCGTTTCCGTCTGCGGCGTGATGATGTGCGGTCCCACCATTTTTGCAATCGTGGACTGCTCGCGATCAACACCGGCTTGGCAGATTCCGGCTTCAAGCAGCATGGAGGCCGGTGCCGCCCAACGCATCTCGAGCCAGTGATCGACCTTTGAGTCAGAGGGCAGGAAGGTTGCCCAGGGCGGCGGCGCGATGTTTGGCATCCACCAGTTGGACCATATCGCGTCGCCATCGATCTTGATGCCGTGCGTCCCCTGGAAGATTACTCCACCACCACCAATCGAACCTTTGTGGACGAATTCGATATGACTGAGGTCCATGAGGTTGTCTGTCAGCAGCTCGAAATTGGCTTTAAACTCCATATGCCCTCTGCCGTGCGGAGCAGCTCCGGTCATGCAGGAAAAATCGCCGATTGCGGTCGGGTCCGCCGCTTCCGGGTCACCCGCCCAGAACCACAGGATCGAGTCCTTTGCGCAAACGGGAAAACTGCGCACGCTGCACGCCGGCGGAATTGTATCCGAGAACGGATTGCGGATGCATTTGCCGCTCTCATCAAAGGTAAGGCCATGGTAGCCGCAGATCACGCTATCGCCTTCGCGCTTCCCAAGGCTTAGTGGAGCAAATCGATGAGGGCAGCGATCGACCAAGCCGACATACCCGTCCCCCTTCTCTTTCCTGAAAAACACCATAGGAGTGTCGAGCAAGGTGCGAGCAAGGAACCCGTCGTCTGCGACTTCCTGTTCCCATCCAGCCATATACCAAAGGTTTCTAACGTGCTCAGCCACAACGCACTCCCGGTCAATCTAATGAACCAAGTGGTACTTTTATGGAAGGAAACAATGCAACACAAGCGCTTTTTTAGCCGCGATCCGCAGCTCGTGACCGAGCGGATTCTTGCTGCGGCGGAATCCGAATTCTCCACCGAGGGCTTCACCGGGGCCAGTACCAATCGCATTGCCAGACAGTTTGGCGGATCGAAGGCTACGCTGTTTCGGTACTACCCGACCAAGGCAGAGTTGTTCGTTGCGGTGATGCGTCGCATCAGTGAACGTCGTGTTGCGGGAATTGACTGGGAAGCTCTTGACAGTGACGATCCGATTGCCGGCCTGACGGCGTTTGCACGCTCTGCGCTCGAAGGCAGCGTGAGCGGTGACGCGCTCTTTGTCGGCCGCATGGTCGTGGCGCACGGCCACGAATTTCCGGCGTTACGATCGGCCTTCACCGCCATGGCAATAAAACCGATCGTGGACGGCTTGGCCGACTTCCTTCGTGAATGTACTCGCAAAGGCGTACTGAATTGCACCGACTGCGAAGCCGACGCTATTCGGTTCTTTGACCTTGCCGTGGGGGGGTGGACCACGCGTGCGCTCTTTGGCGGCCTGCCCGACCAAGGCAAAGCCTTCCTCGATATCGAGGCGGCAGCGTCTGCTTCCTTATTTCTGGAAGGCCGTCGCGCTGCATTTACCGCTTCAGATAAAAAGCTGGCGCTCAACGGCTGATCGGCTGGTCGGCCAGGCATATCGTCTGTGGAGTTTCAGATTGCATCGGCCGGTGGTCGAGAATGATCGCGGCGCAAAGCCTGCCAGTCCTCGGCCTCCATCCAGTCTGCCCATGACTGCCAGATCCAAAGCTGGGCGTGTTCATTCACCGTGGTGTCGATATAGCCGGGGCCCTGATCGGCACCCTGGACCCGTCCGTGACCCAGTCCCATCGCGAAGTTCAACGGGTGGCGTCGTGCGACCACTCCTCGTGTTCCCCGCGTACTCTGGTCCCAGTTCTCGCCGTCGTCCTGCTCCAGCAAACCTGCCGGGCCATGCGTATGAACCGCCATAGTGACGCGCGCCCTCAATTCATCCTTGGAGAGGCCTTTCTCTGCTATGGCAAACCACCAAGTTTCGGTCTTCCCGGGTCCCTTTGGCAAGCGCAGACTGATCTGGGTGCCGCCACCGACAATCCACATGTTTGGAAAGATGTTCGGATGGCCCCGGGTATGGATGCCGACCGGCCCGAGTTCTTCGCGCACCCCTGGGCCGTTGCGCCATGATATGTCCATGACCGAACGACCGGCCGCCATGTTTTCTGCGTCGTTCTGCAACATGGCGTCATCGATGCGGGTGCCGCTGATCGCATGACCATAATTCCCCAGCAGGACCCTTTGACGCGTGAAGTCGGCCGTGGGCACCTTCTGGCCGGGGGGCAACAGCTTACCGCGAGCGTAGCCGGCCATGAACGCGGAAGCGTGGGTCAACGGCCCGTGATACCAGTCGAACGCATTGTCGACGGCCAGTTTCCAGTTGGTGGTGCATGTCACCTTCTGCA